>JBEAOO010000171.1:0-11908 GCA_041164825.1 Pseudomonadota bacterium | reverse complement strand
GCAGCGTGTAGAGCGGCTGCGCGCCATGGCCCACGGGCCACCAGAGTTGCGGCTGGGCGATGGGCAGGCTCATCGATTGAGCCTGCGCCGCTGGCGCTTGCACCTCGGCCACCAGCGCGCCGGCGGCATCGCGCAAACGGTGGCGCAGCACCGCACCGTGCACATCGCCATCGAGCGTGCTGCGCACATCGACCCGCGCTTGCGCGAAGTCGTCGGCCAGCCACACCGTGCTGTCCAGCTCGGCCACGCGCAGGTCGCTGGCTTCCAAACGAACAGGCTTCCAGGGGCCGGCCGTGAGCAGCGTCGGGCCCCAGTCCCAGCCGTAGTGGTAGGGCGCTTTGCGCACATAGAGGCGGCTGGCGTCGCCGTTCCACAAGGGGCGGCGGCCATGGTGCGCTTCGAGCGCGCGGCCGCGGCGCAAGGCGCTGTCAAACCGGATGCACAGGCGGTTGCTGCCCACGCGCAGGCGCTGGCTCACGTCCACCCGCGCGGGCACAAACATGTTGTCGCTGACCCGCACGCACTCGCCGTTGAGCCAGACCTGGGCAAAGGTATCGAGGCCGTCAAACACCAGCGCCATCGCTGTGCGGCGGTCGGCTTCAGCGAGGTCAAAGTCGAGCCGATACGCCCAGTCGCGGTCGGCCACCCACTGCACCTCGGCCTCGTTGCGGCCGATGAAGGGGTCGGGGATGCGGCCCTGTGCGATCAGGTCTTGGTAGACCGTGCCGGGCACGGTGGCGGGCAACCAGTCCGCAGCGGGGCCGTCACTGGCCCACAGCGCGGCCTCGCCCAACGCGGGGTCGACCTCGCGCAGTTGCCAGCCGGTGTGCAAGGAGCGATCGATCAACGGGCGCATGGGGTGGGCAGGCTCGGGGGGCGGTCAGTGGGAGCGGTTCAGCGCAGGCGCCGCCAACCACGGCGTCGCCCACCTGACTCACAAATGCGCGTTCACAAACGGGCTTCGCTGCCCGCATCAAAGAGGGAGGTGCGCAAGATGTCGAAGCCAAACGCGATCTGGTCGCCCGGCTTGCCCTGCCACTGGTCGTCGACGATGGCCGAGAGCGTGTTACCGCCGGACTCGAACCAGACGATCTGCTGCGGGCCCAAGGGCTCCACCACCGAGATGCGCGCGCTGTGCGGGGTGTGCTCGCTCACGGCGTGAGCCAGTCGCACCTGCTCCGGCCGCACGCCCAGCACCACGTCTCTCGCCTTGGCCGGGCTCAAGAAGGGGTAGGCCGAGACTTCGCAAGCCAAAGATTCACCGCTGAACTGCGGCACACCTTGCGCATCCACGCTCAGCTTGCCGCGCACGGTGTTCATCGTCGGCGAGCCCAGAAAGCCCGCCACAAACAGGTTCACCGGGCGGCTGTAGATCTCGTCGGGCGAGCCGATCTGTTGGATCACACCGGCGCGCATCACCGCGATGCGGTCGGCCAGCGTCATCGCTTCCACTTGGTCGTGGGTGACGTAGATCATGGTGGCCGAGAGCTTGTGGTGCAGCTGCTTCAACTCGCGGCGCAGCTCGGCGCGCAGCTTGGCGTCGAGGTTGGAGAGCGGCTCGTCGAACAAGAACACCTTGGCATCGCGCACCAGCGCCCGGCCAATGGCCACGCGCTGCCGCTGCCCGCCCGAGAGCTGCGAGGGCCGGCGCTTGAGCAGCGGCGTGAGCTGCAGCATGTCGGCCGCTTTGCTCACGCGCTTTTCGATCTCGGCGCTGTCGACGCGCGCCACACGCAGGCCGAAGGACATGTTGCGCTCGACGTTCATGGTCGGGTAGAGCGCGTAGGACTGGAACACCATGCCGATGTCGCGGTCCTTGGGGTCGGCCCAGGTGACGTCGCGGTCGCCGATGGAGATGCTGCCCTCGGTGACGTCGTTGAAGCCGGCAATGGTGTGCAGCAGCGTGGATTTGCCGCAGCCCGAAGGGCCGAGCAGCACGAGGAATTCGCCGTCCTGGATGTCCAAGGTCATGGACTTGAGGATGCTCACGCCGCCGAGGACGATGTCGAGGTCTTTGATGTGGACACTGGCCATGATGGATCCGATGTGTGGGGTGTTGTTCTGGGACTGAGGCGCGTCGCCTCAACCTTGATCAGTGCTGTTTCGGAAGCTGCGAAACGTTCACAGCTTCTTAGCCCTTGACGGCGCCGGCGGCGATGCCGCGGACGAACCAGCGTCCGGAGAAGAAGTACACGGCCAGCGGCACCAGCGAGGTGAGGATGGTGGCGGCCATGTCGATGTTGTAGCGGCGCTCGCCGAAGGTCGTGTTGACCAGGTTGTTGAGCTGCACGGTCATCGGGTAGTTGTCCTTGCCGGCGAAGATCAGGCCGAACAGGTAGTCGTTCCAGATGCCGGTGACTTGCAAGATGGTGGCGACGATCAACATCGGCGTGGCCATCGGCAGCATCAGCTGCAAGAAGATGCGCCAGAAACCACCACCGTCAATGCGCGCGGCCTTGAACAGCTCTTGCGGGATGGAGATGTAGTAGTTGCGGAACAGCAGCGTCAACACCGGCATGCCGAAGATGCAGTGCACCAGCAGGATCGACCAGTAGGTGTTGTAGAACCCGCCCAGGCGGAACCACGCGACCAGCGGAAAAATCATCACCTGGAAGGGCACAAACGCGCCCAGCATCAAGACTGCAAACAGCAGGTCGCCCCACTTGGATTTCCAGAAGCTCAACGCATAACCGTTGAGCGCGGCCAGGAACACCGAGAGCGCGGTGGCCGGCACGACCAAGCGCACCGAGTTCCAGAAGCCACCCTGGATGCCCTCGCAGGCCAACGAGATGCAGGCGGTGGACCAGGCCTCCGCCCAGTTGCCAAACTGCGGCGACGCGGGCCAGGCAAACAGCAAGGCTAGTCGCACTTCGTCAGACGTCTTGAGCGACGTGACGACCATCACATACAGCGGCAACAAAAAGAAGGCCGAGGCGCTCAGCAAGAAGGCGTAGACACCGAGCCGGGCGGGGGTGAACTTGCCGCGGTGCGGGCGGCCCGCAGCGCTTTTCACGGTAGAGGATGTGGACATGGCGGGGCTCTTTCAGTGGCCGGCGTTCAGGCGGGCCTGAACCTTGGACCGCCAGTACAGCAGCGGCGTCAGCACGGTGAACACGGTGATCAACATCACCACGGAGGCGGCCGAGGCCAGGCCGATGTTGTTGCGGCCGAACAGGTGGTCGATGATGAATTTGGCCGGCACTTCGCTGGCGTCACCCGGGCCACCGCTGGTCATCACCGCCACGATGTCGAACGTGCGCACCAGCGCCACGGCCAGCAGCACAAACGAGGTGGCAAACGCCGGGCCGATTTGCGGCAGCACGATGCTCCAGTAGTAGCGCGGCTTGGAGACGCCCTCCAGGCGGGCCGCCTTCCACTGCTCGTCGTCCACGCCACGCAGCGCGGCCAAGATGATGGCCATGGTGGTGCCGCAGCCCTGCCACACCATGCCCAGGCCGACGGCGTAGAGCACCATGTCCTGGCGCACCGTCCAGTCAAAGGTGAAGCTCTCCCAGCCCATGGCGCGCACCGAGTTTTGCAGCCCCATGGTGGGGTTGAACAGCCACTGCCAGATGAGGCCCGTCACCACAAAACTCATCGCAAAGGGGTAGAGAAAAATGGTGCGGAACCAGCTCTCGCCCTTGACCTGCTGGTCGATGAACACCGCCATCAGCGTGCCCAGAATGATCACGCCGCCGATGTAGACCACGGCCAGCAGGCCCATGTGCTGCAGCGAGACGATCCAGCGGTCGGTGTCGAACAGGCGTTCGAACTGGCTCAGGCCGGCCCAGTCGTTGCGCGGCATCATCTTGGAGGTGGTCAGCGAGATGCGGATGCTCCACAGCACCGAGCCCACATAGGCCAGCAGCGTGGTGATGGCCAGGGGGAGCAAGGCGGCGTGCAGCGCCAGGTTCAGGCGTCGAGGTCGCGTAGTGCGTGCCATGGGGGACTCTCGGTGCATGCGGCAGCGCGACCCGGGTGTTTCACACGCCAGTCAGCTGCACACGAATGAATAGGAGGAGAACCCGGGCACCAGCGTGGCGCCCGGGTGGGGTGAAGCGGCTTAGCGCTTCAGGGCCGTGCCCATGGCCTTGATGGCGTCGTCGGTCGACTGGGCCGAGTTCCAGTACTTGCTGACTGCATCTTCAAACGCGCCCTTGGCATCCGGGGTCAGCAGCTCGTTGTCGCTCTCCAGCAGACGGTTTTCCTTGATCGCGTTCACGCCTTGTTGGGCGCAGATGTCGACCGAGGTCAGGTCGACGTCGGTGCGGATCGGGATCGAGCCCTTCTTGTTGTTGAACGCGACCTGGCCAGCCGGCGAGATCATCAGCTCGGCCAGCTTGCGCTGGGCCGGGGTAGCGGTGGTTTCACCGGCCTTGGTCTTGGGGAACACGAACACGTCGCCGCCGATGGCGTAGGCCATCTTGGGGCCGCCGGCCATGAAGCAGCCGAAATCGGTGCCCGCAGCCTTCTTGGCGTTGACGAACTCGCCCTTGGCCCAGTCACCCATGAACTGGAAGCCCGCCTTGCCCTCGATCACCATGCCGGTGGCGATGTTCCAATCGCGGCCCGGCGAGCCTGGATCCACATAGCCCTTGAGCTTCTTGAAGCTCTCCACGGCCTTGCGGAAGCCAGGGGTGGAGGCGTCTTTGTCCTTGAAGGTCTTCAGGTACAGATCACGGCCACCGGTGGCCAGCAGGATCGAGCGGAAGGTGATGCCTTCTTGCCACCCTTGGCCGCCCAGGGCCAGCGGCAGCACGCCGGTGGCCTTGACCTTGTCCATGGCGGCAAAGATTTCGTCCAGGGTTTGCGGGTCTTTGGTGACGCCGGCCTTGGTCAGCACGGCCTTGTTGTACCAAACCCAGTTTTCGTTGTGCAGGTTGACCGGCACCGCGTAGTAGTGGCCGCCGATCTTGATCGAGGCCTTGATTTTTTCAGGCAGCAGCTTGTCCCAATTGCCCTTGGCGGCCACGTCGTCCAGGTTGTTCAGCAGGCCTTCTTTGATGACCTCTTCGTACTGCTTGCCGTAGTTGAACTGGGCCGCCGTCGGTGCGTCGCCGCCCATGGTGCGGTTGACCGTCACCGTGCGGGCTTGAGCGCCGCCACCGCCAGCGATCGGGGTGTCGACCCAGGTGCCACCGGCCTTGGTGTAGGCATTGGCGAATTCCTTGATGGCGGCGGCTTCGCCGCCCGAGGTCCACCAGTGAATGACTTCAGCCTTCTGAGCGTGGGCCGCTCCGATGAGACCAAAGCCAGCGATCAGTGCGGCGGCGATTTGCGTGGGTCGAACGATCATGAATGTCTCCATTTTTTTGGGGGGTTGCAGCGGTGGGCTGGGGGCCCGAATGAAACCTGCCGCTGCCGCAGGCTTGGAACTGAATTGGAAACGTCCGGGGGCGGATGTCGCCATAGGGACAGACCTAGGTTTAAGCTTTCGTTAAACCCTAAACAAGGTTGGGCAGATACCCGCTCGGCGCGTTCAGCTGCCGCGCGCCCTTAAAAACGCCTGCAGCTGCCGCGCACTGTTCTTCAGCGTGCGCACTTGAGTGGCGTAGTCCACATGCACCAGGCCGAAGCGGCGCTCGTAGCCAAAAGCCCATTCAAAGTTGTCCATCAGCGACCAGACAAAGAAGCCGCGCACGTCCACGCCCGCCTCAATGGCCGCGCCCACGGCCGCAAAGTGGCGCTGCAGGTAGGCGCTGCGCTGGGTGTCGTTCACCTCGCCATTCACCACCTCATCGGCGTTGGACATGCCGTTTTCGGTGATGTAGATCGGGGGCAAGTTGGGGTAGGTGCGGTCAAAGCCGATCAACAAATCGCGCAGGCCTTCGGGGTAGACCTCCCAGCCCATTTGTGTGCGTTCCACGCCCTGCAACGGTGCGTCAGCCAGGTTGCCCTGCCCGTCATCACGCACATTGCTGCGGAAGTAGTAATTGATGCCCAAGAAATCGAGCGGCTGCGAAATGATGGCCATGTCGCCTGGCAGCACCAGCGGCTCGGCGCCCTTCCACAGCTTGAACAGATCGCTCGGGTACTCGCCCTTGAGCAGCGGGTCGAGCACCCAGTTGTTGTGCATCACCTCGCCCAAGCGCGCCATCTCGATGTCAGCGACGTGGTCGGTGTCGGTGCTGAACTTGCCCACATTGGCCACGATGCCGCGGCCCGCGCCGGGGTCGTTGGCGGCCAGCGCCTGCACGGCCAAGCCGTGGCCCAGCAGCAGGTGGTGCATGGCTTGGGTGGCGTAGCGGATGTTGCTGAGGCCGGGCGCATGGTGGCCGTTGCCATAACCCAAGAAGGCCGAGCACCAGGGCTCGTTGAGCGTGGCCCAGGTGCTGACGCGGCCCTTCAGCTCGCGCGCCATCAGCTCGGCGTAATCGGCAAAGCGGTAGGCGGTGTCGCGGTTGAGCCAGCCACCGCGGTCTTCCAGGTGCTGTGGCAGGTCCCAGTGGTAGAGCGTCACAAACCGCTGCAGGCCCTTGGCTTCCAGGCGGTCGAGCAGGCGCTTGTAGAAGTCCAAGCCCTTCTGATTCGGGCGGCCGGCCTCGTCCATCACCCGCGGCCACGAGAGCGACAGGCGGTAAGCGCCCACGCCCAGGTCGGCGATCAGATCGACGTCGTCCGACCAGCGGTGGTAGTGGTCGCAGGCGACCTCACCGGTGTCGCCGCCCAGGGTTTTGCCGGGCTTGGCGCTGAAGGTGTCCCAGATGCTCGGCAGGCGCCCGTCTTCATTCACCGCGCCTTCAATCTGGTAGGCCGCTGTGGCCACGCCAAACAAAAAATCGGGGCGCGACAGCGGCGACGCAGCCGGCTGGGCCAAGCTCACCACACCACCGTCGGTGCGCAGGATCAAGGGAGAAGCGGGGGCGGCAGGCAAGGCAGACATCGACAACAACTCCGGTCACGCGGGGTGACACCAAGGTGCAAACAAAGGCAGGGCCAGCGCTCGGTGCGGGCGGCGGGTCCAGCGTCGGTTCCCATAAAGTGGAACCGGTTCCATAACGAGCCGAATTAGAGCCCGATCGCCCCGAGGCCCCAATCCGGACAAACCCACCCCAAGCGGTGCGAACGCAAACGATGGCCAACGATGGCCTTGGCCATGCTCCGCTGACGCTCATGGCGGCGCACACTGCGCAGCAGCACCGTCGACGCGAAGACACCGCCGTGTGCTCGCGCGACGGGGGGATGCCCCGCCCGCGGCACCCCATGACCCTGCTGCGCGCAGGCCTTCCGAGGTCAACGCAAACTGACACCGGCACGTTCTTTGCTGAATACGTTCATCTGAAATTCAACCCAGAACAAGGGAACAAAAACCCACGTTTTCGGCCAAACTGAAACACGGAAGCAGACGAAAGTAGCACTGACCGCACACCGCTGATTGCGACACGGAAAGCTCTGATGGCGCCCCCAGGACGTCATCAGAACTTCCCCCACGCAGCACCTGACATCCCTCTGGTGCTGTGTCCTGTTCAAGGAGATCAGCATGGACGTGATGGGTCATTTCGCCGCTCGCTACGAGCGCACCCGCGAAGAAGAAATTTCGCTGGAAGACTACCTGGCCGAGTGCAAGCGCGACCCGGTCGCCTATGCCACCGCCGCCGAGCGCATGCTGCGCGCCATCGGTGAGCCGCAGACCATCGACACCCGCAACGACCCGCGCATGTCGCGCCTCTTTGCCAACAAGGTGATCAAGGTCTACCCCGCCTTCGCCGAGTTCTACGGCATGGAAGACGCGATTGAGCAGGTGGTGAGCTACTTCCGCCATGCCTCGCAAGGGCTGGAAGAAAAGAAACAAATCCTCTATCTGCTGGGCCCCGTGGGCGGCGGCAAATCCTCCATCGCCGAGCGCCTCAAGGCGCTGATGCAAGAGGTGCCGTTCTACGCCATCAAGGGCTCGCCGGTGAATGAGTCGCCGCTGGGTTTGTTTGATGCCCTGGAAGACGGCCCCGTGCTGGAAAAGGAATACGGCATCCCGCGCCGCTACCTGCAGCGTGTGCTCTCACCCTGGGCCGTGAAGCGGCTGGAAGAATACGGCGGCGACATCCGCAAATTCAAGGTCGTCAAACGCTACCCCTCGGTGCTCAAGCAAATGGGCATCGCCAAGACCGAGCCGGGCGACGAGAACAACCAAGACATCTCCAGCCTGGTCGGCAAGGTCGACATCCGCAAGCTCGAAACGTTTTCACAAGACGACCCCGATGCCTACAGCTACTCGGGCGGCCTGTGCCTGGCCAACCAGGGCTTGCTCGAATTTGTGGAAATGTTCAAGGCGCCGATCAAGGTGCTGCACCCCTTGCTGACCGCCACGCAAGAAGGCAACTACAAAGGCACCGAAGGGTTTGGCGCCATTCCGTTTGACGGCGTGGTGCTGGCCCACAGCAACGAGAGCGAGTGGAAGACCTTCCGCAACAACAAAAACAACGAGGCCTTCCTCGACCGCATCTACATCGTCAAAGTGCCCTACTGCCTGCGCGTGAACGACGAGGTGAAGATTTACGAGAAGCTGCTGCGCGGCTCCTCGCTGGCGCAAGCCACTTGCGCGCCCGGCACGCTGAAGATGATGAGCCAGTTCGCCATCCTGACGCGCTTGAAGGAGCCGGAAAACTCATCCCTCTTCAGCAAGATGCTGGTCTACGACGGTGAGAACCTGAAGGACACCGACCCGCGCGCCAAGAGCTACCAGGAGTACCGCGACTACGCGGGGGTGGATGAAGGCATGAGCGGCATCAGCACGCGCTTCGCCTTCAAGATCATCAGCAAGGTGTTCAACTTCGACAGCACCGAAGTGGCCGCCAACCCGGTGCACCTGATGTACGTGCTCGAACAACAAATCGAGCGCGAGCAGTTCCCGGCCGAGCTGGAGCAGAAGTACCTGGGCTTCATCAAGGAGCACCTGGCCACGCGTTATGCCGAGTTCATCGGCAAGGAGATTCAGACCGCCTACCTGGAGAGCTACTCCGAGTACGGCCAAAACATCTTCGACCGCTACGTCACCTACGCCGACTACTGGATCCAGGACCACGAGTACCGAGACACCGACACCGGCGAGGTGTTCGACCGCAGCTCGCTCAACGGCGAACTCGAAAAGATCGAGAAGCCTGCAGGCATCAGCAACCCCAAGGATTTCCGCAACGAGATCGTCAACTTCGTGCTGCGCGCCCGGGCCAACAACCAGGGCAACAACCCGGTCTGGACCAGCTACGAAAAGCTGCGCACGGTGATCGAGAAGAAGATGTTCTCCAACACCGAGGAGCTGCTGCCCGTCATCAGCTTCAACGCCAAGGCCAGCGCCGACGAGGCCAAGAAGCACGAGGACTTCGTGACCCGCATGGTGGCCAAGGGCTACACGCCCAAGCAAGTCCGCTTGCTGTGCGAGTGGTACCTGCGCGTTAGAAAAAGCAGCTGAATAGGCTCCCCACCCGAAGCGCCTGCGGCGCTCCCCCTCCAGGGGGCGCCGCCAGCGGCCCGGCACAGCCGGTTCCGCGGCGTCTGCTTGGTTTGACTGGCTGACTGAGGCCCTATGGCATTGCAAAGCATCATCGACAGACGGCTGGCCGGCAAGAACAAGTCGATCGGCAACCGCGAGCGCTTTTTGCGTCGCCACAAGGACCAGATCCGCGATGCGGTGCGCCGCGCGGTGGACGGCCGGGGCATTCGCGACATGGCGCAGGGCGAGGACATCCACATCCCCAAGCGCGACATCTCGGAGCCCGTGTTTGGTCACGCCAACGGCGGGCACCGCGAGATGGTGCACCCGGGCAACCAAGAGTACGTGCAGGGTGACCGCATCAAGCGGCCCGAGGGCGGCGGTGCCGGTGGGAAGGGCCAAGGGCAGGCCAGCGACAGCGGCGAGGGTGACGACGACTTCGTCTTCCACCTGAGCAAAGAGGAGTTCATGCAGGTCTTTTTTGACGACCTGGCCCTGCCCAACCTGGCCCGCACCACGCTGGCCGAAACGCCCGAGTTCAAAACCCACCGCGCCGGCTATTCGAGCGACGGCACGCCCAACAACCTGCACGTGGTGCGCAGCATGCGCGGTGCTTTGGGCCGGCGCATCGCGCTGGGCAACGCCTCGCGGCGCGAACTGCACGAGGCCGAAGAACGCATGGCCGAGCTGCTGGCGCTGGCCGTGCCGCCCCTGCACGAGATCGCCGCGCTCAAGCTCGAGATCGAGGCCCTGCAAAAGCGCCTCGGCCGCATCCCCTACCTCGACCCGATCGACCTGCGTTACCGCAGCCGCGTGAAAACGCCCGTGCCCACCAGCAAGGCGGTGATGTTCTGCCTGATGGACGTGTCGGGCTCGATGGATGAATCGCGCAAGGAGCTGAGCAAGCGCTTTTTCATCTTGCTGTACCTGTTTTTGACGCGGCACTACGAGAAGATCGACATTGTTTTCATCCGCCACCACACGCAGGCGCAAGAGGTGGACGAACAAAACTTCTTCCACGCCACCGAGACCGGCGGCACCGTGGTCAGCAGCGCGCTGGTGCTGATGGAAGAAATCATCCGTGCCCGCTACAGCCCGGCCGACTGGAACATCTACGGCGCCCAGGCCAGCGACGGCGACAACTGGCACCACGACAGTGGCCGCTGCCGCGAGCTGCTCAACGACAAGCTGCTGCCGCTGTGCCGCTACTTTGCCTATGTGCAGGTGGCCGAAGAAGAGCAAAACCTCTGGGACGAATACACCCAGCTCACCGTCAACAAGGCGTTTGCGATGCGCAAGGTGACCGAGGCGTCGCAGATCTACCCGGTGTTCCGTGACCTGTTCAAGAAGGAAGGAGCCGCCGCATGATGACGCCCGCCGCACTGCGCCAGCCCCTGCCGCCCGGCCCGCGCCCCGCGCACCCGCTGCCGGGCCCGAGCGACTGGACCTTCGAGCTGATCGAGGAGTACCACAAGGTCATCCGCCAGACGGCGGATCGCTTTGGCCTCGACACCTACCCCAACCAGTTGGAGATCATCACCGCCGAGCAGATGATGGACGCCTACGCCAGCGTGGGCATGCCGGTGAACTACCGGCACTGGAGCTACGGCAAAGAGTTCATCCACACCGAGAAGAACTACAAGCGCGGCACCATGGGCTTGGCCTATGAGATCGTCATCAACGCCAACCCCTGCATCAGCTACCTGATGGAGGAAAACACGATGGCGATGCAAGCGCTCGTCATCGCCCACGCGGCCTACGGGCACAACAGCTTCTTCAAGGGCAACTACCTGTTTCGCATGTGGACCGACGCGTCGTCCATCATCGACTACCTGGTCTACGCCAAGAACTACGTCACCGACTGCGAAGAGCGCCACGGCCTCGACGCCGTGGAGCGCCTGCTCGACAGCTGCCACGCGCTGATGAACCACGGCGTGGACCGCTACCGCCGCCCCAACAAGCTCACGCTCGCGCAAGAGCTGGCCGACCGCAAAGACCGCGAGCAGTACGCCCAAGCGCAGGTGAATGACCTGTGGCGTACCCTGCCCACCAAGGTGCGCGCCGACGACGGCAGCGATGGCGCGGGCCACCGCCGCTTCCCCGACGAGCCACAAGAAAACCTGCTGTATTTCATCGAGAAAAACGCCCCGCTGCTGGAGCCCTGGCAGCGCGAGATCGTGCGCATCGTGCGCAAGGTGGCGCAATACTTTTACCCGCAGCGCCAAACGCAGGTGATGAACGAAGGCTGGGCCACCTTCTGGCACCACAAGCTGCTCAACACCATGTACGACGACGGCTACCTGACCGACGGCATGATGATCGAGTGGCTCAAGTCACACACCAACGTGGTGTACCAGCCGCGTGTGGGCGACCGGGGCTACAGCGGCATCAACCCGTATGCGCTCGGCTTCGCGATGTACACCGATCTGAAGCGAATCTGCGAGGCACCGACCGAGGAAGATCGCCTCTGGTTCCCCGACATCG
>JBEAOO010000170.1:0-11570 GCA_041164825.1 Pseudomonadota bacterium | reverse complement strand
GGCGGCAACCAGCAGAAGGTGGTGCTGGCGCGCTGGTTCCACCTCGACAAACCGCTGGTGGTGCTGGAAGAGCCCACGGCCGGCGTCGACGTGGGCGCCAAGCGGCAGATCTACGGCGTGCTGCGCCAGCGCGCCGAAGCCGGCACTGCCCTGGTGGTGGTGTCCACCGATTTTGAAGAAGTGGCCACGGTCTGCAACCGCGTGCTGGTGTTTCGCGACGGCCTGATTGCCGCCGAGCTCACTGGCGACGACATCACCGTGGGGCACCTGCTGGCGCTGGCCGCCGGTGGCAGTGCCCACGCCGCGAATGCACACGCACAAGAAGCACAAGACACACAGGAGATCCACGCATGACCGCATCCATCAAATCCACGGCCTTGGAGCCGGACCGCTCGCTCGACGGCGACGCTGTTTCCATCGGCCAGCGCATCGCGCGCGCCGTGCCGGTGTATGGCCTGGTGATGCTCACCGTGGCGCTCGGCCTGCTGTTTTCGGTGATGCTGCCCGACACCTTCCCGACCTTGTTCAACCTGCGCGCCATCTTGGCCGACAAGTCGGTGATCGCGCTGCTGGCGCTGGCCGCCACCATCCCGATGATCACCGGCAAGATCGATTTGACCGTGGGCTACGGCATCGTGCTCTGGCACATCCTGGCCATCAGCCTGCAAACCCAACTGGGCCTGCCTTGGCCCGTGGCGGTGGTGATCGTGGTGCTGTGCGCGGCGTTGTTTGGTGTGCTCAACGGCCTGCTGGTGGAGCTGGTGCAGATCGACTCCTTCATCGCCACGCTCGGCACCGGCACGGTGATTTACGCGGTGGCCCTGTGGCACAGCGGCGGCCGCCAGGTGGTGGGCGAGTTGCCCGAAGGGTTCACCGACATCGCGGGCGGCAACTTTTTGGGCCTGCCGATTGGCGCCTTCTACGTGTTGATCGTCAGCGTGGCGCTGTGGCTGGCCACCGAGTTCACGCCGCTGGGCCGCGCGCTGTATGTGATTGGCGCCAACCCCAAGGCAGCGCAGCTCAACGGCATCGCGGTGCGCAAGCACGTGATGGGCGCGTTCATCGCCTCCGGTGCGCTGTCGGGTTTTGCCGGCGTGATGCTCGCCTCGCGGCTGCAGATCGGCCAGGCCAGCGTCGGCCTCGAATTTTTGCTGCCGGCTTTGGTGGGCGCCTTCCTGGGCTCCACCACCATCCGGCCGGGCCGGGTCAATGTCTGGGGCACCTTGGTGGGCGTGGCGATTCTCGCCATCGGCATCTCGGGCATTCAGCAGTTTGGCGGCGCCTTCTATGTCGAGCCGCTGTTCAATGGCCTGACCCTGCTCGTGTCCATTGGCATCGCCGGCTGGGCGCAGCAACGCCGCAATGTGTCGATCAAGCGCCGCATCGCCGAGCGCCAGTTGGCCGACGCCCCGTCCGCTTCAACCCACACCCTTTCCCCCAAGCCGTGAACCCGAACGGCACCCCGCTGAGTTCGATCAGCTTCAACAACGTGATGGAGACAGACATGACCCGATTCCCCGCCCGCCGCCACCTGCTGGCCCTGGCCGTGTTGGCCAGCACCCTGGGCACCGCCCACGCCGATGACTTCCTCGACATGGCCAAGCAAAAAGTGGCCACCGCCACCATGTCCAAAGAGCAGTGGGACGGCCCCACGGCCGGCCCCAAGGCCGCCGCCGCCAAGACCATCGTGTTCGTCGCTGCCGACCTGAAGAATGGCGGCATCTTGGGCGTGTCCAAAGGCGTGGAAGAAGCCGGCAAGACCATTGGCTGGACGGTGCGCGTGATCGACGGCCAAGGCAGCGTCAGCGCCCGCACCGCCGCACTCAACCAGGCCCTGGCGCTCAAGCCGGCCGGCATCGTGGTGGGTGGTTTTGACACCACCGAACAAAAGACCGCCTTCGCCAACGCGGCCAAGGCCGGCGTGCCGCTGGTGGGCTGGCACTCGGGCGAAAAGCCGGGCCCCAACACCGCGGCAGGTTTGTTCGCCAACGTGACCACCACCGCCGACGACGTGTCGGAAGCCGCCGCCCTGTGGGCCGTGGCCGACTCCGGCGGCAAGGCCGGCGTGGTGATCTTCACCGACTCGCAGTACGCGATCGCCGTCTACAAGGCGCGCGCCATGGAGGCCGTGATCAAGAAGTGCGGCGGCTGCACGGTGCTGAGCTTCGAAGACAGCCCGATCGCCGAGAGCTCGACCCGCATGCCGCAGCTCACCACCTCGCTGCTGCAACGCTTTGGCGACAAGTGGACCCACTCGCTGGCCATCAACGACCTGTACTTCGACTTCATGGGCCCCTCGCTGCAAGCCGCGGGCAAGAAGGGCGACGGGGGTCCGAAAGCGGTGTCGGCCGGTGACGGCTCGGAAGCCGCTTACCAACGCATCCGCGGCAAGCGCTACCAGGCTGGCACGGTGCCCGAGCCGCTCAACATGCAAGGCTGGCAGATCGTGGACGAGCTCAACCGCGCGTTTGCCAAGGCCCCGTGGTCGGGCTACATCCCCAAGGTGCACCTGGTGACGGCCGAGAACGTGGGCAAGGACGGTGGTCCGAAGAACCTGTTCGACCCGGACAACGGCTACCGCAACCAGTACAAAACCATCTGGGGCAAGTGATTTGAGCGCCTGAGTGCAGCGGTCGAATGCGCAGCGTGTGAACGCTGGCGTTCGGCCCCCGCGCCTGCCGCTCGCACACCTCACGCACACACGAGAAGACCTCCCCATGACCCGACTCCTGCGCGCCGTGGCCGCCCTGCTGCTCAGCCTGACGGCCGCTGCACCCGCCCTGGCCCAAACCCCCGCCTGGCCCAGCCAGCCCCTGCGCATGCTGGTGGGCTCCAGCCCCGGCGGCGGCACCGACGCGATGGCGCGCGCGGTGGCCGACAAGCTCGGCCCGGCCCTGAAGACCACCGTGGTGGTGGAGAACCGCCCCGGTGCCTCCAACACGCTGGCCGCCGACGTGGTGGCCAAGTCCACCGACGGCCACACGATGGTGATGGGCGTGTCAACCGCGCACGCGATCGCGCCGCACCTGATCAAGCTGGCGTACGACAACGACCGCGACCTCGTGCCCGTGGCCTATGTGGGCGCGGTGCCCAATGTGCTGGTGGTGAGTGCGAGCTCGCCCTACAAAACCGTGGCCGATCTGGTGGCCGCAGCGCGCAAGCAGCCGGGCGCGATCAACTACGCCTCCTCGGGCAATGGCAGCACCCAGCACATCGCTGGTGAGTTGTTTGAAGACGCCACGGGTGCCGCCACCGTGCACATCCCTTACCGTGGCTCGGGCCCGGCGCTGGTCGACCTGATGGCCGGCCAGGTGCAGATGAGCTTTGACACCTTGGCCTCGGTGATGCCGCACATCAAGAACGGCAAACTGCGCGCGCTGGCCGTGTGCGCCGCCGCCCGCAATCCCGAGCTGCCCAACGTGCCGACGCTGGCCGAAGCGGGCGTGAAGGGCGTGGAGATGAGCGCCTGGTACGGCATCTACATGCCCGCCGCCACGCCCAAGGCGGTGCAGCAGCGCGTGGCCGAGGAGGTCAGCAAGATCCTCACGCAGCCCGACACCAAGACCCGCCTGGCCAACATCGGCGCCGACCTGACGCCGCTGACCCCGGCGCAGTTCCAGGCCTTCCATGGGGCTGAGAACAAGCGCTACGCCGAGCTGATCAAGAAGCGCGGCATCAAGGCCGATTGAGCGCGCACCGCGCCTGGTCTCCACAACCTTCAGAGAGGACTGACATGAACAACACACAAGTGCCGGTGGTGGCGCTGACCCTGGGCGACCCGGCCGGCATCGGTGCCGAGCTGATCGCCCGCCTGCTGGCACGCGCCGACCTGGTGGCCCAAGCCAATGTGGTGCTGGTGGGCGACCCCTGGCTGTGGGCCGAGGGCCAGCGCGTGGCCGGCCTCACGGTGGCGACCACGCCGGTGGCCTCGCTGGCCGAGGTGCGCGGCCGCGCCAACGCGGGCACGCCCGCCTTCCTGGCAGTGGACACCGTGGCGCCCGAGCAGGTGCACCGCGGCCAGGCCGAAGCAGCCGGTGGCCGCTCGGTGCTGGCCGTGCTCGACCGCTGCATGGACGCGGCCAGCCGTCGCGAGATCGATGCCATCTGCTTCGCGCCGCTCAACAAGTTCGCGATGAAGCAGGGCGGCCTGAAGCACGAGGACGAACTGCACCACTTTGCCGAGCACTTGGGCGTGACGAGCTACTTCTGCGAGTTCAACACCCTGGGCGATTTGTGGACCTCGCGCGTGTCCTCGCACGTGCCGCTCAAAGAGGCCGCAGGCCTGCTGAGCGTGGAGCGCATCGTGGCCGCCGCCAGCCTCATCTACCACTCGCTGCAAGCCAATGGCGTGGCCGCACCGCGTGTGGCCGTGGCCGGCTTCAACCCGCACAACGGCGATGGCGGCACCTGCGGCCGCGAGGAGATCGACATCATCGCGCCCGCCGTGGCGCAGCTGGTGGCGCAAGGCCTGCCGGTGGTGGGCCCCTTCCCGGCCGACACCATCTTCTTGAAGGCGCGCGATGGCGAGCTCGATGCCGTGGTCACCATGTATCACGACCAAGGCCAGATCGCCATCAAGCTGCTCGGCTTCTCCAAGGGCGTGACCGTGCAAGGCGGCCTGCCCATCCCCATCACCACGCCGGCGCACGGCACGGCCTACGACATTGCCGGCCTGGGCCGCGCCAATGTGGACGCCACCGCCAACGCCTTCCAGATCGCCTGCCGCATGGGCCGCACCTACCGCTCGGGCGACAGCCTGTTTGGTGCCGCTGCGACCACGGCGTCTTCCCCGCCTTCTTCCCTGTCCTGAGGAGCAACCCACCATGAAAATCAAATCCGTCCGCGCCCGCGTCTTCGAATGGAAGGGCAAGACCGTGCCGCCGCAGGGCAACTTCTGCTCCAACGCGATGGACCTGGTGTACGACAACCGCGCCAACGCCCACGCTGCCGGCAGCGACACCATGAACACCTTCCGCTTCCACGGCTGGACCGTGGTCGAGGTGGAGACCGATGACGGCATCGTTGGCCTTGGCAATGTGGCGCTGGCACCCAAGATCGCCAAGGCCATCATCGACGAGTACCTGGCGCCGCTGGTGATCGGCCAAGACCCGTGGGACTACGAGTACCTCAACCAGCGCATGTACCGCGCCACGCACGCCTGGGGCCGCAAGGGCGTGGGCATGGCCGCGATCTCGGCGGTCGACATCGCCATCTGGGACATCCTCGGCAAGAGCGTCAACCAACCGGTGTTCAAGCTGCTCGGCGGCCGCACCAAAGAGAAGATCCCCTGCTACTACAGCAAGCTCTACCGCACCGACCTCAAAGAGATGCAGGCCGAGGCGCAGAAGTTTGTTGACCAGGGCTTCCGCGCCTTCAAGATGCGCTTTGGCTACGGCCCGCAGCATGGCCAGCAGGGCGTGGTGGAGAACCTGAAGTCGGTTGAAGCCGTGCGCGAAGTGATCGGCTACGACAACGACCTGATGCTCGAGTGCTACATGGGCTGGAACCTGGAGTACGCCAAGCGCATCCTGCCCAAGCTGGAGAAGTACCAGCCGCGTTGGCTGGAAGAACCCGTGATCGCCGACGACATCGACGGTTACGCCGAACTCAACCAGCTCACCAGCATCCCCATCTCGGGCGGCGAGCACGAGTTCAGCCTCTACGGCTTCAAGCAGCTGCTCGACCGCAAGGCGGTGAGCGTGGTGCAGTACGACACCAACCGCGTCGGTGGCATCACCATGGCGCACAAGATCAACGCGCTGTGCGAGGCCTACAGCGTGCCGGTGATCCCGCACGCCGGCCAGATGCACAACTACCACCTCACCATGAGCAGCCTGAACTGCCCCATGAGCGAGTACTTCCCAATGTTCGATGTGGAAGTGGGCAACGAGCTGTTCTATTACATCTTCGACGGCGAGCCGGTGGCGGAGAACGGTTTTGTGCAGCTGCGCGACGATGTGCCGGGCCTGGGCTTGACGATGAAGACCGAGTTCCTGGATCAGTTTCACATCACCGAGTGAATGGGCCCCGCATCATGAACCGACGCTATCAAGGGCTCTTCCCGGTGGTGCCCACCACCTTCTCGGACAGCGGTGAGCTCGACCTCGCCAGCCAGAAGCGCTGCGTCGATTTCATGATCGACGCGGGCTCGAACGGCCTGTGCATCTTGGCCAATTTTTCGGAGCAGTTTTTGCTGTCCGACGACGAGCGCGAGGTGCTGACGCGCACCGTGCTCGAGCACGTGGCCGGCCGCGTGCCGGTGATCGTCACCACCACGCACTTCAGCACCAAAATCTGCGCCGAGCGCAGCCGCCGTGCGCAGGACCAGGGTGCCGCCATGGTGATGGTGATGCCGCCGTACCACGGCGCCACCTTCCGTGTCGGCGAGGACAAGATCTTCGAGTTCTACGCCGGCCTGTCGGATGCGATCGACATCCCGATCATGGTGCAAGACGCCCCGGCCAGCGGCACCCCCTTGTCCGCGCCCTTCCTGGCCCGCATGGCGCGCGAGATCGAGCATCTGGCCTACTTCAAGATCGAGACCGCGGGTGCGGCGGCCAAGCTGCGCGAGCTGATCCGCCTGGGCGGTGACGCGGTGGAGGGCCCGTGGGACGGCGAAGAAGCAATCACGCTGATCCCGGATCTCGATGCCGGCGCCACGGGTGCCATGACGGGCGGCGGTTTCCCCGACGGCCTGCGGCCCATTCTGGACGCCTGGCGCGACGGCCGCCGCGACGACGCCATCGCCGGCTACGAGCGCTGGCTGCCGCTGATCAACCTGGAGAACCGCCAGTGCGGGCCGATGGCCGCCAAGGCGCTGATGAAGGAAGGCGGCGTGATCGCCTGCGAGGCGCCGCGCCACCCGTTTGCGCCCATCAACCCGCACGCGCGCCGTCTGCTGATCGAGACTGCGAAGCGCCTTGATGCGCTGGTCCTGCGCTGGAACGGCTGAGCCCCGAGCCCATGATCGCCTCCAGCCCCGCCTCCACAGCGCCGTGCCGCAGCAGCGGGGCTGCTGGCGGGCGTGTTTTCGTTGATCGGTGGCGTGGGCCATGACCTGGGCACGCCGTGGGCGGCACACCTGAGACTGCGTGCGCTGGCAAGCCGTGCGGCGTCTGTCACTTGAACCGGGCGCCGACAATGCGCCCATGACCGAACTCGCCACCCCCCGCCGTGCCACGCTGGCCGATGTGCCGGCCATCGCCGTGCTCTTTGACGCTTACCGCCAGTTTTACGAACAGACGCCCGATCTGCCCGCCGCTGAGGCCTTCATCCTGCAGCGCTTGCAGCGCCAAGAGTCGGTGATCTTGTTGGCCGAGACCGCCACGGTCACGCCAGGCGTCACGCGAGCCCACACAGTCGTCGGTTTTTGTCAGCTTTACCCCAGCTTTTGTTCGGTGGAGGCTGCGCCCATCTACACCTTGTACGACCTCTTTGTGGTGCCAGAGTCGCGGCGCACCGGCGCTGGGCGCACCCTGCTGTTGGCGGCCGATCAACATGCCCGGGCTGCGGGTGCCGTGCGCATGGACCTGACCACCGCGCGCACCAACGCGCGAGCGCAAGCACTGTACGAGTCGCTGGGCTGGCAGCGCGATGAGGTGTTCTTGGCCTACAACCTGCGCATGGCGCCGCGCTGAACGCCACGTCGCCCCTCAGCCGCCCACCACCACGCCACCCACCCCGCGCCGCCCGGCCATCTCTTCGCCCATGCGCACCTCCATCAGCGGGTCGTCGCTGTGGCGCATCAACGCGTGGGCTTGCGGGAAGGCGAGGCTGTTTTCCAGCGCCAGGTGCTGCTCATGCAGCTCGGCAAAGCGTGGCACCAGGGTTTGCAGTTGGGGCAGGGGGGCGTCGCGGCCTTGCATCACTTGGCTCAGCAGAGGGCGCAGGCGCTGCCACTGGGCGTTGAACTCGGCGTGGTCGGCGCGCAGTTGGCGGGCGGTGTCGCGCAGGGCGGGGTCGGCGCTGGCGTCGAGCAGGGGGAAGACGTGTCGCTCTTCGTCCTCGTGGTGGGCGGGGGCGGCGAGGTCGAAGTAGCGCAGCACATCGGCAGCGGCGTGGTGGGCCTGCGCGTCGTTGCCGGTTTGCTCCAGGTGCGCCACCAGGCGCTCCAGCAGGCTCAGGCTGCGTTGCACGCGGTCGTGGCAGGCGGCCAGCATGTCAAACGGGCGTTCGAAGGTGGCGGCGGGGGTGTTGCCGGGCATGAGCAGGGCCATGGCGGCATTGTGCCGCCCGGGCCGGGCGCGTGGGGCTGCGGCAGAGGGTTGCCGGGCGGATGAGCGTGGGGGGCGTTGATCCAACGCAAGGCACATGGGGGGCGTCTGGGCCAAAGTGCAGGCCATCAAGAGACCCTTTTTGTGACCCTGTTGACCCCAAGGACCACCGTGGACACCAAGCTCGCGCCTGCTGCGCCCTCGGCCTCCGGCCGCTTGGCGCTTTCTCTGTCCGCTGACCCCGCCTCTGCCTCTGCCGCCGCGCTGCGGTTGAGCACATCGACCGCGGCGCGCTACGGCGTGCAGGCCGAGCAGGCCGACCGCGCGGCTTGGCTGCGCCTGTTGGGCGAGCCTGAGTTGCCTGCCGCGGTGCTGACGGCCTTGGTGGCCGCATCGTGCGCCCAAGAGGTGGCGCAGGGCGAGCAGGTGCTGAGCCGCGCCGAGGTGGCTCAATCGCTGATGCTGGTGGTGCGCGGCGATGTGGCGCTGGGTGTGGCCCAGGCCGATGTGCCGTTTTTGCCCGAGCGCACTGTGCACGGCCCCGATGGGCTGGACATCAGCAGCGCCTGGCTGGGCCTGCCGCATGGGTTGGATGCCGTGGCGCTGACGCCTGCGCGGGTGCTCTCGGTGCCTTTGTCATCGGTGCTGCAGGTGCTGCAACGCCACCCCGAATTGGCCGCGCGCTTGCTCACCAGCTTGGCGCGCCAGGTGCACACGCTCAGCGCCGCCGCGCACGATTTGATGCACAAAGACGCCGAAGCGCGGGTCGCTGCGTGGATGTGCCAACGCCTGACGCCCATTGCCCACAACGGTTCGGCGCCGCGCGCCATGGTGGAGCTCAAAGAGCGCAAGCGCGACATTGCCGCGCAGCTCGGCATCACGCCTGAGACGTTGTCGCGCTTGCTGCGGCAGCTCAGCCGCAAGGCGCTGATCGAGGTGTCGGGCTACCGCGTGACGGTGCTCGACACGACCGCGCTGCAAGCGCTGGCTGCGGGCTGAGCCGCCACGCCAACCAGAGCGGCATCGCGCGCCGCTGCCACCTGCAGCAGCTGCGCCACCACGCCCAGTGCCAGCACCTCGGGCTCCTTGCCCGGGATGCCCGGCACGCCGATTGGGCAGGTGATGCGGGCGATGCGCTCGCTTGAAAAACCACGCTCTTCCAGCCGGTGCACAAAGCGCTGCCGCTTGGTGGCCGAGCCGATCAGGCCCAGGTAGGCGGCATCACCGCGCGCCAAGATGGCCTGCGTGAGTTGCAGGTCGAGGTCGTGTTGGTACGTGAGCACCAGGTAGAACGCGCCCGGCGGCGCCAGCGCCACCTCGGCGTCCACACCGTCCACGGCCACGCGGCGGATGTGGGCGGGCCAGGGTTGGCCGGGCAGCAGCGCGGCCGGAAACTCGTCCTCCCGCTCGTCGATCCAGTCCACCCGCACCGGCAGCGGCACCAGCAGCCGTGCGATGGCCCGCCCCACATGGCCCGCACCATGCAGCTGCAGGTGAAACAGCGGCGGTGTCACCGGCCAATCGGCCAGCACGCGCGTCGTCAGCGGTTCGAACTGCAGGGCCACCGTGCCGCCGCAGCACTGGCCCAGCGAAGGGCCCAGGGCCAGGTGCTGGTGCTGCGCTTCGGCATCGGCCGCGCCGCTGCGCAGCAGCTGCCGCGCATGGGCAATGGCCTGCCACTCCAGGTGCCCACCGCCCACGGTGCCGACGCATCGCGTGGCCGTCACCAGCAGGCGCGCGCCGGCATCGCGTGGCGCCGAGCCGCGTGTGCCGCTCACGCTCACCAGCATCGCCCGCTCGCCCGCAGCCAGCCAGGCCGCGGCGGTGTCGGGCAACTGGTGATGGGGGATGTCGAGCGACGTGACGGCGTCGGGCTTCAGGTCCTCGTTCATGTCTGCTCCTTCACTTGGACCGGCCGATTCCGCCATGGGCGCCATGGAGACCCAGCCGCAACATGGGGTACGTCAGACGCGCTCAGAGCCAGCTTGATTCGGTTCGCCCCACAGCGCACGGCGCAGGCCAACCCAGAAAGACTGGATCCACCGGGATGCATGGCAACGCTCATCTGCGTTGATGTGGCTGACCGGCGAGCCCCTGCGGGCCAGACGCTTTGCCCGGCAGAGCAAACAACCTGAGCGCCTCGCCGACGAAGATCAATCTCATGCCACCTCGCCGATCAAGGCTTCGGCCAAGAGCCCTTGTGTGGTTTGGCGGGCGGCGAGGCGCTGGCGCAGGTCGGTGCACAGACGGCGCATGGATATGACTTGATCAACGATGCGGCTCATTTCTTCAAGCGGAGGCAGGGGAACAAGTAGTGCTTCGAGGATCTCGAGATTGATGTTCTTCTGCGCGGTGGCTGGGGCGAACTCGGTCAAGTGCGCCTTTGCCGTTTCCATAAACGCAAGAAAGTAGTCGGCTCGACCTATCGATAGTGCCGGGACGAAGCCAACGACGCTGTCTGGGAAGCAGGCATCGAATCCCAACACAGCGGCATCCGCGATGTTTGCCGCGATGGTGATGCAAAGCGTGCCTGCTGGCCAAAGCTTGCTTTGTGCCAGCCCTACTTCGCTGTATTTGGAATGGAACTCCTGAATCACGCCCTTTGCTCTGGCCACTTCGCCGGTCTGGACCACCGGGTAGATGGGAGGCTCAAAAAGAGCAGGATCGTTCCGAGGTCGGTGTTTTGACTTACCTCGACCGAACTCACCCAGCTCCGGGAATCTTGCCCATGTCCAACCCGACGGCAAGTTGAATGGCACCTCCTTAACATCGACCGGTGGCAGCGGCTTCACCCGCTTGCTCTTTCCCTCCGCGATCAGGCGATCCTTCTCGGCGCGAATCTTCTTCAGCAGGTCGCTGGCCGGTTCGTCTGCAGGGTCCTGGGGCACCAGCAGGCCGCGGACGGCCAGTTGCAGGATGGTTTGCTCCAGGGCGCCGATGGCTTCGGGGCGGTCGAGCAGGAGGTCGAAGTGAGTGGCGACGCGTTGCCAGTTGTCGGCCAGTTCTTCGGGCGAGGTGCTGGCGGTCAGTGCGCCCAGCAGGGTTTGCACAAGCTGGGCGTGTTGCGCGGCTTCGAGCTGGCCCTGGGCTTCGAGGGCATCGCACAGGCGCATGAGCTCTTCGACGCGGGTGACGATGCGGGATTGCTCCGCGAGGGGCGGCACGGGGATCAAGAATTGCCCCAGCTTCGCAATGCTCAAGCCCTCGCGAGAAACGCCTACTTGGACATCCATGACGGTCTGTTGAACATGCCGTGAGACCAATACTTTGTGCAGAAACTCGTTCAGCTCCGACATTGCCGGGCGAACGATGGTCACATGTTGGCTGACGTTGGCTTCATCGAAGTCGCTGGGCACG
>JBEAOO010000169.1:0-2885 GCA_041164825.1 Pseudomonadota bacterium | reverse complement strand
AGCCGATGTGTTGGGTCACGGCGGCCAGTGCGGCCCACAGCGTGACCGGCTCAAAGTGCGACACCCGGCCCTGGCGGCCGAACGATTCATCGTCACCGCGCGGCCAGATGCCGGGGCTGTCGGCCACAAACAGCTGGTCAAACAGGCCGCGCTCTGCGGTTTGAGCCAGTTCGATGTAGTGCTTGATGTTGACGCCTGCATCGGCCTGCGCACCGGGGTGGCGCCAGGCGGCAATGTGGTGGCCGGTGGCCATGATGAAGGCGCCGAGGCGCATCTGGCGGGGTGTGCTCATGGAAGTGCTCCGTGGGGCTGAGGGATGTGGGGGCGTCAATGTGCGAAGCGGATGCCGGCCGGCAGGGCGTAGCCGTCGCCCGGGGCTGGCGGCTCGTGCGGCTGGCGCAAGGCCAGGGGGGCGGGCTGGCCTGAGAACTCGCTCAGCACGTCCTCGCGCAAGCGGGTGAACGCCAGGCTGTTGCGATCGCGCGGGTAGGGCAGTGGCACGGGCACGATGCGGCGGATGCGGCCCGGGCGCGGCTCCATCACCACCACCTTGTTCCCCAGCACCACGGCCTCTTCCACGTCGTGGGTGACGAGGATCATGGTGATGCCCTCGGCCTGCCAGATGCGGTGCAGCTCTTGCTGCAGGTGGGCGCGGGTGAGGGCGTCGAGCGCGCCAAAGGGCTCGTCGAGCAGCAGCACGTCGGGCCGGCTGACCAGCGCGCGGGCAATGGCCACGCGCTGCGACATGCCGCCGCTGAGCTGGTGCGGCAACGCACGCTCAAAGCCCGTGAGGCCGACCAGCGCGATGTGCTCATGCACCGCGCGGGCCTTGTCGGCCGCGGGCACGTCTGCGTTGAGCAGGCCCAGCGCCACGTTCTGCTGCACGGTCAGCCACGGAAACAGGCGGTGCTCTTGAAACACGATGCCGCGGTTCAGGCTGGTGCCGACGATGCGCTGGCCGTCCAGCCGCACCTCGCCTTGGTAGCCGCCTTCGAGACCGACGATCAGGCGCAGCAGCGTGCTCTTGCCGCAGCCGCTGCTGCCCACGATGCTGACGAACTCGCCCGGGTGGATGGTGAGGGTGATGTCTTGCAGCACGGGCAGGGCCTGGCCCTCCACGGTGTACTGTTTGTGCAATTGGTCGATGTGCAGGGTGCCGGCGTGGGCCATGTTGAAGTCCTTGAAAAATGGCAATGCAGGGGTTCAGAACTGGCCGACCGAGCGGCCGCGCCAGGCCAGCGCACGCGCCTCAATGCGGCTGGCGATGGCGTTGAGCGCAAAGCCCACCAGGCCGATCACCGTCACACCAAACAGCAGCAGGTCGATGCGGAACTGCTCGCGGCCGTCGATCAGGGTGTTGCCGATGCCCTCGCCCGAGACCAGCAGGTACTCGGCGCCCAGCGTGGCCAGCCAGGCATAAATCAGGGCCAGGTGCAGGCCCGCAAAGATCGAGGGTGAGGCGGCCGGCAAGATCAATCGCCGCCAGGTTTGCCAGTGCGTGAAGCGCAGCACCCGGCCCACCTCCAACAGCTCCGCGGGCACGCTGCGCACGCCTTCGAGCGTGTTGATCACCATCGGAAAAAACGCTGCCAGCGAGAGAAACGCCACCTTGGCCGCATCGCCCAAGCCGAACCACACTGACAGCAGCGGCAGCCAGGCAAACAGCGAGATTTGCTTGAGGGTGTGGAAGCTCGGGCCCAGCAGCGCCTCGGCGCGGCGCGAGGCGCCCAACAGCGCGCCCACCAGCAACCCGCCGCTGGCGCCGATCAGCAGGCCCAGCAGGTCGCGCCGCAGGCTGGCGCCCAGCGCGCCCCACACTTGGCCGGTCGCAAACTGCTGCACGGCGGTGTCCCACACCTGGCCGGGGCTGACCAGCAGAGGCGAGTCGGTCCAGTGCCAGTGGGTGGTGGCCCACCACAGCGCCAGCAGCGTCAAGGGCAACAGGGCGCCGCGCCAGGCGCGCAGGCCGGCACGGGGTATCAGGTTCGTACGCATCACAGCCCCGTCCGGCGCCAGCCCAGCAGGCGCGCTTCCATGGTGGCCAACATGCGGTCGAGCGCATAGCCCACCGCCCCCACCACGATCACCGCGGCCATCACCACGTCCAGCTGAAACAGCTGCCGGCCGTAGACGATCAGGTAGCCCAGCCCCTCGCTGGAGGCCAGCAGCTCCACCACCACCAGCGCCAGCCAAGCCTGGGTGAGGCCATAGCGCACCCCGCCCCACAGCGGCGCCAGTGCGGCCGGCGCCACCACCTGCCGCAGCAGGTGCCAGCGGCTGAAGCCCAGCACCTGCGCCACCTCGATGTAGCGCGTGGGCACGTTCTGCAGGCCCTTGTAGGTGTTGAGCGTCACCGGCACCAGCGCCGCCTTGGCCACGATGATGACCTTCAGCGCTTCATCAATGCCCACCAGCAGCATCAGCAGCGGCAACCACCCCAGCACCGGCACCTGGCTGAAGGCCTTGAAGCTGGGGTAGAGCAGGTCTTTGGTCGTGGGCGAGAGGCCCATGGCCACGCCCAGCAGCAGCCCCAGTCCCAAGCCCAGTGCAAAGCCGATCAACACCCGCCACAGGCTGATCTGAAGATGGCCCCACAGCTCGCCGCTTTGCACCATCTCCCACAGGGTGCGGCCCACCGCCGCGGGAGCGGGCAGCACCTGCGGCGCAATCCAGCCGGCATCTGCGGCCAGCCACCACAGGGCCAACACCGCCAAGGGCACCGGCCAGGCCCACAGGGCGGGCGGCAGGCGCCAGCGCGGGGGCAGGGGCAGGGGCAGGGGCGGGGTGAGCGGTCGGGCGGCGGCGGGTTCGGTTCGCGGCGGCGCGGCCGCGCCCAGGCGCAAGGTGTGCGACATGGTGATGGGCTCCGGCGTGCTCAGCGGCTG
>JBEAOO010000168.1:0-19281 GCA_041164825.1 Pseudomonadota bacterium | reverse complement strand
ACCTGCGCACATCGGCCCGACCCATCGCCGCCCCTGCACACACCGCGGCATGCATTGAGGTGGCAGGCCACCACCGGTTCAGGGAGCGCTGTGCCGCAATCGCGTTGCGCCGGGAAAGGGGGAGCCGGCCGAAGGCCGGCGGAGGACACGGAGCAAAGCGAATGCGGCACAGCGCTCACTTTGCGCCACCCTCTGCATGCGGCGAGCCGCCATGCCGAGAACAGACTGGGCCGCCGACCCGCCTCAGCGCCGCAAGCGCTGGGTGGAGTCGCGCAGCATCAGCGTGCTGTCGGGTGCAGCGCCCTCGGGCGTCTCGCCGGCCAGCAACGCCACCAGCGCTTGCACCGCCAGCCGCCCCAGGTCGCGGCCCGACTGGTGCACGGTGGTCAGGGGCGGGCACATGAAGGCCGACACCGGCAGGTCGTCAAAGCCCACCAGCGACACGTCGTCGGGCACGCGCAAGCCGCGCCGGTCGAGTGCCAAGCGTGCGCCAAAGGCCATCTGGTCGTTGGCGCAGAAGAGGGCAGTGAAGCGGCAGCCTGCGTCCAGCAAGCGGTAGGTGGCGAGCAGGCCGCTTTGCTCGTGCAGATCGCCCGGCACCACCCAGGTGGGGTCGGGCGTGATGCCCGCTTCGGTCAAGGCGGCCTGGTAGCCGCGCAGCCGCTCCAGCGCATCGGGGTGGTTGTCGGGGCCGCCGATGTGGGCGATCTGGCGGTGACCGAGTTGCAGCAAGTGGCGCGTGGCCGCACGCGCGCCTTCAAAGTCGTCGCACTCGAACGACCACATCTGCGGGCCGCGCAAATGCCGGCCCACCACCACCATCGGCAACTGCCGGGCGGCTGCCTGCAGTGCCGCATCACTGAGGCGCGCATGCATCACCACCACACCATCCACCCGCCGCGCTTGCAGCAGGTTCAGGCATTCGGCCTCCACGGCTTCGTCCCAGTGGCCGCTCACAAAGAGGGGCATGAAGCCGCTGCCGTCGAGCTGGTCTTCGACGCCGCGCATGGCCTCGGCGTAATACGGGCTCTCGATCGATTGTGTGATCACGCCCAGCGTCATGCTGCGCCCGCGCGCCAGGCCCTGGGCCAGCGGGTTGAGGCGGAAATTGAGCTGCGCCACGGCGGCGCGCACCAGCTCGGCCTTGTCGGCCTTGACGCCTGCCGTGCCATTGAGCACGCGCGAGACGGTGCTGGTGGAGACCCCCGCCAGCCGCGCCACATCGGCCAGCGTGCAGACCGCGCCGGGCGCTGGGGCACCGGACTCAGCGTGCGCAGCGGGATCGGAGTTGTCGGCAACAGCAACCATGAAGGAATCAGGACATGACGCAATGTGAAGGCGCAATTACACCACCCCCTCCCGAACGGCCCGCTGACACCGGTCCGGCCAAACGGCGCCGGGCCAACGCCGGCCCTGTGGCGATCGGGCTGGCGGCCGGGCTGGCTTTGGTGCTGCTGGCAGCGTGTGGCGGCGGTGGCACGGACACGGTGCTGGACCCGAACGCGGGCGGCGTCACCCCCGCGCCCGAGGTGCCTGTGGTGCCCGCCAACATCACCCCGCCGGCCTTCACCCCGGCGCGCTGGACGCTGCAGTGGCAGGACGAATTCAGTGCCGACGGCCTGCCCAGCAGCAGCGCCTGGCAGCCCGACACCGCCTTCAACGCCAGCGGCTGGTTCAACCACGAGCTGCAGTACTACGCCGCCAACCGCAGCAAAAACGCCCGCGTGGCCAGCGGGCAGCTGGTGATCGAGGCGCACAAAGAAGACATCGCGGCCACCGACAGTGGTGGCCAGCACTACACCTCGGCGCGCCTGCTCAGCCGCGCGGCTTGGGGCGCCAGCGTGGTCGAGATCCGCGCGCTGCTGCCCTGCGGCCGTGGCACCTGGCCGGCGCTGTGGATGCTGCCGGCCGCAGCAGGTGCCAGCTGGCCGGGCGATGGCGAGATCGACATCATGGAACACGTCGGCCACGACCCGGGGCGGGTCTGGACGACGGTCCACACCGCCGCCTACAACCACCTGCTCGGCACGCAAAAGAGCCAGTCCACCGCGGTGCCCACGGCGTGCGGCGCCTTCCACCGCTACCAGCTGCTGCGCGATGAGCAGAAGCTGCAGTTCGCCATCGACGACCAACTCGTCTACCAGTTCGACAACGACGGCACCGGCCGCCGCACCTGGCCCTTTGACCAGCCGTTTCGTCTGATCTTGAACCTGGCCGTGGGTGGCGACTGGGGCGGCGCGCAAGGCGTGGACGACAGCGCGTTTCCGCAGCGCTTGGTGATCGACCATGTGCGGGTGTTTGCGCCTTGAGTGGCTGAACGTTTCGCGCTCGTCGAGTCCTTGGTGCGCGCGGCGCGAGGCGCGGGGGCAGCGTTGCGATAATCGCGCCACCCCGCACAGACGGGCTCAGGGCGCTTCGGGGAGGAGCGCCGCATCGGCACCGCCGCGGCGGGCTCACGGCAGGCGGCCGTGGGCCGGGCGCGCGAGTGACTGCCGTGTGAGTCTGTCGTTGCGCCGATGGACCCACCAGCACAAAGCCCACGCTGCCCATGCGTCACACCGGCATCCTTCGCACCTGGCACCCCGATCGGGGCTTTGGTTTCGTCGCCCCCACGCAGGGCGGCAAAGAGATCTTTGTGCACATCAGCGCCTTGCCGCGCGACGGCACGCAGCCCGTGGTGGGTGAGTCGCTGTCGTTTGAGCTGGGGCGCCATGCCGAGGGCAAGCTGCAGGCGATGCGGGTGCAGCGGCTGGCCTTGGGTGCGGCGCTTGCTTCGCCGGGTTCAGGGGCTGCACCGCGTGTACCGCCTGCGCCAGCCCGTGACACATCGCCCACCGCGCTCTCGCACCGTTCAGAGGCCAGCCATCGCGCCGCCCATCCGGCCGCTGGCGTCCGGCATGCGCCCATGGGCCATGCGGGGCGGACCGGTGCTCGCGCGTCGACGTCGTCAGGCCGATCAAGCGCCGGCTCGGCCTTGGGATGGTGGCGGAGGGGGGGCTTGGCGGTGGCCGTGGTGGCGCTCGCCGGCTTTGGCCACTCCCAGGTCCGCCAACGCCAGCGGTCCTTGTCGGCGCCAACGCCCTCAGAAGCCGTGGCCGAGAGTTGGGGCGGCGCCGCGATGCCCACGTCGCCGCGTGTGCTGGACGCATCACCCGCTGCGCCCGGCACCTTTCGGTGTGATGGCCGAACCCACTGCTCGCAAATGACCTCGTGTGCAGAGGCCCAATACTTCTTGGCCCATTGCCCGGGCGTGAAGATGGACGGCGACGGTGATGGTCGGCCTTGCGAAGAGCAACTTTGCGGCCACTGACCGGCCGGGTTGGGCCCTCGCACGGAAGGCCACCCGGGCCCGCTATCCTCCACACCAGCGAGGAGCCCCCATGATCAAAACCATCGGCCACACCCCCATCCAAGCGCAGCACCGCGCCTCCTGCCACTGCGGCAGCGTGGTGCTCCAGCTCGATCTGCCCGACGGCGTGGTCAACCCCAAGCGCTGCAACTGCTCGATGTGCCGGCGCCGCGGCAGCATCATGGCCACGGTGGCGGCCGATGGCGTGCGGGTGCTGCAGGGCGCAGACGTGCTCACGCTCTACCAGTTCAACACCGGCACGGCCAAACATTGGTTTTGCAGCCGCTGCGGCATCTACACCCACCACCAGCGCCGCTCCAACCCCAAGGAGGTGGCCTACAACGTGGCCTGCCTGGAGGGCGTGAACCCGTTTGACCTGGGCCCCGTGCCGGTGAGTGACGGGGTGCACCATGTGTCTGACCGGGCGCCTTGATGCGCCCGCGCTGGAACCCCTTCACCGAACGCTTGTCGCCGGCCGATACCGCCGTGCGGCCAGTGTTTCGGGTGCTGGTTGCCCTGCTGGCTTTGGCCATGGCGGCGTCTTTGGTCAGCATCGGCTGGCCGATGTTGTCGGCCACGCAGGTCGCGCTGGAAGACTGCAACCGCCTCACCCGCCGCCGCTTGCAATGCGAGCTGGGCCATTGGCTGGTGTCGCAGCTGCCGCCGGCCTGGGTGGGCCCCTTGAGTGGCGCGCTCGGCCTTGTGGTCGCGGCGGCGCTGCTGGCCTTCGCGGTGGGGATCACGCGCCCGCTCTGGTCTGCCTGGTGGGGCGGCGTCGGGCGGTGAGCCGGCGTGACATCGCCATCATCAGCGCCATCCATTCCGTCGCATCATGGTGGGCCGTGTTCACCGATGCGCTCAACCACTCGCCCCAGCAAGCTTCCCTCGTTCACCGTTCGCTCCCCGTGCACCCGCGCTGAATTTTTTCACTGAAGGAACCTGTTTTCAATGACTGCCAAGACCCTTGCCGCCGCCCGGTCCATGTCCATCTGCATGCCCATGTCGCTGTCCCTGCTGTGCGCCGCTGCGCTGATGCTGGCCGGCTGTGCCTCACAAGACAGCACGCGCGTGGTGGACGCTGCGGCCACGCCGCTGGGCGATTTGAACCTGGTGCACGGCGACATCCCGCCGGTGTTGGCCCAGGCGCAAAAGCAGCCCTACGCCGTGCCGTCTGAAGCCTCGTGCGCCGCCCTCACCGATGCCGTGCACCAACTCGACGCCGTGCTCGGCCCCGACCTGGACGCACCGGCTTCTGATGCCAACCCCAGCCTGATTGAGCGCGGCTCCGACGGCGCCAAAAACCTGGCCGTGGGCGCGGTGCGCAGCACCTCCGAAAACCTCATCCCTTTCCGCGGTTGGATCCGCAAACTCAGCGGCGCCGAGCGCTATTCCAAGAAGGTGTCGGCCGCGATTGCCGCCGGCACCGTGCGCCGCGCCTTCCTCAAAGGTGTGGGCGCGGCCAAGGGTTGCGCGTGATGCGCACGGGGGGCGCGCGGCACTGGGCCGCCGGGCTGGTGCTGGCGCTGCTCGCCCACGTCGCCCTCGCCCAAACCGACCTGGCGACCGCAGAGCAACTGCTGCGCAAGTCGGGCCTGTGGGTGCAGATGGCAACCGTGGCCGACACCTTGCGTGACACCATGGTCAGTGGCCCGCAGGGCGTGGGTGCGGGCGCCACGCCGAGCGAAGTGGCTCGGTTGCAGGTGCTGGCCGCGCAGGCCTACCAGCCCCAGCGCATGCAAGAAACCGCCCGCGCGCTGGTGGCCCAGCGCTTGAACCCCGATGACCTGGCGGCACTCAACGCCTGGTACGACGCGCCGCTGGGCCAACAGGTCAACCAGATGGAGGTGGACGCTGGTGCGGGCAGCAGCGAGGCACAGCGCGCGCGGGGTTTGGCGGGCGCTGATTTGTTCCAGACCCTGGCGCCGCCGCGCAAGCTCTTGTTGCGCGACATGGTGATTGCCTTGCGGGCGCTGGACATGAATGTGTCTCTGGTGCAGGCCTCGTCGTGGGCGCTCTACCAAGGTCTGCGGGGCAGCGATGCCAACCCGCCGCCAGGCGTGCCGGGTGAGGACGAGATGCGCGCTCGCCTGGACGCTCAACGGCCCGGGCTGCGACTGGCGTTTGCGCCGCTGCTGCTCTCGGGCATGGCGCAAACGTATGCGGCGCTGAGCGACGACGAGCTGCAGCGCTACATCGATTTTCTGCGCTCGCCCAGCGGCCGGGCCTACACCGACCTGCAGATCCAAGCCGTGGGCACCGCCTTGGTGGAGGGCGCCGCTGCGTTGGGCCGCGGTTTGCGCGGCGTGAAAGACGGCGCCAACACCTGAGCCGTGCTGGACGCTCAGTCCTCTCAGGGGGCGGGCGTGGGCACGCGCTCGGTCAGCGGCGCCGACATGCGCCGGATCAACGCCTCGTTGGCCTGCACCTGCCAGCGCGGGGCTGTCACCAAGTTGCCGTGCAGGTGGTACACGGCGCAGTTGGGCATGGGCAGCGCCAGCTGAAACTGGCGGAAGGCACGCATGGTGGCGGTGTCGACCTGCGTGAAGCCGAGTTGCCGCCAGATCAGCAGCGCAAACCACAGGCCGTGGCCGAAGACCACGGTGTCGGGCGCCAAGGCTGGCAGGGTGTCTTCCACCGCGGCCACACGCTCGCTCAGTTCGCGAAAGGTCTCGGCCCCCGGGCCGTGGCGCAGGTCCGGGTCGCAGGCGTCCCAATAGGCCTGCACCAGCGGCGCGCGCTGCACATTGGTGGTGCCGGCCACGCTGGCGGGGTCGAGGGTGACGAACTCGTGCAGCAGGGCTTGCACCTGCGCGCTCAGGCCCTGTTGCGCGCAAAAGGGCGCGGCGGTCTGCTGCGCGCGCAGGTAGCTGCTGACGATCACCTGCGGTGCGGCCACGCCCAGCGCCTCGGCCATCCACAGCGCCTGCTGCTCGCCCAGCGGCGTGAGCGGAATCAGCGCGTTGTCGGAGGTGGCCAGGCCAGCGTTGGCGGCACTCTGGCCGTGGCGCACCAGGTGCACGGTGGGGTGGGGGCGGGGGCTCATGGACTGTGATTTTGCCTGTGCGTCAACACCCGCTCCACGCTCATTGCATGTGCCAGCCGTGGCTCACGGTGATCGATTGGCCGGTGAGTGCGTTGGTGGGGAAGGCGGCCAGAAAAATGGCCGTCTGCGCCACGTCTTGTGTGGTGGTGAACTCGCCGTCCACGGTGTCTTTGAGCATCACGGTTTTGATGACATCGGCCTCGCTCAGGCCCAGCGCCTTCGCCTGCTCGGGGATTTGTTTGTCCACCAGCGGCGTGCGCACAAAGCCCGGGCAAATCACGTTGGCGCGGATGCCGTGTGCCGCACCTTCTTTGGCCACCACCTTGGCCAGGCCGATCAAGCCGTGTTTGGCGGTGACGTAAGGCGCCTTGAGTGGCGACGCTTCGTGCGAGTGCACCGAACCCATGTAGAGCACGCTGCCGCCGCGGCCGGCGGCGATCATGGCGCGCATGGCCGCGCGGGTGGTGAGGAAAGCGCCGTCCACGTGGATGGCCATCAGGCGCTTCCAGTCCTCGTACTTGAAATCGACCAGCGGGCTGATGACCTGGATGCCGGCATTGCTGATCAGCACGTCGAGCCCGCCCCAAGCGGCCACGGTGGCGGCCACGCCGGCATCGACCTGCGCTTCGTCGGTGACGTTCATCACCACGGCCATGGCGGTGCCGCCAGCGGCGTTGATTTCGGCCGCTGCGGCCAGGCCGGCGTCGAGCGAGAGGTCGGCGATGCAGACCTTGGCGCCTTCGCGGGCAAACTCCAGCGCGATTTCTTTGCCAATGCCGCTGGCGGCGCCGGTGATCAGGGTGATTTTGTCTTTGAGTTGCATGGTGTGTGCCTTCAGGTGGGGGAGCGGTGAGGGGATGGGATGGTTGGGCGCGCCGTTCAGCGCGCGAGGTAGTCGTGCACCACGGTGCCCAGCGGCAGCGTGAGGTCGGCCAGGATGTGCACGGCCGAGATCACCTCGCGCACCGGCAGGGCCGACACCGGCGCCAGCGCGTGCGGAAACAGATCGAGCGCGCCGGGGCCGCTCCAGGCGCCCTTCACGGTGATGTCGCACAGGCTGTAGCGCACCAGCTCGCAAATGCGCGGCGTGCCATCGACGTGAGGAATGATCTTCAGCAAGAAGCTCGGCTCGGCCATGCTGCGGGCCACGGCCAGCGGGTCGAGCGTCTGGTACTTGAAGCCCATGGTTCCGGTGGCCACGCGGCAATCGCTGTAGTCGAGCGTGCCCATCAGCGTGTCTTTGTGCACCCGCAACTCGGGCTCGCCCAGCTTCTTGGGGAAGCCCCACAACTCGCGCCCGGCCGCGATCGGCGGGTGGTCGTTGAGGTACATCGAATGCACATAGCTGCCGCGCTCTTCGCCCCACATCACCGGGATCACCTGGCCCGACTCGCAATAGTGGCCAAAGCCCGTGCTGTCGGGCATGTTGATGAACTCGTACTTGACGATGGGCTCGGGCGCCACGAGCGGTGCGGGCAAGATGCGGGCGATTGCTTCGGGGTCGGTGCGGTAGCTGATGATCAGGTACTCGCGGTTCACAAAGCGGTAGGGGCCGGGCGGAAAGGCCGGGCTGGTCAGGGGCATCGCAAACGCTCGGGCACGCACGTCGTCTTCGGTCATCCTGGGGGCTCCGGTGGTGGCGTCGCTCAGGACGCCGGGGTGGGGTGGAGTGGGGTCAGCATCTGGGTGGATGCTGCCGCTTGTTGCAACGCAGCATACGTTGCGGCGGATGACGCTGCCATCGCACAACCCCGCTCGCGCGGTCCGGTGCAAGCGCAGCGGCGCCGCTTCCACTAGAGTGCGGGCTGACCGCCGCGCCATCCTGCGCGACCGCTGCGCCATTTTTTCTGTTGCCTGTTGCCATGTTGTTTCTGCTGTCCCCCGCCAAGACGCTCGACTACGAGACCCCCGCCCACATCACCACCGCCACGCGCCCCTTGTTTGTGGCGCAAGCAGCTGAGTTGATCGAGCTCCTGAAAACCAAAACCCCGGCCGACATCGCCACGCTGATGGACTTGTCGGACCCACTGGCCACGCTGAACGTGGCGCGTTACGCCGCCTGGCGCCCGCGTTTCACCGAGCACAACAGCAAACAGGCTGTGCTGGCCTTCAACGGCGATGTGTACGAGGGCCTGAATGCGGCCACCCTGAGCGAGGCCGACCTGGCCTGGGCGCAGGAGCACGTGGCGATCTTGAGCGGCCTCTACGGCGTGTTGCGCCCGCTCGACCGCTTGCAGCCCTACCGCTTGGAAATGGGCACGGCGCTGGCCAACCCGCGTGGCAAAAACCTGTACGACTACTGGGGCGACACGCTGGCCCGGCACCTCAACGAGCGCGCCGCCGCGCAGACCACGCCGGTGATCGTCAACCTCGCCTCGCAAGAGTATTTCCGCGCGGCCGACCGCAAACAGGTGCTGCAGCCGCGTGTGATCGAGTGCGTGTTTGAGGACTGGAAGGGCGGGCGCTACAAGGTGATCAGCTTTTTTGCCAAGCGCGCGCGCGGGCTGATGGCACGCCACGCCATCACGCACCGCCTGCAGAGCCCGAAGGCGCTGGAGGGTTTTGATGCCGATGGTTATGCGTTTGAGGCTGGTGCGAGTGAGCCCGACCGGCTGGTGTTCCGCCGCCGCATTGCTGATTGATGGGGAGCGCGAACGACATGGCCACCGAGCTGCAATTGTTGGACTTCGAAGCCAGCGACGGTGATGACGGCGTGGGCACCTTTGACGCGATGGCTTCGGTGAGCGCCGCCCAGCGAGACGCCTTGCTGCGCGAGGTGGCGCAGGTGCTGGGCTGGGCGCACCGCGCCTTTGCCGGTGCACGCGGCCCGGTGGAAGAGGGCGGCGAGTGGGACTACCAGCTGCTCTCGCGCATCGAGCGTTCGGTGGACGAAGGGCTGGACTACCAGGAGGCCAGCGGCAGCTTCAGCAGCGCGCCCGGCAGCCGTGAAACCGTGCGCCACACGCTGACACTGGCGATCAGCGGCAGCCCGGGCTTTTGCGCGGCGTTTCGCGATCGTTTTGGCGTGGACTGACCGCGCCCGACGCTTGTCCCCCCGCACCAGGGTCTGCCGCGTTGTGACACAGATGGCAGCAGGCCGCGCCTGCCCAGTCCGCTGAACCCCACACATCCACAGGGAGACACCCCGCATGACAACAAGAATGCCCTTCGCACCCACCCCGTTGCTGGTGGCCGCGCTCAGCCTGGCCGGCGCAGCCGGCTGGGCGCAGGCCGCAGATGCCCCCGCCGCGCTGGCATCCCCGCCCGCCACGCCGTCCAAGGTGGAACAGGTCACCGTGTACCCCGGCTTGGCCGTGGTCGAGCGCACGGCCCGCGTGGCGGCCGGTGCGCGCGAGCTGGTGCTCGATTGCCTGAGCACCGAGGTCGACCTCGCCACCTTGCAGCTCGACGCCGATGCCTCGTTGCGCCTGGGCCCGGTGAGCGCCAGCCAGCGCCCGCGCAGCGAGGTGCCGGCCTGCCAGACGGGCGCCAACGACGCACGCATTCGCCAACTGCAAGAGCGCTTGGCCGCGCTCGATGCCGAGGCTGGCGGGCACGACCTGGTGCTGGGCTATTTGCGCGCCATGGCGCCGTCTGGCCCAGCGCAGGGTGAGGGCGCCGCGCCTGCCGCGCCTGCCGCGCCTGCCGCACCCCGCACACCGGTGGCCGCACCCGCGAGCGGCGCGGGCCTGCAAGCCACGCTCGGCGTGATTCAGCGCAGCGGCCAAACGGCGCTGAACGAACAAGCCCGCATCGGCCGCGAGCGCGATGCGCTGCAGCGCGAGCTGCAACTGCTGCTGGCCGAGCGCGAGCGCCTGGGTCAAACCGCGGGCGAGGTGCGCCAGCTGCGCATCAGCGTGATGAGCGCGCAGGCCGACGGCACGGTGCGCCTGCGCTACCAGGTGCCCGGCCCCACCTGGGCGCCCAGCTACCGCGCCGCGCTCGACTCGGCCACCAGCACGGTCGATGTGGAGCGCCTGGCCGAGGTCAGCCAGCGCAGTGGCGAGGACTGGCGCGGTGTGGCGCTGCGCTTGTCGACCGGCTCGCCGCGCGCGGCCAGCACCGGTCCGCAGCCACGGCCCTGGACGGTGATGCCGCGCCCGCCGGTGCAGCCGATGGCGCGTGCGTCTGTGGCCATGGCTGCGGCTCCGGCCGCGTCATTCAAAGGCCAAGCCGCCGAGGTCATGCTGGCCGATGCCGCGCCGCTGGAGTTTGCCGTGCAGGCGGTGGAGGGCGAGTTCGCCACCGAGTTCGAGGTGCCGGGCCGCATCGATGTGGGCAGTGGGGCGCAGCGGGTGAGCTTCTCGCTCGGCCGGGCCAAGCTGCCCGCCAAGCTGATGGTGCAGACCACGCCGCAGGCCGACGCCAGCGCCTGGGTGGTGGCCGAGCTGGCGCGGCCCGAGGGCGTGTGGCCCGAGGGGCGCATGCTGCTGCTGCGTGGCAACCAGGTGGTGGGCCAGAGCGTGTGGCGCAACGGCAGCGATGCGACCGAGACGCTGGTCTTGCCCTTCGGCCGCGACGAGCTGGTGCGCGTGCGCGTGGTCAACCCGGGCAACGCACAGACGGCCAGCGCGGGCTTCATTGGCAACCGCAGCGAGCGCCGCATCGCCCGCAGCTACGAGGTCGAAAACCGCCACCGCACGCCGATCTTGTTGCGCGTGCTGGAGGCCAGCCCGGTCAGCACGGACGAGAAAATCACCGTGCAGCGCAGCTTCACGCCCAGCGCCACCGACGTGGCCGATGGGGAAAACCTGCCCGGCGTGGTGGCCTGGGCGCGTGAGCTGGCGGCGGGCGACAAGGCGCGCTTCAGCGCCGAGTACGTGATCAGCGCGCCCAAGGATCTGGCGGTGATTGACCGGCGTTGACGTGATGAACGGCTGAAGCCTCAGCGCTGCGGATGAATGCGGATCTCGCGCGCCCGCAATTGCCCGCAGCCGGCATCCACGTCTTGCCCCGCCGAGTTGCGCAGCTTGGTCAGCACGCCGCGCTGGTGCAGGTGTTTGGCGATGGCCGCGGCGCGCTCCCAGCTCGGGCGGCGGTAGGGCAGGTCGGCCACGGTGTTGTACGGGATCAGGTTCATCAGCGCGTACTTGCCGGCCAGCAGGCGCACGATGCCGTCGAGCTCCTCGGCGCTGTCGTTCACGCCCTCGATCAGCGTCCACTGGTACTGGATCGGGTAGCCGGTGGCACGCGCATAACGCTCGCCGGCCGCCACCAAATCGGCCGGGTCAAAGCGTGGCGCGCGCGGCAGCAGTTGCGCGCGCAGCTCGGGCCGGGTGCTGTGCAGCGAGAGCGCCAGCGCCGGCTTCACCGGCCCCTGCGGCAAGCGCTCGAACACGCGCGGGTCGCCCACGGTGGAGAACACGATGTTCTTGTGCCCCAGCCCGCCGCCGGTGCCCAGCAGCTGGATGGCTTCCATCACGTTGTCGAGGTTGTGCGCGGGCTCGCCCATGCCCATGAACACCACTTTTTTCACCGGGCGGCGCTGCCGGGCCAGCACCACCTGGGCCACGATCTCGGCGCTGCCCAGTTGGCGCAGCAGGCCCTCGCGCCCGGTCATGCAAAAGGTGCAGCCCACGGCACAACCCACCTGGCTCGACACGCACAGTCCGTCGCGCGGCAGCAGCACACTTTCCACGGTTTGGCCGTCGGCCAGGCTCACCAGCAGCCGCTCCGAGCCGTCCTCGGCCGGGTGGGCCGAGCGCAGGGTGACGAGGCCGTCGAGCTGCGCCATCAAGCCCGTGAGGGCCTCGCGCACCGGCAGCGGCAAAAAGTCTTCGGGCTTGCGCCGGCCGCTGCTCTGCGGCTGCGCCGTGGCCCACAGGCGCAGCACGCGCTGCACATGCAGCGGCTTGGCGCCGGCGGCCTGCAAGTGCTGTTGGATGTGTGCGATGCGCATGGGCGAGATCAAACGGGGGCGAGAGAAGCAGGGCGGGAGTGTAGGCAATCGCCCGCAAACACGGGCCATGGCGGCAGAATGGGCCCATGGAACAGCAGACCGTCACCCCCGAACTGCGCCAGTGGATTGTCGGCCGCGTGGCCGCTGGTGACGCGCCCGACACCGTGATGCAGGCCATGCTCGGCAGCGGCTGGGACGCCGAGGTGGCGCGCGCCGCCTGGGCCGATGTGCAGGCCAGCCAGCTCGATGCGCGCCAGCCCCTGGGCGGGCGCGGCCCGCGTGCCGGGGCGGCGCCGCTGCCCGAGCTCGATCTGCTGCCGCAAGCCACCCGTGTGCTCGCCGTCGACCGCGAGGTTGATGTGCTGGTCACGCTGCAGCATCCGCGCATCGTGGTGCTGGGCGGCTTGTTGTCGCACGACGAATGCGATGAGCTGGTGCGGCTGGCACGGCAGCGCCTGAGCCGCTCCGAGACCGTGCAGCTCGACACCGGCGCCAGCGAGGTCAACACCGCGCGCACCAGCGAGGGCATGTTTTTTGAGCGCGGCGAAAACGCGGTGTGCGCGCGCGTGGAGGCCCGCTTGGCCGCGCTGCTCGACTGGCCGGTGGAGCGCGGCGAGGGCCTGCAGGTGCTGCGCTACGGCGTGGGCGCCGAGTACAAACCGCACTACGACTACTTCGACACCAGCCAGCCCGGCACGCCTGCCATCCTGCGTCGCGGCGGCCAGCGCGTGGGCACGGTGGTGATGTACCTCAACACCCCCGAGCGCGGCGGCGCCACCACGTTTCCGGATGCCGGGCTGGCGGTCAGCCCGGTCAAGGGCAACGCCGTGTTTTTCAACTACGACCGCCCCCACCCGGCCACCGGCACCTTGCACGGCGGCGCGCCGGTGCTGCAGGGCGAAAAATGGGTGGCCACCAAGTGGTTGCGACAAGGACGGTTTGAATGATCGATTTGCCCGCGAGTGACCCTGCCGAGTGGCCCGAAGACCGCCCGCTCACGGGTCTGAAGATCATCGACCTCACGCGGCTCTTGCCCGGCCCCTTGGCCACGCGCCACTTGGCCGAGTGGGGTGCCGAGGTGATCAAGATCGAAGGCCCGGCCGAGGCGGGGCAAGACGACGCTGCGCGCCACATGTTTCGCACCGCAGCCGATGTGCTGGCCGGTCGACCGAGTGCCCTGTTTGCCGACCTCAACCCCGGCAAGACGCTGCGCACGCTCGACCTGCGCAGCCCCGCCGGGCGCGAAGCCTTGCTGGCACTGGTGTGCGAGGCCGATGCGCTGATCGAAGGCTTTCGCCCCGGCGTGATGGAGGGTCTCGGCTTGGGCTGGGCGGTGCTGCGTGAACTCAACCCGCGCTTGGTGATGTGCGCCATCAGCGGCTATGGCCAGCGCGGGCCGTGGTCGCGACGTGCGGGCCATGACCTCAACTACATCGCCATGTCGGGCGTGCTGGGGCAAATTGCCACCGCCGAAGGCAGCGTGGCGATCCCCAATGTGCAGGTGGGCGACTTGTTGGGCGGCACGCAATCGGCGCTCTCGGGCCTGCTGGTGGCGCTGCTCGCCGCGGCGCGCACGGGGCGCGGGCGCTTTGTCGATGTTTCGATGACGCACGAGGTGTGGCGCCACCAGGCCTTGGCGCGCTCGGCCATGGCGGCCGAGGGCGGCGCTTGCCCGGTGCCGGGCGCGGGCTTGGTGTCCGGCGGTGCACCTTGTTATGCGGTGTACCGCTGCGCCGATGGGCGGCACCTGGCGGTGGGCGCGCTGGAGTTGAAGTTCTGGCGCACCTTTTGCACCACCGTCGGTCGGCCCGAGTGGGCCGACCAGCATTGGACGCTGGGCCAGCCGCCGGGCAGCGAGCGCGCCCGTGCCCAGCAGGCCGAGGTGGCGGCGTGGCTCAGCAACCAAACCCTGGCGCACTGGTGGGCGCTGCTGGAGCCGGCCGACTGTTGTGTGACGCCGGTGCTGCACTTCGATGAAGTGGCGGGGCACCCGCTCTTTACCTAAGTTCACACAGGCCGGGGTCATCCGCCAGGTCGGCGTGGGCGTTGGAAGCAGCAGAGCGTTGTGCTCTTTCCACCCACCCGATCCTGAAGGACTGCATCATGAAGAAAATCTTTGCCGCTGTGCTCGTTTCCGCCATCTCGATGGGTGCCTTTGCGCAAGCCCCGGCTGCCAAGGCCGATGCCGCCCCGGCCGCTGCCGCTGCCGCCTCGGCCCCGATGAAGAAGCACGAAGGCATGGCCGACCACAAGGCGCACAAGGCCGATCACAAGGGCCACAAGGCTGAACACAAGGCCGAGCACAAGGCCATGGCCGCCGCGCACGCTGCCTCGGCCGCTTCGGCCACCAAGTGATACCGCGTCAGCCTCGCTGACACGAACAACCCGGCCGAGGCCGGGTTTTTTTGTCTTGCCCAGGCGGCAGTGGCGAGCGCGTGGCTGCCTTGTTGTTCGCCCGGACTTCAGTGGCTCATGCGATGAGCCACCGACCTTGCGCGTGTCAAGCCACGGCGCTGAAGCCGCTGCTGGTGGCGCCGCCGCCGCTCGCGTCGTTGCTGCTGCCGCCGGCCAGCGCGCTGAAGCGCTGCAGCAGGTCGGCGGCCATCGCAGCGAGGTCCATCATCTGCTTGTGGTTCTCGCCGGTGCTGCTGGTGCCGTCTGTGCTGCGGGTGGCCGCGCTGCCGGTGGTGGCCTCAGCCTTCGCTGCACCGGCCAAACGCTCGGCCATCGATACCTTGCCGTCGCCGTTGGTGTCCAGCGGGTCGGTGCTGGCGCTGCTGCTGGATGAGCTGCTGCTGGAGCTGCCTCCGTCATCGGCATCACCGTCGTTGCGCGGTGGCGGCGGCCCGCCCGCGCTGTGCGGGCCATGGTGGCCTTGCGCCGCTGGGGTGCCGCTCGCGCTCGTGGTGCTGCTGGTCGCCGAAGACGAACTGCTGCTGTCGCCCTTGAGCGCTTGCAGCTCGCCGCTGCTCAGGCTGCCGCTGCCATCGCTGTCGAGCGCTTTCACCAGGTCGGCGCCGCTGGGCGCGCTGCTGGTGCCGGCGCTGCTGCCCGCCGTTTGCGAGAGCTGGTCGATCAGTGTTTGCATTTCGCTGCTGCTCACCTCACCGCTCTGGTCGGTGTCGAGCGCCGAGAGCAGGTCTTGCGCCGAATCACCGCCGCCACCACCGCGTCGCTGCGCAAACGCCATCGTGTCTGAGGGGGGCGGCATCAGGTCCTTCATGCCTTGGCCGAGTTCGTCCTGGCTCAGGCTGCCGTCGCCGTTGCCGTCCATCTGACTCAGCATTTGCGTGGCGTCGCCCGCCGTCTGGCCCGACTTTTGAGCGACGTGATCGAGCATCGACTGCAGCTCGGTGCTGTCCACGCTGCCGCTGCCGTCGCTGTCGACCTTGGCAAACATCTCTTCCGGGCTGTGGCCGCCGGGCCCACGACTCCGTTGCGCGCTGCTGGTGCCGCTGCTGCTTTGTGTTGCACTGCTGCTTCGGGCCTGCCAGGCACTGCTGGCGCTGCTGACCCCACTGATGGTGCTCATGTTCATTCCTTTGCATCGGCCCGGGTGTGTGATGGCATCGACAAGGTTGGCGACGCTCGCCATCCGCAGGGCCAGGCCGGGTGACGATGGAAGTGATTCTTCGTGGCGGCCGTCAACGCTTGTTGTCGCCTGTGTGTCGGCGCTGACACACAAGCGCGTCGAGCGCTCGAACTGGCCGGCGCGCACCGGCTTGTTTGGCGCTTAAGTTTGGGCGCGGCGCTTTTAAGCTCGCTGCATGAACCCGCTCTCTGCCGCCTCCCTGCGCCCCGCCGATGCCCGCCCTCAGGTGCTGGTGGTGGACGACGACACGCAAATCACCGAGCTGCTGTGCGAGTACCTGGGCCGCTTCAAGCTGCAGGCGCACGCCGCGGGCGATGCCGCTGCCATGCGCGCACAGCTGGCCCGCCATCCGATCGATTTGGTGGTGATGGACCTGATGCTGCCCGGCACCGATGGCCTGGCCTTGGTGCAAGAGCTGCGCGCCGCGCAGAGGCGCCTGCCCGTGATCATGCTGACCGCGCGCGGCAGCGCCTGCGACCGCGTGATCGGCCTGGAGATGGGCGTGGACGACTACATGGCCAAGCCCTTTGAGCCGCGCGAGCTGGTGGCACGCATCCACAGTGTGCTGCGCCGCTGCCAGGTGCGCAGCGAGCTCGAAGCCGCGCCCGCCGACGTGGTGCACTTTGACGGCTGGGCGCTGCACCGCAGCGAGCGCCGGTTGACCTCGCCCTCGGGCGGCGAAGTGGCCCTGTCGGACGCTGAATTCCGCCTGCTCAACACCTTTCTCAGCACCCCGCGCCGCCTGCTCAGCCGAGATGAGCTGATGACCGGCGCGCGGGGCCGCGAGCACGATGCGTTCGCGCGCAGCATCGACCTGCTGGTCTCGCGCCTGCGCCACAAGCTCAGCGACCGGCCGCGCCACGACGAGGTCAGCGACGATGCGCTGATCAAAACCGTGCGCGGCGCGGGCTACATCTTCAACGCGCGCTCGGTGAGCGCAGGTGCAGCCAGCAGTGGCTGGGGCCGCGCCGCATGATGGCCGCTGGCGTGCTGGGCGCCAGCCCGCGGGCGACGGTGAACGCAGCGCTGAAAGCGACGAGCAAGATGGGCGTCAACGCCACCTCAACGCTGCCGGACACCACCGCGGACACCTCAACGAACACCACCCCGGTTGCGCAAGCCGCGCCGCGCTGGCAGCGTCTGTTGCCGGCGTCCCTGTTCGGCCGCTTGGCCTTGTTGCTCAGCGTGGCCGTGCTGCTCAGCCACGGGCTGGCGCTGACCCTGATGTTCGAGGTGCTGCCACCGCCACCGCACCCGCACGGCCCACCGCCGATGGACGGCGCAGGCGGTCCGCCGCCGATGCTCGCCACCAGCCTGCTGCTCGACATTGCCATTCGCTTGTCCGCGCTGCTCTTGGCCGCGTGGGTGGGCGCGCGCTGGTTGTCGCAGCCCATGCTCAAGCTGGCGCAAGCCGCGCGCGAGCTGGGCCACAACATCCACCGTCCGGCCCTGGCCGAGGCCGGCCCGCGCGAGTGCCGCGACGCCGCCGCCGTGTTCAACCGCATGCAAGCGCAGATCCGCGAACAGCTCAGCGACCGCGACCGCTTTGTGGCCGCCGTGTCGCACGACCTGCGCACGCCGCTGACCCGCATGCGCCTGCGCATTGAGGGCATGGACGACGAGCGCCAGCGCGCGCACTTGGCCCGCGACATCACCGAGATGGACCAGATGATCAGCGCCACGCTCGATTGCCTGCGCGGCGCCGCCGCACCCGAAGCGATGGCACCCGTGAGCCTGCGCGAGCTGATGGACCGTTTGGCCGAAGACCAACGCGCCTGCGGCCACTTGGTGACCGTGAGCGGGCGAGGCGCCACGGTGTGTGCCCAGGCCGGCGCGCTGCGCCGCTGCTTCAACAACCTGGTCGACAACGCCGTGCGCTACGGCGGCTCAGCCCACATCGCGCTCAGCGCGGCGCCCGGCGCCGTGTGGATCGAAGTGAGCGATGCCGGCCCCGGCTTGCCGCCCGATGAGCTCGACCGCGTGCTGGCCCCGTTCTACCGCGTCGAAGCCTCACGCAGCCGCCACACCGGCGGCGTGGGCCTGGGCTTGTCGATTGCGCAAGAGATTGCGCTGCGCCACGGCGGCAGCCTGTCGCTCAGCAATGCCGACCCGCACGGGTTGAAGGTGACGGTGCGTTTGCCTTGGCCTGGGTGAGGCTGATGCTGTTTTGTGTTCACGCGCACAAGTTCTTGATGCTCGGGCACCTGGGTTCTTGGCACTGAGGAGAACTGCGGCCGGGGCCCACGTCCCGAGGCCGGTGCTCGGAGCGCTGTGCCGCATTCGCTTTGCTCCGTGTCCTCCGCCGGCCTGCGGCCGGCTCCCCCTTTACCTGCGCAAAGCGAATGCGGCACAGCCCTCCCTGAACCTTGGGTGGCATGCCAAGTCGACGCAGGCCGCAGTGCGTGCAGGGGCGGTGATGGGCCGGGCCGATGTGCGGAGGTAAAGGGGGAATGGGCCGACCGAAGGGAGGACCAGGAGGACACGGAGCACATCGCCCCGGCCCATCGCCGCCCTCGCGCCGACCTTCAGAACGCAACGGCCCATGAGCGCTCCATCGCCATTCATGCGCCCATGAAAAAAGCCGCCCGAGGGCGGCTTTGTCGTTCGCGCCTGCCGTTCAGCAGCAGGCGCGCGAGGTCAGAGGCTGAGGCTCAGCGCTTGACGTCGCCCGACGGGCGGCCCGAAGGACGGCCGCCGTCGCGGCGCGGTTCACCACCGCGGCCACCACCACCACCGCCGCCACCGCCTGCACCCGCACGGGCCGGCGAGGCCGGGCCACGGCCGCCACCTGCAGGTGCGCCACCGTCACGGCGCGGAGCCGGGCCACCAGCGCGCGCAGCCGGGGCGCTGCGGCCACGGTCGCCGCCTTGGCCACCACCACCGCCGCCACCACCACCCGGGCGGCCACCACGGCCACCGCCACCGCCACCGGCAGGGCGCGCACCACCACCACCGCTGCGGCCACCGCGGCCAGCGCCTTCACCGATCACCATGCGGCCGAGCACGATCGGCTCGGGTTTTTCGCTCGGGTGCGGGGCAAAGCCTTCGATGATTTGCTTCGGAATCTCGCGCTTGATGAGGCGCTCGATCTCACGCAGAAAGCCGTTTTCGTCCACGCACACCAGCGAGACCGCTTCGCCTTGCGCGCCGGCACGGCCGGTGCGGCCAATGCGGTGCACATAGTCTTCGGGCACGTTGGGCAGCTCGAAGTTGACCACGTGCGGCAGCTGGTCGATGTCGATGCCGCGGGCAGCGATGTCGGTGGCCACCAGCACTTGCAGGTCGCCGCTCTTGAAGTCGGCCAGCGCCTTGGTGCGCGCACTTTGGCTCTTGTTGCCGTGGATGGCCATGGCGCTGATGTCTTGCTTCAGCAGGTGCTCGACCAGGCGGTTGGCGCC
>JBEAOO010000167.1:0-31639 GCA_041164825.1 Pseudomonadota bacterium | reverse complement strand
TGGTAAATCAACCACTTCTCAAAACACCTTGGCCGCTCTGGCCGAAATGGGTCAGAAGATCCTCATCGTCGGCTGCGATCCCAAGGCTGACTCCACTCGCCTGATTTTGCACGCGAAGGCTCAGGACACCATCCTGTCGCTCGCCGCTGAAGCCGGTTCGGTGGAGGACTTGGAGCTCGAAGACGTCATGAAGATCGGTTACCGCGACATCCGTTGCGTTGAATCCGGTGGCCCAGAGCCAGGCGTGGGCTGCGCTGGTCGCGGTGTGATCACTTCGATCAACTTCTTGGAAGAAAACGGCGCCTACGAAGGCGTGGACTACGTGTCCTACGACGTGCTGGGTGACGTGGTGTGCGGCGGCTTCGCCATGCCCATCCGTGAAAACAAGGCTCAGGAAATCTACATCGTCATGTCTGGCGAAATGATGGCCATGTACGCCGCCAACAACATCTCCAAGGGCATCTTGAAGTACGCCAACTCGGGTGGTGTGCGTTTGGGTGGCCTGGTGTGCAACGAGCGCCAGACCGACAAGGAACTGGAGCTGGCCGAAGCACTGAGCAAGATGCTCGGTTCGCGCCTGATCCACTTCGTGCCGCGCGACAACATCGTGCAACACGCTGAACTGCGTCGCATGACGGTGCTGGAATACGCGCCCGATTCGAAGCAAGCCGGTGAGTACCGCACCCTGGCCGAGAAGATCCACGCCAATGCGGGCAACGGCACCATCCCCACCCCCATCACCATGGACCAGCTGGAAGACATGCTGATGGAGTTCGGGATCATGGGCGCCATCGACGAGTCCACCGTCGGCAAGTCCGCCGCCGAACTGGCGGCCTGACCGCCCCCCCGAAGCGCCTTCGGCGCTCCCCCTCAAGGGGGCGCCGCTGGCGGACCGGCACAGCCGGATCCGCGGCGGCCGCTTGACGGCGCCCCCACCGTACCTTTGAAGTCGGAGCAACCCACCATGAGCATCACCATTGAAGAGCGCAAGGCCGAGAACAAGGCCTTGATCGATGAAGTCCTGAAGGCCTATCCCGAGAAGATGGCCAAGCGTCGCGCCAAGCACCTCGGCACCTTCGAAGAAGGCAAACCCGACTGCGGCGTCAAATCCAACATCAAGTCGCTGCCGGGGGTGATGACCATCCGCGGTTGCGCTTACGCCGGCTCCAAGGGCGTGGTGTGGGGTCCCATCAAGGACATGATCCACATCTCGCACGGCCCGGTGGGCTGCGGCCAGTACTCGTGGGCCGCGCGCCGCAATTACTACATCGGCACCACCGGCATCGACACCTTCGTGACGATGCAGTTCACCAGCGATTTCCAAGAAAAGGACATCGTGTTTGGTGGCGACAAAAAGCTCGACAAGATCATTGACGAGATCCAGGTGCTGTTCCCGCTGAACAAGGGCATCTCGATCCAGTCGGAGTGCCCGATCGGCCTGATCGGCGACGACATCGAAGCGGTGTCGAAGAAGAAGACCAAGGAGTACGGCGGCCACACCATCGTGCCGGTGCGCTGCGAGGGTTTCCGCGGCGTGTCGCAATCGCTGGGCCACCACATCGCCAATGACGCGATCCGTGATTTCGTGTTCGACAAGGTCGATCCGAACAAGCGCCCCGATTTCGTGTCCACCGAATACGACGTGGCCATCATTGGCGACTACAACATCGGTGGCGATGCGTGGAGCAGCCGCATCTTGCTCGAAGAAATGGGCCTGCGCGTGATCGCGCAGTGGTCGGGCGACGGCACCATCGCCGAGCTGGAAAACACGCCCAAGGCCAAGCTCAACGTGCTGCACTGCTACCGCTCGATGAACTACATCAGCCGGCACATGGAAGAGAAGTACGGCATTCCTTGGGTGGAATACAACTTCTTCGGCCCGACGATGATCGAGAAGAGCTTGCGCGAAATCGCCAGCCACTTTGACGACACCATCAAGGCCAAGGCCGAAGAGGTGATCAACAAGTACAAGCCGCTGATGCAGGCCGTGATCGACAAATACCGCCCGCGCCTGGAAGGCAAGACGGTGATGTTGTTTGTCGGCGGCCTGCGCCCGCGCCACGTGATCGGCGCCTATGAGGACCTGGGCATGAACGTGGTCGGCACCGGCTACGAGTTTGGCCACAACGACGACTACCAGCGCACCACGCATTACATCAAAGACGGCACGCTGATCTATGACGACGTGACCGGCTACGAGTTTGAGAAGTTCGTGGAGAAGGTGCAGCCGGACCTGGTGGGTTCGGGCATCAAGGAAAAGTACGTGTTCCAGAAGATGGGCGTGCCCTTCCGCCAAATGCACAGCTGGGACTACAGCGGCCCGTACCACGGCTATGACGGCTTCGCCATCTTCGCCCGCGACATGGACATGGCCATCAGCTCGCCCATCTGGGGCCTGGCCAAGAGCCCGTTCAAGAAGGCGGCCTGAGCGCGCTGCGGCGGCCTCACCCGTTCACACCCTCACACAGTCTGGAGTTCCCCATGCCCCAAAACGCAGACAAGGTCATTGACCACGAGATGCTGTTCCGCGAGCCGGAATATCAAAAGCTGTTCGCCGACAAGAAGGAACAGTTCGAATACAACCACCCGGACACCAAGGTCGAGGAAATCCGCGACTGGACCCAAAGCCGCGAGTACATGGACAAGAACTTTGCCCGTGACGCCCTGGTGGTGAACCCCGCCAAGGCCTGCCAGCCGCTGGGCGCCGTGTATGTGGCCAACGGCTTTGCCAAGACGCTGAGCTTCGTGCACGGCAGCCAAGGCTGCGTGGCCTACTACCGCTCGCACTTCAGCCGTCACTTCAAGGAACCCACCAGCTGCGTGAGCTCGTCGATGACCGAAGACGCGGCGGTGTTTGGTGGCCTGAACAACATGATCGACGGCCTGGCCAACACCTACAACCTCTACAAGCCCGACATGATCGCGGTGAGCACCACCTGCATGGCCGAGGTGATTGGCGACGACTTGAACGCCTTCATCAAGACCAGCAAAGAAAGGGGCAGCATCCCGGCCGAGTTTGACGTGCCGTTTGCGCACACCCCGGCGTTTGTCGGCAGCCACATCACCGGCTACGACAACGCGCTGCTGGGCGTCTTGCAGCACTTCTGGGACGGCAAAGCCGGCACCGTGCCCAAGCTCGAACGCGTGCCCACCGACACCATCAACTTCATCGGCGGGTTCGATGGTTTTGTGGTGGGCAATATGCGCGAGATCAAGCGCATCTTCAGCCTGTTTGGCGCCGAGGTGAACCTGCTGTGCGACCCGTCGGAAGTGTGGGACACGCCCACCGATGGTGAGTTCCGCATGTACGACGGCGGCACCACCAAGGACGACGTGATCAAGGGCTTGCACGCCAAGGCGACCATCGTGTTCCAGGAGTACAGCTCCGAGAAGACGATCAAGTACCTGAGGGAAAAGGGCCATGACGTGGTGGTGCTGAACAGCCCCACCGGCGTGGCCGGCACCGACCGCTTCATCATGGAAGTGGCGCGCCTGACCGGCAAGCCCGTGCCCGCTGCGCTGGAGAAAGAACGCGGCCGCCTGGTGGACGCGATGGCCGACAGCCAAGCCCACTTGCACGGCAAGCGCTACGCGCTGTATGGCGACCCGGACCAACTGCTCGGCCTGACCGAGTTCTTGCTGGAGCTGGGTGCCGAGCCGGCGCACGTGCTGAGCACCAACGGCACCGAGGCGTGGGCCAAAAAGGTGGAAGCGCTGTTGGCCGCCTCGCCCTTTGGCGCCGGCTGCAAGGCCTACGCCAAGCGCGATCTGTGGCACATGCGCAGTCTGCTGAATGTGGAGCCGGTGGACTTTCTGATCGGCAACACCTACGGCAAGTACCTGGAGCGCGACACGAAGACGCCGCTGATCCGCCTGGTGTTCCCGATCTTTGATCGCCACCACTATCACCGCTTCCCGACCTGGGGCTACGAGGGTGCGCTGCGTCAGCTGATCATGTTCTTGGACGAGTTCTTTGAGACGCTGGATGCGAACACCATCACGCCCGCGAAGACCGACTACAGCTACGACATCATCCGCTGAGGCACGGTGCTCGCCTGCTGCGCGGCCCGATCTGGGGCCCAGCGTGCTCGCCATACAGGGGTATGGCTCCGCGCGCTGAACCCCACCTCGGACCGCTCGCGACGGCGATCACCGCACCTCAGCCCACGCGATGCGGCTCGCTTCGCTTTGCCGCATTCGCGTGGGCTGATCTTGGAAACTTTGAACAGGATAACGACCATGGCCAATGTGACGTTCACTTCGCCGCGCATGCCCAAGGACCTGACGGTGTATGCGGTGGCGGGCGACACCAAGACGCTGTTGGCGGTGGCCAAGGCGCACCAGATTCCGCTGGACTTTGAGTGTGAAAACGGTGAGTGCGGCTCCTGCCAATTGCAGGTGACGGTGCTGACCTCGAACGCGCCGTATGCGGTGGCGCTGACGGAAAAGGAGAAGACGGTGTTGCGCTACGCGGGCAAGATCACCGCGCAGCAAATTGAGGACGCTGAAACGCGCGATCTGCCGCCGCCGTGGCGTCTGGCTTGCCAGTTCATCGTGCGCAATGAAGACATCGTGGTGAGGTTCTGACCATGAACACCGCTGCTTCTGCCACGCCTGCGTCTTCAGCTTCAGGCACCAACGTTGCCAACGCGGTGATCGGGCAAACCGGCGCGACCAAGGCGTCGCCGGTGTACGTGAAGACCACGCAAGATGGCCGCGATGTGGCGATCATCAACGGCTGGGTCTGCCTGGCCGGCCAGCCCGAGACCGATGCGCTGGTGGTGCTCGATGAGCACCCGAACCGCCAAGCCATCTTGAAGGCCTGCCCCAAGGCCACGCACATGGCCGGGCGGCTGCCGATGACGATGAGCGAAGCCTCGGTGGCCCAAGCCGCGCTGCGCCGCCACCAAGACACGTTTGACGGCTCGGCCATCGCCGTGTCGGAGCGGCTGCGCCAGGCGGTGTGGCAAAAAGCCTTTGCCGAAGGCGTGGAGTGAGATGCTGAGGCGGCGCACGCGCTGGGCGCGTCGCACGCTGCGGCGCTCGGCATGCGTGCGTGTGTGCGTGTGAGCGGCCCACCGATCTGTCCGTCTGCCGACGACCCGGGCACCGGGCCCCAACTGAGGAGCACTTCGCATGATCTTCGTGGTGGAACAACCCGATGCCAGCGCGGCACGCGCCTGGTTTGCCTACGACGCCGCCGACTTTTTGCGCAAGGTCTGCGCGCAAGACCCGCTGCCCGAGTGGGCGGTGTTTGACGTGGTCACGCCGCGCGAGTTGCTGGAACAAGCCGGTGACCTGACGCCCGACTCGGCAGCCGTGCGCGAGGCCAACCCGGCGCTGTGCGCGCTGGCCGATGCCCACGGCTGGGACACGCCGCTCTACCGTGCCGATCACCTGCTGGGCTTGGGCACATTTCGCCCCGAGCCGGTGAGCCCCTTGGACGCCGGCATGGCAGCGCTGACGCAGCGCGGCGGCCAGTGGCGCATCTACGGCCACGAGGACGTGGCCATGGCGGCGGTCGACCGCCCCGACCCACTGTTTGACGCCCAACCCTCGGGCTGGCGCGCGCGCTGGGCGCTGCGAGAACAATTGATCGCGGTGGAAGCGCTGGCCGACGATCTTTGAGCGACAGCCGCGGGATGCGGCTGCACCGGCCCACCGGCAGCATGGCCCGCTCATCCAGCCACGCTGCATCAGCCCCCACCAGCATTCCGCATGGATGACCGCGGAAAATCCCACGCCAACAAGCGACTCTGCCGCGTCTCACATTGTGCTCGACACCGAGTCGACCACAAATATAAGACGAGCAGTATGCGGCGTACTGCCCCCTTCATCGTCGGAAATGTCCTATGATCTGACGCATGCGCAATGCCTCATTTTCCCTTGGCGAGATGGCGGACCTCCTGCCGGGATTCGCTTTCAGAGGCGCCATTCAAGATGAGCACCCCGGGGACGTGCACGTCGTCAGCATGGCCAACACCCCGGACGACGTGCTCACCGAGGGGACGCCGCTTCCCGCCATCACGTTTTTGGGCGATCAAGCCAAGCTACGGGTCCTGCCTGGTGACTTGCTCTTCCGCGCCCGCGGCGTCAGCAACCAAGCCGTGCTGGTGCAGAGCATCAAGCAGCCCACCATCTTGGCCGCGCCCTTGATCCGAATCCGGGTTCATGCACACCTGCTGGACCCGCACTACTTGCACTGGATGCTCAACAGCAGCCCTGTCCAGCGCGACATCAACGCCATCGCGCGCGGGACCATGGTCCGCATGGTGACCGTGACGAGCCTGCGCGAGCTGAAGATCCCCGCCCCCCCGCTGGCCGTGCAACGGCAAATCGCCGACATCGCCGCCTTGCAGCGGGAAGAGCAACACCTCTCCGCCGCGCTGATCAAGGAGCGGCAACACCATGTGGAACAGGTTCTTTGGGCCAAGGCCCAGGAAGTGCGGTGATCCCTCGTCCAGATCACCGCACAAAAAGGTGAAGGCTGGGGTGTTTCGACCACCCCAGCCTTCGGACTGCAACCCGGCAAAACAGCAAAGGAATCACCATGGCAATCAACTCGGAATTTTACCCGCCTGGGGTCCCGCGAGGCTGCGCAGTCCCTCGCGCGGTGCATCTCAATGCCTTGCAACCACCGATGAAGGGGCAGGCTCATGGCAAGCATTGACCGCAGTCCCATTCAACAACTGGGCAACGGCAACATCGTCCAATTGATTGGCACGTCCAGCGAGGAGGGGCGACCGTTGACGCAATGCAGCGTCGCCGAACTGCGCGCCGAGCAAGCGTGGCGCAAGCAACTGCTGGAACGCGAGCGCGGCCAGCAGTGGACGCTTGCCATGAAGCTGCTGCTGTGGATGCTGACGGGCGGCGGGGCCACATGGTTCTCCGCCCTCTGGGTGCACTGGAACCATTGGCTGACTGTCGCACTGGCTGCGCTCGGGCTCTGCCTGCCCGGTGCTTGGCTGTATGCCCTCAGCCAAGGTGAGCCCAGCGAATTCGCCCTGCGACAAATGAACGCCCTGCGCGAGATCGGACACCTGCTCCGTGAAAAGGGCGCGGCCTGATGAACCTCATGGTGGCCCGACCCCGTCGGGCCACCAGAGCGAGAAAGCACTGAACCATGAACGACACCATCACCGTCACCACCCCGCAAGACATCTTTCGCAAAGCATGGGCCGCGTGCAACACCTTCCGCGGCACCATCGACCCCGCCCAGTACAAGGACTACATCCTGACGATGATGTTCCTCAAGTACATCAGCGATGTCTGGCACGACCACTACGAGGCCTACAAAAAGCAGTACGGCGACAACCCCGAGCGCATCCACCGCCTGATGGAACGCGACCGTTTCGTGCTGCCCGTCGTCGAGCTCACTGACCCTAAGACCAAGAAGCCCATCGACATCTTTCGGGCCGACTTTGGCAGCCTCTACGAGCGCCGCAACGCGCCCAACGTGGGCGAGCTGATCGACATCACGCTGCGCCACATCGCTGAAGCCAACCAAGACCGCCACAAGCTCGACGACGTTTTCAAGAACATCGACTTCAACACCGACCGCCTGGGCGACACCAAAGAACGCAACGGCCGACTGAAGCACCTGCTGGAAGACTTCTCCGATCTGGACCTGCGCCCCAGCCGTGTCAAAGAAGACGCCATTGGCTCCGCCTACATCTACCTGATTGAGCGTTTTGCCTCCGATGCGGGCAAAAAAGCCGGTGAGTTCTACACCCCCATGGCCGTCTCGCGCTTGCTGGCCGTGCTGGCCAACCCGCAGCCCGGCATGCGCATTTGCGACCCTGCTTGCGGCTCGGCCGGCTTGCTGCTCGAAGCCGCCGCCGCCGTGGGCAACAACAATGTGTCGCTCTATGGGCAAGAGCTCAACCAAAGCACCTACGCCCTGGCGCTGATGAACATGTTCATCCACGGCTTCGACTCCGCGCGCGTCGAGCGCGGCGACAGCCTGCGCAACCCCTTGCTGGTGGACAACGACCGCCTGCTGCGCTTCGACATCGTAGTCGCCAACCCACCCTTCAGTCTCGACAAATGGGGCGCAGACGACGCCGAACACGACCGCTACAACCGCTTCTGGCGCGGCATCCCACCCAAAAGCAAAGGCGACTACGCCTTCATCAGCCACATGGTGGAAGTGGCCAAACCGCAAGCGGGCCGTGTGGCCGTGGTGGTGCCTCATGGCGTGCTGTTCCGCGGCGGGGCCGAAGGGCGCATCCGCCAACGCATGATTGAGGACAACCTGCTCGACGCGGTGATCGGCCTGCCCGGCAACCTTTTCCCCACCACCAGCATCCCGGTCGCCATCCTGCTGCTGGACCGTGCGCGCGAGAAAGGCGGCGAACGCGCCGACTGCAACGACGTGCTCTTCATCGACGCCAGCAGCCAGTACACGCCGGCCAAAACCAAAAACCAGATGGAAGAGGGGCACATCCAGCACATCGTGGCCGCCTGCCGTGCCCGCCAGGGCGTGGACAAGTTCGCCAGCCTGGTCAGCCGCGCCACGCTGGCTGAGAACGACTTCAACCTCAACATTCCGCGCTACGTGGACACCTACGAGGAAGAGGCGCCCATCGACCTCCGAGCCACCGAAGCCGAAATTGAGCGCTTGGAAGACGCCCTCAGTGCGGTGCGCGTGAAGATGAAGCAACACCTGAAGGAGCTGGGGCTGTGAACAAGTCAATCAAAACCTCGCACCTCGACACCTTTGAAGGCATCCGTCAAGTCGATGAGGTCGGGCAGGAGTTCTGGCGGGCTCGCCACCTTGCACGGGTGTTGGAGTATTCGGAGTACCGACACTTCTTGCCCGTCATCGAGCGCGCCAAGCAGGCCTGCAAGCAAAGTGAGCATCCTGCAGAGGACCATTTCGAGGACATCCTCGATATGGTTGAAATCGGCTCCGGTGCCAAGCGCCAGATCGAGGATGTTCGGCTCTCGCGCTACGCCTGCTACCTCATCGTGCAGAACGGTGACCCCAGCAAACCGGTCATCGCCCATGGGCAGACCTACTTTGCCGTGCAGACGCGCCGCCAGGAGCTGAGCGACGCGGCGCAGTTTCAGCACCTGAGCGAAGACGAGCGGCGCTTGGCCATCCGCAACGAACTCGCAGAACACAACAAGGCCCTGAGCGCCGCAGCCAAGAGCGCCGGTGTGGAAACCCCGCTCGACTACGCCGTGTTCCAAGACCACGGCTACAAAGGCCTGTACGGCGGCCTGGGTGCCAGAGACATCCACGCGCGCAAAGGGCTCAAGAAGAGCCACAAGATCCTCGACCACATGGGCAGCACCGAGCTGGCGGCCAACCTCTTTCGCGCCACGCAGACCGAAGAAAAACTCAAGCGCGATGGCGTGCAAGGCAAAGGCACCGCCAACAAAACCCACCACACTGTGGGCGCCAAGGTGCGCCAGACCATCCAGGAACTGGGCGGCACCCTGCCCGAACAACTGCCCGTGCCGGGCAAGAGCATTCAGCAGATTGAGCGCGAGAAAACCAAGCAGGTGGCGGCGCCCAGGAAAAAGCCATGACGGCACTCAAGGGCTTGGCACGTGCAAAAGGGCCCTTGATGGCCGCCCCGAAATCCGTGTTCCACGCACGATTTCCGTCGTGTGATCTCCGCCCATGAAGACGATACCTCTCAGAAAAGCCGCCACGTTTTCTGGCGGCGGCACACCCAGCCGATCCAAGCCCGAGTACTTTGGTGGTGGCATTCCCTGGGCGAAAACAACGGATTTGAACAACGGCCCCGTTCTGGAAACAGAGGAAACGTTGTCGGATCTGGGTCTCAAAAAATCCTCTTGTTCCTTGATCCCGGCCAATGCGGTGCTGGTCGCCATGTACGGTGGGTTTCGGCAGATCGGCCGCACCGGGTTGCTCGCACAACCGTCCGCGATCAACCAGGCACTCACTGCGATTCTTCCCGACACGGCTCGCCTCAACCCCATGTTTTTGTTGGAGTGGCTGAACTTTCATGTGGGCTACTGGAAACGGCTGGCTGGGAGCAGCAGAAAAGACCCCAACATCACCAAGAAGGACGTGGCTGACTTTCCTATCCCTGTCTACTCGATCGATTACCAAGAGTCCGTCGTCGCACTGTTGAAACAATGGGACATCAGCATTCAGATTGCAACCATGTTGGTGAATGTGTTGGCAAGTCGCCGAAAAGCGCTCATGCAGCAATTGCTGACCGGTCACAAGCGACTCAAAGGCTTCAAGGACACGTGGCAATCGCAGCGACTGGGCACCCTCTTGAAGCGTGTAACGCGCAAGAACGTTGATGGCTGTGCCCGTGCGTTGACGGTCTCAGCTCAGCGCGGGCTGGTGGAGCAAGGGAGCTACTTCTCCAAGCAGATGGCCGCCGAAGAGAACGAGCACTACCTGTTGATTCAGCGCGGGGAATTTGCCTACAACCGCAGCGCGGCGGCGGGCTACCCATTTGGTGCCATCAAGCGGCTGGACCGATTCGACGAAGGTATTGTGTCCACGCTGTGCTTGTGTTTCGGGATCACCGACACAACCCAGACCGACACCGACTTCCTCACCGCGGTTTTCGAAGGCGGCGTGCTCAACCGGCAGTTGCGCGCCATCGCCCACGAGGGCGCCCGCAGCCACGGGCTGCTGAACGTGACGAGCAGCGACTTCTTCAAGCTGCGACTGAACATGCCGCCGCCAACCGAACAAGCCGCCATCGCCCAGGTGCTGAACGCGGCCGACCACGCCTTGCAACTGCAGCAGCAGCAGCTCGCCGCCCTGCAACAGCAAAAGCGCGCCCTCATGCAACAACTGCTCGCCGGAGAACGCCCATGACGACCAGCGCCCAGGCCCCCAGCCCGCCGCCCGACCCGGACTTCGATCCCAGCGAGGTCATGGCAAGCCAGGCGCCTGCCTTGCAGTTGCTGCTGGCCATGGGCTGGCACTACCTGAGCCCGGCGCAGGCGCGACAGGCGCGCGGCCCCCGCCTGGGCCAGGTGGTGCTGGAAGAGGTGTTGCGCGACGCACTCAAGCGCCTCAACCGCATCCACACCACCACGGGCGAACACCTGTTCACCGAAGAAAACCTGAGCGCCGCCATCCAGCGCCTCAAAAGCCTGCCGTACAACGGCCTCTATCGCAGCAACGAGGCCTTCTACGACCTGATCACCCTCGGCACCAGCCTGGAGCAGACGATCGACGGCGACTCGCGCGGTCGCTCGCTGCGCTACATCGATTGGCAGCACCCGCTGGACAACACGTTTCAGGTGTCGCCTGAGTTCGTGGTGCAACGCACGCGCAGCCAAAACACCATTCGCTGCGATCTGGCGCTGTTCGTCAATGGCATTCCGCTGGGACTGATCGAATGCAAGGCGCCGGGCATTGACGTGATGCACGGCGTCGCTCAGTTGGTGAGCTACCAAGGCGAGAACCAGGCTCCGCATCTGTTTGTGATGACACAGGTGCTGCTAGCGCTGAACGGGCAAACGGCGCGCGTGGGCACGGTGGGCAGCCCGGGGCGCTTCTGGTCGGCCTGGCGCGACGAGACAGTGAGCGATGCATCGGTGCACGCGTTGTTGGCGCAGCCGCTGCCCGACGGGGTACGGGCCGACTTGTTTGAACTGATACAGCGCCTGAGCGGCGCGCGCGCGGTGACCGGCGTGGCGGAAGAACCGGCCGAGTATCTGGTGGCTCGCAGCGTGACCGACCAAGACCGCGCCGTGGCCGCGCTGCTGGAGCCGCAGCGCCTGCTGCGCCTGGTTTTTCACTACACCGTGTTTGACGGCGGCACGCGCAAGCTGGCGCGCTACCAGCAGGTGCGCGCCATTGAGCGCATCGTGGAACGCATCCACCATTGGGAGACCACCGACAGCGGTGCGCGGCGCCGCACGGGCGGCGTGGTGTGGCACACGCAAGGCTCGGGCAAGTCGCTCACCATGGTGATGCTGGCGCGCCGGCTGGCGCTGCTGCCGGGGATGTTGAACCCGCGCATCGTGCTGGTGACCGATCGCGACGACCTGGACAAGCAAATCGAAGGCACGTTCAAGACCTGTGGGCTGGAGCCGCAGCGCGCGACCTCGGCCCGCGACCTGCTGGCGCTGGTGAAGAGCCCGCGCGCGCAGGTGATCACCACACTGATTCAAAAATTTGAGCGCGTGAGCCAGATCGCGCGACGCTTTGCGGTGGATTCTCCCGATGTGTTCGTGTTGGTGGACGAAGGGCACCGCACCCACTTCGGCACGCTGGCGGCCAAGATGCGGCTGCTGATGCCCAATGCCTGCTACATCGGCTTCACCGGCACGCCAGTGACCCGGCGCGAACGCAATACGCTGAGCCGCTTTGGCGGGCTGATCGACAGCTACACCATGGACGAAGCCGTGCGCGACGGCGCGGTGGTGAAGCTGCTGTATGAGAGCCGATGGGTGGACGTGCAGCAGAACCAGGATGCGATTGACAAGTGGTTCGAGCGGCACACCGCCGGCCTGACCGATGCGCAGCGCGCCGACTTGAAGCGCAAGTATTCGCGCGAAAAGATGCTGCAGCAGGCGGACCCTTACCTGTACATGCTGGCGTTTGACATCAGCGAACACTTTCGCAGCACCTGGCAGGGCACGCCGTTCAAGGGACAGGTGGTGGCGGCCAGCCGGGCGGCTGCGGTGAGGTTGAAGGACTACATCGACGAGATCGGCCTGGTGAGCTGCGAGGTGCTGATTTCAGGCCCGAACGGGCGCGCCGGCAACGACAGCGGAGACGACGAGCCCACCGAAGCGGTGCACCGCTTCTGGGACAAGATGATGGCGCGCCACGGCAACGAAGAGGAATACAACAAGCGACTGATCAGCACCTTCAAGCACGGCGAGACACCGGAGCTGCTGATCGTGAAAGACAAGCTGCTGACCGGCTTTGACGCGCCGCGCAACCGAGTGCTGTACCTGACCCGCGAGCTGCATGAACACACGCTGCTGCAGGCCATTGCGCGGGTGAACCGTCTGTATGAGGCGCCGATTGAAGCGTCCGGCGGTGATGACGAACCCGTGGCGACGGTGGAAAAAGACTTTGGCCAGATCGTGGACTACGCCGGTGTGCTGCAAGAACTGGACAAAGCCATCTCCAGCTACCAGGCGCTGGCGGGGTTTGAGGAGGGCGATTTGGCGGGCATGCTGGTGAACATCCAGACCGAGGTGGCCCAACTGCCCGATGCCCACGCGCATTTGCTGGAAATCTTCCGCCGCGTAGGCAACCGGCACGACACCAACGCCTACCTTGACGAACTGCGCGACGACGACGCGCGGCACGACTTCTACGAACGCTTGTCGGCATTTGGCCGTTTGCTGCAACTGGCCTTGTCGAGCGAGCGCTTCTTGATGACCACACCTGTGGCGCAGATTGACCGCTACAAGGCCGACATGCTGCGCTTTGCCAAGCTCAAGCAAGCCGCGCAACTGCGCTTTGCCGACGCGGTGGACTTCAAGCGCGACTACGAGCCGCGCATTCGCAAGCTGCTCAATACGCACTTGCAAGCCAGCGATGTGTTGGTGTTGCGCTCGGCGGTGAACGTGCTCGACAACGCATCGCTGCGCAAAGTGATCGACGAACAGGGCGCCACGACCCCGGCGGCGCAGGCCGACATCATTGGCTTCAACACCAAGCGCGTGATTGAAGAACGCATCAAGGTGGACCCGGCCTACTACGAGCGGTTCTCGCGCCTGATCCAGCAGGCCATTGACGACTACCGTGCTCGCCGCATCAACGAGCTGAACTACCTGCAGCAGGTGACGCTGGCCCGCGACGCGGTGATGGGCCGGCCGCATGACGACGTACCGGCCGGGTTGCGCGGCAACGACCATGGCCTGGCCCTCTATGGCACGGTGAAGAAGGTGCTGGACGAGATCCCCGGTCTGCCGAACAACATGGGCTTGGCCGAGGAGGTGGCCATGGCCTTGTTGGCCGCGCTCAATACACACCACGTGGTGGACTACTGGCGCAATCTGGACGCCATGAACCAAACGCGCATCGCGCTGGATCACTTTTTGTACGACGTGGTTGGTGGGGTGCGTGGTGTGCAGCTGAGACCGACGCAGATGGACGCGATCATCGACCAAGGCATGAACTTGGCCAAGGCACGAGGCTTGAATGGCTGATACCTTGGCCACGGTACAGGTGGTGCGCACAGACCACCGCCGCAAGACGCTGGCGCTGGAGGTGCATCCCAACGGCGCCGTGTGTGTACGCGCGCCGGCCGATTGTGACGACGCACGCATCGAAGCGATGCTGGCCAAGCGTGAACGGTGGATCTCGGAGCAAAGGGCGTACTTTCGACGATTCGACCCTCGCACGCCCGCACGCGTCTGGGTGGCCGGTGAATCGCACCTGCATCTGGGGCGCCGCTACAAGCTGCGCCTGGCGTGCCAGTCCACGCAATGCGTAGAAATTCGAGGTGCCGACTTGGTGGTGACGCTGGCGCAAGACGCTGGCGGAAAGGCCGCACAGGTCGAGAGCCTGGTGGCGCGGTGGCGTCATCGGCAGGCACAAGCGGCGTTCCCTCCACTTCTGGCCCAATGCCACAGGCACTATCGATTCCAGGGGTTGGCGCTGCCCCCGCTGCGCATTCAACGTCTGTCCAAGCGCTGGGGCAGCCTCTCAGCCGGAGGCACGATGACCTTGCACTCCGGCTTGGTTCAGGCGCCCGCAGCGTGCATCCGTTACGTCATGCTTCATGAACTCTGCCACCTGCTGCACCCCGATCACTCAGCGTCTTTTTTTGAACTGCTCGGCGAAGTCTGCCCGGGCTGGGAGGCGCATAAGCAACGCCTCGAGGTGATGCTTCGCTAGAAGCCTGTCGGGCTTGGTTGGAAATCAAACAGCAGCACCGAAGTAGCCCCCATTGCCGCGGTTTATCTCGCTTTGGTGCGCTGCAGCACAAACCACACTGCCCTCATCGATGCCCCAGCGCCGCGCAGAGCAGCTTTGCATCGTCATCCATCCGCTTGAGGGAGCGTCAACACATGTCAGATCTGATTTTGGTTCCGGATTTCAATCCGGCATCTGCGCCAGCACGCAGCGCATTTTGGGGTCGCATTGCCGTGCGACTGAGCTTGGGCTACGGCTCATTGATCGCGATGATGCTGGTGCTGCTGGCGGTCACGCTGGGGCAGCTTCACGTGGCCCGCGGCGCCACCGAGAACATCTTGGGCAAGCAATCGGAGTTGTTGGCCCTGGCGCGCGAATGGCGGCAGAACATCGCGGTGAACGCCGCACGCACACTGGCCATCGGCCTGAGCACCGACGAGACCCTGGGCCGCTTGCTGGGGCCGGACATGGCGGCCACCAGCCAGCGCACCAGCGAGATCCAGAAGCGCATGGTGGAGATTGACGACACGCCGCCCGCACGCGCCGGCCAAGCCCGCATGGGTGCCGTGCGGGAACGCTACTTGGCGAGCCGCGAGGCCTTCTTCAAGGCCCGGGGCGATGCCGCTGCGCTGGCCTCCAGCAGTGCAGCCTTCCGGGCTGCGAGCGAGGACTACACCAAAGAAGCCGACCGCATGGTGAACACCCTGCAGGCGCTGAACACCCACGATGGCAACGCCGTCTACGAAGCGCTGGATCGCACCCAATACGTGTTCATCGGCCTGCTGTCCCTGGCCGTGGTGGTGGCGGTGGGGCTGGCGGTGTACCAATCGCGCAGCCTCGTGCGCCCGCTGATCGAAGCGCGCGACACCGCCGACCGCATTGCCGCCGGCGACTTGAGCCACGAGGTGAACACCCGTGGCCGCGGTGAACTGGGCGAGATGATGCGGGCGCTGCGTGCGATGCAGGTGGCGCTGCGCGCGCTGGTGATGGAGGTGCGCCAAGGGGGTGATGCGATTGGCAGCGCCTGCACGCAGGTGGCGGCCGGCAACATCGACCTGAGCCGCCGCACCGAGGTGACGGCGGGTGATTTGCAAAGCACCGCCTCGTCGATGACGCAGATGGCCGGCACGCTGCGCCAGACCGCCGACGTGGCCCAGCAGGCCAACCAGTGGGCGAGTGCGGCCAGCAACGTGGCCGTGCGCGGCGGCGAGGTGGTGGCCGAGGTGGTGCAGACCATGGCGCAGATCGACGCGGCCAGCCACAAGATCGCCGACATCATTGGCGTGATCGATGGCATCGCCTTCCAGACCAACATCTTGGCGCTCAACGCTGCGGTGGAAGCCGCGCGGGCGGGCGAGCAAGGCCGCGGCTTTGCGGTGGTGGCCAGCGAGGTGCGGACCCTGGCACAACGCAGCGCCAACGCAGCGCGCGAGATCAAGAGCCTGATTGGCGCGAGCGTGGAACGCACGGCCGATGGCACGCGGCTGGTGAGCCAAGCCGGGCAGACCATGGGCGAGATCGTCGACAGCGTGCGCCGCGTGGGCGACCTGATTGGCGAGATCACGCACGCGGCCCAAGAGCAGCGCGACGGCATTGAGCAGATCAACGGCGCAGTGAGCCGGCTCGATGTGGCCACGCAGCAAAACGCGGCGCTGGTGGAGCAGAGTGCGGCCGCCGCAGAGAGCCTGCAACAGCAGGCGCAACGGCTCAACACCGCCGTGGGCAGCTACCAGGTGTGAGCCGCTGAGCGCGCGCGCTCAGGGCACATCTACTGGGCACTTCTACCGGGCACTTCTACTGCGCCGAGCGACACCACCCAGCCATGGCGCTCAGGGGCCCGCGCGGCGGAAGGTGAGGTTGATGCGGGCCTCGCCGGTGAGCGGGTGGGTGCCGTCTTTCAGCGGCATCACGCCGTGGAAGTTCAGCCGCGCCGGGCCGCCCCAGACCACCACATCGCCATGGCCCAGCGGCACGCGCCGCGTGGGCTCGCGGCGCTGTGTGCCGCCCCACTGAAACACCGCAGGCAGGCCGAGTGAGACCGAGACGATGGGCTGGCTGAAGTCCTGCTCATCGCGGTCTTGGTGCAGGCTCAGGCGCACGCCGGACGTGTAGCGGTTGATCAAGCAGGCATCGGGCGCAAAGCCCGCAAAACCGGCGTGCTCGGCTGCACGTGCGGCCAGCGCTTGCCACGCAGCAGGCATGGCGGGCCACGGTTGTGCGGTGTGCGGGTCGGTGGCGCTGTAGCGGTAGCCGCGGGCGTCGCTCACCCAGCCGAGCGCGCCGCAGTTGCTCATGGCCACGGCCATGCGCAGGCCGCCGGGCGTGGTCCAGTGGCGCAGCGGCGCCTGGACCAGCACGGCAGCCACCTCGGCACACAGCGCCGCGGCCTCGGCCACCACCAGGCCGCGCAACAGCACGGCCCCGGGCGCCAGGGGCAGGCGCGCGGGCTCGCCCGTGGGCGTCGGGGCATCGTCGGCAAACAGATCGGCGGTGAAGGGCATGGTGGGGGCGCGAGGCCAGCTGAGACGCGGATGCGCGGAACGGTCTGCCAGTCTGCACCGCCGACGGGCGCATGACCAGCCCGCCCACTGGTTTCGGGGATCGCGCCGGGGTGCGGAGCGACCTCCACCGTGCAAACGGCCACGCCTCGTGCACACACCCCCCACACCCCCCACCGAACAGACCACCGATGCCTCAGGCCGCCCGATCCGCCGCGGCACCAGCAGCAGCAGCAGCAGCAGCACCAGCACCAGCACCAGCAGCAGTGGCGGCGGCGGGTGCCACCTCGATCGCCTGCGGCGGCAGCCCGGCGCGGTGGCGCGCCCACATGGCCGTGTAGAGCGCTTCGAGATCGCGCGTGTAGGCCGCCACATCAAACAGCGCGGCACCCACGCGCAGGCCGGCCAGCTTGGCGCGCAGGGCCTGCAGGCGCGGCGGGCTGCGGGCCAGCGCCAAGGCCAAGGCGGCGTAGTCGGCCAGGCTGTGGGTGATGAGCTCGGGCAGGCCCACGGCCAGCAACACGCTGCCGGCCACGCGCGAGGCAAAGGTGTCGCCCGCGCAGGTGATGAGCGGCACGCCGGCACACAGTGCGTCGCTGGCGGTGGTGTGGGCGTTGTAGGGCGAGGTGTCGAGCACGAGATCGGCGCATTGCAGGCGCGCCAGATGCGCAGCCTGCGGCAGGTCGGGCGCCCAGACGATGCGGCGCGGGTCGATGCCGCGCTGCAGCGCCTCGCTGCGCAGCGGCCCTTCGGCGCGCGCGTCGTGCAGCAGCCAGAGCACGCTGCCGGGCACCTGCGCCAACAGATCGCACCACAGGCCAAACACCTCGGGCGTGAACTTCCACGCCTGGTTGAAGCAGCACAGCACCAAGCCGTCATCGGGCAGCCCCACATCGGCGCGGCGTGGCGGCGGCAACAGCGCCTGCGCGCGGCCATGCGGCTGGTAGCTGTGCGGCAGGCAGGCCAGGGCTTCGCTGTAGCCCGCGTGGCTGTGGGCGGGGGTCACAAAGCGGTCGCTGATGAGGTAGTCGCAGGCGCCGCCCTCACCCAGCGTGCCGGGGTAACCGAGGTAGCTCACCTGCACGGGTGCGGCGCGGTAGGCCATCACATGGGTGCGGCTGCCGGCGGTGTAGCCCTTCAAGTCGACCAGGATGTCGATGCCTGCGGCGTGGATGGCACGCGCGGCGTCGGCATCGCTGAGCGCGCCGATGTGGTGGAAGGTGTGGAAGCTGCGGTGCAGGCGCTCGCGCATGCCGCGGCCATCGTCGGCGCCGTGGCTGAAGGCGTGCAGCTCGAAGCGCGCGGTGTCGTGCGCCTCCAGCGTTTCGGCCAGCAGCAGCGCGGTGGCGTGCAGGTGGAAGTCGCTCGACACATAGCCGATGCGCAGGGGCCGACCCGCAAGGCGTGCGGGCGCGGTTTGCGCCGCCCATTCGTGGCCCACCTCAGCCCGCTCCCGGGCGCTGGTTTGCAGCCGTGCCTGCAGCCACTGCGCCGCGCACGCGCGCTGCTGCAACGCGCTGATGCCGGGCAGCGAGAGCAGCTGAAACGGCGACATGGCGGGTGCGGCCGCATCGGCCAGCGCGCTGAGCACGCGCGGCTGCCACGCCGCGAAGCCCTCCCAGTCGCACCAGGCACGGCTGCGCGCGTAGTGGCGCATCAGGGCGGTGTCGGGTGGGGTGGCGGTGAGCACGTCGGCGGGGCGGGCAAGCATGGGCTCGTCTTGCAAGACTTGCGCCGCCATGCGCTGCGGGGCAGACCGCGCCATCCGCAGGGCTCAGCGTGCTGCGAATGTCGCAAACCTGCCAAACATCAACCCGCTGCGGCAGGGTCTGACATGCACGCAAGTGCTTGATCTGGCGGGACTTTTAGCGCGCGCACAGGCTGGCACCGAACCTGCAATGAAGCACCCAACCCAGCCCCGGAGGCCCCGCATGTCTGCATCGCTCAAAGCCAAGATTGCCGAAGTCTTCGACGAGCCCGGTTGCGACAAAAACCAGGCCAAGACCGAGAAAGAACGCAAGAAGGGTTGCACCAAACAACTCACGCCGGGGGCGGCGGCGGGCGGCTGCGCGTTTGACGGCGCGAAGATCGCGCTGCAGCCGATCGTGGACGTGGCGCACCTGGTGCACGGGCCGATTGCGTGCGAGGGCAACAGCTGGGACAACCGCCACAGCGCCAGCAGCGGCTCGCAGATCTACCGCACCGGTTTCACCACCGACATCAACGAACTCGACGTGATCTACGGCGGCGAAAAGCGGCTGTTCAAGAGCGTGCGCGAGATCATCGAGAAGTACGACCCGCCGGCCGTGTTCGTCTACCAGACCTGCGTCACGGCGCTGATCGGCGACGACATCGAGGCGGTGTGCAAACGCGCGTCCGAGAAGTTCGGCAAGCCGGTGATTCCGGTGAATGCGCCGGGTTTTGCGGGGCCCAAAAACCTGGGCAACAAGCTGGGTGCCGAAGCGCTGCTGGACCATGTGGTGGGCACGGTGGAGCCCGCGTTCACCACGCCCTACGACATCAACATCATTGGCGAATACAACCTCAGCGGCGAGCTGTGGCAGATCAAGCCGCTGCTCGATGCCTTGGGTGTGCGCATCTTGAGCTGCATCTCGGGCGACGGGCGCTATGCCGAGGTGGCGCAAAGCCACCGCGCCAAAGCCAACATGATGGTGTGCAGCAAGTCGATGATCAACATCGCCACCAAGATGGAGCAGCGCTGGGGCATCCCGTATTTCGAGGGCTCGTTCTATGGCATTGGCGACATGAGCACCACGCTGCGCGAGATCGCGCGGCTGCTGGTGGAGCGCGGCGCCGATGCTGAATTGAAGGATCGCACCGAGGCGCTGATTGCGCTGGAAGAAGCCCGCGCCTGGGAGCGCATCCGCGCCTACAAAGCGCGCCTCACCGGCAAGAAGGTGCTGCTGATCACCGGCGGCGTGAAGAGCTGGAGCGTGGTCTCGGCGCTGCAAGAGGCCGGGCTCGAAGTGGTCGGCACCTCGGTGAAAAAGAGCACCCGGGAAGACAAGGAAAAGCTCAAGGAGATCATGGGCGAGGACGCCGACGCCCACATGATCGACGACATGACGCCGCGCCAGATGTACGCGATGCTGCGCGACGCGAAGGCCGACATCATGCTCAGCGGCGGCCGCAGCCAATTTGTGGCGCTGAAGGCGCGCATGCCCTGGATGGACATCAACCAGGAGCGCCACCACGCCTTTGCCGGCTACGAGGGCATGGTGACCATGATCGCGGAGATCGACAAGGCGCTGTTCAACCCGATGTGGGCGGAGGTGCGCACCCCCGCGCCTTGGGATGCGAGCGACTCGCTGCTGCGCGAGCAAAGCGCCGAGCAACTGGCCATTGACGCCGCCGCCTGACGGCACTGACGAACCTCCCAGGACTCCACACCATGGCCCACGTCAGCGAGAGCAAAAAATCCTGCGCCGTCAACCCGCTCAAGATGAGCCAGCCCCTCGGCGCGGCCTATGCGTTCATGGGCTTGCAGAGCTGCATGCCGGTGATGCACGGCTCGCAGGGCTGCACCTCGTTTGGCCTGGTGCTGCTGGTGCGCCACTTCAAAGAAGCGATCCCGCTGCAGACCACGGCGATGAACGAGGTGACGACCATCTTGGGTGGCTTGGAGAACATCGAGAAGGCCATCCTCAACATCCGCCAACGCGCCCAGCCCGCGCTGATCGCCATTTGCTCCACCGGCCTCACCGAGACCAAGGGCGATGACGTGGACGGCTACCTCGCCCTCATCCGCAAAAAGCACCCCGAGCTGGCCGACACGGCGCTGGTCTATGTGTCGACCCCCGACTACGTGGGCGCGTTTCAAGACGGCTGGGCCAAGGCGGTGGACGCATTGATGAAGGCGCTGCCCGAGCCCGATCAAACCACGGTGCCGGGCCGGGTGGCGGTGCTGCCCGGCGCGCACCTCACCCCGGGTGACTTGGAGGAGCTGCGCGAGATCATCAGCTCGTTCGGCCTCACGCCGATCATCGCGCCCGATGTGTCGGGCTCGCTTGATGGCCACATCCCCGACGACTGGCTGGGCACCACGCTCGGCGGCACGCCGCTGGCCGATCTGAAGGCGCTCGGCACGGCCACGCACACGCTGGTCATCGGCGAGCAGATGCGCGCGGCGGCCACCACCTTGGAGAAGCGCTGCGGCGTGCCGTTCACGGTGTTTGAGCGCGTCACGGGCCTCACGGCTTGTGATGCGTTGGTGCAGAAGCTGGCCGAGCTCTCGGGCCGCCCGGTCCCCGCCAAATGGCGCCGCCAGCGCAGCCAGTTGGTGGACGCGATGCTCGACGGCCACTTCCACTTTGGCAACCAGCGCGTGGCGCTGGCCGCCGAGCCCGACCTGCTCTGGGCCGCCGGCAACTTGCTGGTGGACATGGGCGCGGAGCTGAGCGTGTGCGTGACCACCACGCCCAGCCCGCTGCTGGCGCGCCTGCCGGCCAACGAGGTGGTGATTGGCGACCTGGAAGACTTTGAGATGGCGGCCAAGGCGGCCGACTGCACGCTGCTGATGACGCACTCGCACGGCCGGCAAGCCGCCGCGCGTTTGGGCAAGCCGCTGTTCCGCCTGGGCATCCCCACGTTCGACCGCATCGGCAACGCGCACCGCTGCATGGTGGGCTACCGCGGCACGCGCAACTTCATCTACGAGGTCGGCAATGTGTTCATGGAACAGATCGCCCACCACCACCCGGGCGACTGGCCGCTGCCCGCGCTCTCGCTGGCGGCCGCACAAGGCCGGGTGGCCGAGGCGCTGCCGGGGGTGGCCCATGTGAGCGCCGACAGCATCGCCCGCGCCCGCCCGGCCGACCCGCACGCCTTGGCCACGGCCAGTGCTTGAACCTCTTTTTCTGTGGACGATTCAAGGAGCCCGACCATGAAGATCGCTTTTGCCACGCAAGACAAGCAGCGCGTTGACGCGCACTTCGGCTGGGCCAAGCAGCTCGCCATCTACGACGTGCGGCCCGAGGGCTACCACTTCGTCGAGGACTTCCACTTTGGTGAAGACCTGGCCGAAGACGGCAACGAGGACAAGCTCGCCCCCAAGCTCGACGCCATCAAAGACTGCGCGATCTTGTACGTGGCGGCCATCGGTGGCAGCGGCGCGGCGCGCGTGGTGGCGCTGAAGATTCACCCGATCAAGGTGCCGCAACCCGAGCCCATCCTCGACATCCTGGACAAGCTGCAGGAGGTGCTCAAGGGCACGCCGCCGCCCTGGTTGCGCAAGGCGCTGGAGAAGGACCGCGGCCTCACCGCCCGTTTTGAAGACGAAGACGAAACGACCGGCAGCCACGAGCCCGAACTCAACAAGGTGAAATCATGAGCACAGCCCTGACCGCGGACGCCACCGCCCCCGAAGCCCTCAGCGACGAGGCGCTGCTGAAGGACCCGTTCATCCTGGAACTGGTCAAACAGCTGCGCGCCCAAGACACGCACGGCACCTGGGAAGGCAAGAGCGATTTGACGCTGCTGGCGCCCTACATCATCACCGCCGAGCAGCGCCGCGAGATGCCGATGATGGGCGACCCGGACCCGGAAACGCTGTGGCGGCTCGACCTGTTCCACAACGCCATCGGCCTGTCGATCGAGCGCGCCACCGGCTGCATGGTGAGCCCGATGATGAAGATGAGCCACGAGGGTTTTGGCCGCGCGGTGCTCACCACCGGCAGGTTGATCGTGGTCAACCGCTACCTGCGCGACGTGCACCGCTTTGGCTACACCAGCTTGCAAAAGCTGGCCGAGGCGGGCAACAAGTTGGTGAAGGAAGGTGTCGGCATGGTGGAGACCTACCGCGCTGTGGCCACCTACGGATCTTGACCACACGCCACACCGGAGCCGCACCATGAGCATCGACATCGACGCCCTGAAGACCGACGTGAAAAAGCTCAACGCCAAGGCCACGCAGGCCAAGATGGACCTGCATGACCTCTCGGAAGAGCTGCCCACGAACTGGGAAACCATCCTCACCGTGGCGCAGACCGCGCACGAGGCCCACGCCAAGCTGATGGCCGCGCGCAAAGCGCTGGCCGACGCACAGCCGGCTTGACCGTGGCCCACAGGCGCACAGGCGCACAGCAGGAGCACACCATCATGAGCACGTTTTCCGTCACCCTGCCCTCGGGCGCGGCGTGGACGCCGACCTTCGTTGAGTCGCTGAACGAAGACAAATGCATCGGCTGCGGCCGCTGTTTCAAGGTCTGCCCGCGCGGCGTATTGGCGCTTGTCGGCATCAACGACGAAGGCGAGCGCGTGCAGGTGAGCGACGACGAGGATGAGGACGACGCCGAGTACGAGAAGAAGGTGATGACGATTGCGCACCAGGCGCTGTGCATCGGTTGCACCGCCTGCGCCAAGATCTGCCCGAAGAAGTGCTACACCCACGCCGCGGCGGAGGTCTGAGATGGGCTGCGCCGAGCCCCTGTTCCCCTGGCCGCTGCTGCGCGTGGACTTTGCCGATCGGCGGGTGCTGCGCGAAGACGAGGTGGAGGACGTGAGCGCGCTGCTGCTGGCGCACGCCGACCCCTGGGCCGGGCCGCATGAACTCGCCCAAGCTGCGGCGCTGGCCGTGGCGGTGGCCTGCTTGGGCGACAACCACCTGTGGCAGGACCTGCTGCTGACCGACCGCGGCCAGCTCAACGGCTTGATGCGGCACTGGTTTCCGGCCCTGGTGGCCAAAAACAGCGGCGACATGAAGTGGAAGAAGTTTCTCTACCGGCAGTTGTGCGAGCAGGCCGAGATCTTGATTTGCAAGTCGCCCAGCTGTGCGGTGTGCAGCGACCATGCGCTGTGTTTTGAGCAGCCTCTGCCCAGCGCCACCCACACCGACAACACCGACGCTGGCGCCGGGCTGCGCGCCGCCTGAGGCCCGCGGGCGGCACACCCTCCGGGCGCAAAAAAGCCGCCTCGTGAGGCGGCTGGGGTGACCGGGCCAGAGCGGCCCGGCCAGAGGCGATCAGCGTTGCTGCAGCAGACCGCCGAGCAGGCCACCGAGCGCGCCCAGATCGGGCAGGCCTTGGCCGGCTTGCGGCAAGGCGCCGTTGGGCGTGAGCTTGTCGACCAGTTGCGGCAACAGTTGCGACAGGCCGCTGGCGGCGTCGCCGTGCGACATACCGAGTTGGCCGGCCAGCTGGCCCACCATGTCGGAGCCGAGCACGCTGCTGATTTGGTCGGCAGAGATGGGCAGGTTCTCGCCCGTGCCCACCCACGACTTGGCCACATCACCCAGGCCGCCTTGGGCAAATTTGCCGATCAGGTCGGTCAGGCCGCCACCTTGGTTTTGCGCCAGCATGCCAATCACCGCTTGCAGCATCGCAGCTTGTGCACCGCCACCACCTGCGCCTTGCGCGCCGCCGAGCACACTGCCCAGCACAGAATCCAACAGTCCCATGGAGATCTCCTTTGAGGGGGGTGAATGAACGGGCGGATTGTGCGCGGTGAGCGTGACAAAGCCCAGCCCCTCAAGCACAGGGGCGGCAGGAATACCGCAATCACCACTGCAATGTGCGCCAGGCACCACCAGCGATGACAGGAGAAGTGCTCAGCGTGGCGCGGGCACGGTGAGCCGCACCAGCGCGGCCAGCGGCGCGGTGTCGGCACGCAAGATGCGTGGGCCCAGGCTGGCCGGCGCAAAACCAGCGACGCGGGCCGCCGCTTCTTCCCCCGCCGACAAGCCGCCCTCGGGGCCGCTGAGCAAGGTGTAGGTGGGCGTGGCGGCGGGCTTGGCGACACCCGCGGCCACCGCCTCCAGTGCCGGGGCGGTGCCGGTGCTGAGCACCATGCGGCAGCCGGCCGCGTCAGATGCGCCCGCGCTGCGCAGCCACTCGGTCAGCGTCATCACCGGATGAATCAGCGGCACGCGCGTGCCACCGCACTGCTCGCTGGCGGCCACGGCCACGCCATGCCAGTGCTCGCGCTTGCGCTCGGCACGCTCGCCCGACAGCCGCAGCACCGAGCGCTCGCACACCAGCGGTTGCACCGCGGCCACGCCGAGCTCGGTGGCCTTCTCGATCAAGAAATCCATGCGCTCGTTGGCGGGCATGCCCAGGGCCAATGTGACGCGCTGCGGCAGTTCGGGCTCATCAGCCGCCTCGGGCGCGATCAGGCGCACGCTCACGGTCTTGCGCCCCATCTCCAGCACCTCGGCCTGCCACTGCCCACCTTCGCCGTTGAACAGCGTCAGCGCGTCGCCGGGCTGCAGGCGCAGCACCTGCACATGGCGCGCTGGGCCGGCGGGCAGCTCAAGGGTGTCGCCAGCGGCGAAAGGCAAGGGCACGTGAAAGCGGGCGGGCATGGCGGGGCGCAACAAAGCGCGTGGAGGCGGTGGGGCCGAAGTGTGCCTCAGCGGCGCAGGTGGTGGCCCGGCGCCGCGCGCAGGCGCTTGGCTCAGGCCGGCATCGCCGCCAGCCAATCGCGCACGATCAAGCGCGTGTAGACAGCCGCGACCTCGTGGATAAAGCGGTTGAAATCGACATGGGCGCTGTCGTCGGCGCGGTCAGACAGGGTGCGCACGACGGCGAAAGGACGGCCGAAATCAGCGCACACCTGGGCCACGGCCGCGCCTTCCATTTCCACCGCCAGCGCCTGGGGCAAGGCGGTGCGCAAGGCAGCGCTCTCGGCCGCGCTGGACACAAAACGATCGCCGCTGACGATCAAGCCTCGGTGCACTTGCGGCGCGTGGCCGATGCCCAGTGCGGCCAAGGCCCGTTGCGGCACATCGGGGGCGCCCGGCTGCAGGCAGCGCACACAAGCGGCGTGCAACGCATCGGCGAGTGCGGCATCGGCGGGGAATTCAGCGCGCCCGGTGAGTGGCACTTCAAAGCGCGGAAACAATGGCGAGGCGTCCATGTCGTGCTGCAGCAGGGTGCCGGCCACCACCACATCGCCCACACGCAGGCCTTCGGCCAAACCACCGGCCACGCCGGTGAACAACACGGCCCGGGCGTGAAAGTGGCAGAGTAAAAGCGTGGTCGTGGTGGCGGCGGCCACCTTGCCGATGCCGCTGAGCACCAGCACCACCTGCCGGCCCGCCATCTGCCCCAGGTGGAACTCGCGGCCGCCCAAACGGACGGTCTGCGCGTCGCTCAAATCGGCACGCAGCGCATGCCACTCCTCACGCATTGCGCTGACGATGGCCAGCGTCATGAGCCCACCACAGCGCACATTGCCAGGGGCCGCGCCGTCAGCCGCACCATGGCGCTCAGCCGCCGAACAGCGCGCGCCGCGACTTCAGCGCGACGTCATCGCCTCTGCGTTCGCGCACAGCCGCGAGCACGGTCTCGGCCAGCGTCAACAGCTCGGGCACGGTGCTGGCTTTTTCGACCGCCAGCGTGTGGCGAAAACCGCGCAAACCCAGCTCGCTGGAGATGAGTTGCGTGAGGCGCGCCGTGAATTGTTCGTAGTCGAGATCGACCACCGCGGCACCGGGCGCTGCGCTGGTCGATGCGGATGCCAAGGCCGCCGCGGGTGCCGCGGCAGCCGCCATTGGCGCGGACAAGGGCATGGGCGCGGACACCACCACCCTCGACCCCGAGGCCTTGGGAGCGATCAGACCGAGCTCCGCCAGCACGTCGAACGCGGCATCGCCCAGGCCGGGCACGCAGGCGAGCAAGGTGGTGTCGGATTTCTGGCCATCGACCAGCAGCAGCAGATTGCGCAAGGCACGGTCTTTGACCTGCGAACGCGTCTGCATTTCCTGACGGCCTGCGTCGGTTTTGAGCCAAATCACGCTGTGCGCTTCCCCAAACGAATCGACGAGTGCGGCGCGCTTTTGGTCACGCCAATGTTGGAAGACTGTAACAGTGCGAGGTGCAACACACGGTGACAAACCGTGACTGTCAGCCGCGTGAGCCATGACGGCCCACGTGGCGCCACAGCGCACTCCGGGGCAGCAGGCGGGAGGCAGGCTGCGCCTGCTGCAACGCTCAAGTCTTGCTGTCGCGCAGCTCGCGCCGCAGCACCTTGCCCACCGGCGTCTTGGGCAACTCGGTGCGGAACTCGATCACCTTGGGCCGCTTGTAGCCGGTCAGGTTTTGATCGCAGTAGGCGCGCACCGCGGCCTCGGTGACCTCCGGCCGGTTGGGCACGATCACCAACTTCACGGCCTCGCCGGAGCGCTCATCGGGCACGCCGATGGCCGCACATTCGAGCACGCCCGGCATTTGCGAAATCACCTCTTCCACCTCGTTGGGGTAGACGTTGAAACCGCTGACCAAGATCATGTCTTTTTTGCGGTCAACGATGCGGAACTGGCCGCGCTCGTCCACCATGCCGATGTCGCCGGTGCGGAACCAGCCGTCGGCCGTCATCACCTTGGCGGTTTCGTCGGGGCGCTGCCAGTAGCCGGCCATCACCTGCGGGCCGCGGATGGCGATTTCGCCCGAGGCACCGGCGGGCACTTCGTGGCCATCGTCATCGAGCAAGGCCACGTCGGTGTTGGGCACCGGCATGCCGATGTTGCCGGCGTAGGCGGTGGCATCCACCGGCGTGCAGGTGGCCACGGGCGAGGTCTCGGACAGGCCATAACCTTCGGAGATCGGGCAGCCGGTTTTTTCCAGCCAGAGTTTGGCGGTGGCGCTTTGCACGGCCATGCCGCCACCCACCGAGATCTTCAAATGGCTCCAATCCACCGAGTTGAAATCGGGATGGCGGGCGAGTGCGCCAAACAGCGTGTTGACCGCGGGAAAGCTGTGAAACCGTTGGCCCTGCAGCGCCTTGAAGGTGGCCGGCAAATCGCGCGGGTTGGGGATCAGGATGTTGCAGCCACCCATGCGCAGGCTGAGCATCATGTTGGTGTTGAAACCGAAGATGTGATAGATCGGCAGCGCGCACACGGTGACGATCTGCTCACCCGCAGGGATCTTGCTCAACGCCGGCTGGTACCAGGCTTCAGATTGCAAGATGTTGGCCACCAAGTTGCGGTTGAGCAGCACCGCGCCCTTGCTCACGCCGGTGGTGCCGCCGGTGTACTGCAGCACAGCCATGTCGTCGGGGCCTTGTTGCACGGGCATGAAGCGCAGGCTGCGGCCTTGCGACAGCGCGTCGTTGAACCACAGCGCCTGCGGCAATTCAAACGCTGGCACCAGCTTCTTGAGCTTGCGCACCACTGTGTTGACGATGAAGGATTTGGGGAAGCCCAGCATGTCGCCCAGGCCGCTCAAGATCACTGTGCGCGTGGGCACCTCGGCCTGCACTTTGGCAAAGGTGGCGGCAAAGTTTTCGAGCAGCACAAGGCCCTTGGCGCCCGCGTCTTTGAGTTGATGCGACAACTCGCGCGGTGTGTAGAGCGGGTTCACATTGACCACCACACAGCCCGCCCGCAAGATGGCCGCCACCGCCACCGGGTACTGCGGCACGTTGGGCATCATCACGGCGATCCGCTCGCCCTTCACAAAACCCAAGGCCTGCAACTTGGCCGCCAAGGCACGCGAGGCGTCGTCGATTTGGCCAAAGGTGAAGGCCTTGCCCATGTAGAGGTAGGCGGTGCGGTCTCGGAAGCGCGTGAACGCGTCGTCCATCAAGGCCACCAGCGACGGGTACTCGGCCACGTCGATCTCTGCCGGAACGCCCGCGGGATAGTGTTTGAGCCAGATCTTTTCCATGAACTCATTCTGACCGAGCGCTGACAAGCGCACATCAGGGGATTCGATAGCACGATCGTGCTTTTTCAGGGCATGCCTGCAAGAAAACCGGCTTGACGGTTGTCGCGAAGAGGCTCCACGTTCACCGAGCGCAATCCCCCCTCGCCCATGAAAAAAGGAGGCCGAAGCCTCCTTGGTGCGGTCAGAGCGCGCTGCGCTGAGCGAATCACTCAATCGCCTTGACCATGTCCTCCACCACCTTCTTGGCGTCGCCGAACACCATCATGGTCTTGTCCATGTAGAAGAGTTCGTTGTCCAAGCCGGCGTAGCCCGCGGCCATGGAGCGCTTGTTGACGATGATGGTTTTGGCCTTGTAGGCCTCCAAGATCGGCATGCCGTAGATCGGGCTGCCCTTGGTCAGCGCAGCCGGGTTCACCACGTCGTTGGCGCCCAGGATGATGGCCACGTCGACCTGGCCAAACTCGCCGTTGATGTCCTCCATCTCGTGCACCTGGTCGTAGGGCACTTCGGCCTCGGCCAGCAGCACGTTCATGTGGCCCGGCATGCGGCCGGCCACCGGGTGAATGGCGTACTTGACGTGGATGCCCTTCTCGGTGAGCTTGGCGGCGAGCTCCTTCACCGCGTGCTGAGCGCGCGCCACGGCCAGGCCGTAGCCGGGCACGATCACCACGGTTTCGGCATTGCCCAGCACGAACGCCGCGTCGTCGGCGCTGCCGCTCTTCACACTGCGCTGCACTTGCGCCGCTCCGCCTGCCGCCGCATTGGCGTCACCGCCAAAACCGCCGCCGATGACGTTGAAGAAGCTGCGGTTCATGGCCTTGCACATGATGTAGCTGAGGATGGCGCCCGACGAGCCCACCAGCGAGCCGGCAATGATCAGCATGCTGTTGTTGAGGCTGAAGCCGATGCCGGCCGCCGCCCAGCCCGAGTAGCTGTTGAGCATCGAGACGACCACCGGCATGTCGGCGCCGCCGATGGGAATGATGAGCAGCACACCGAGCACAAAGCCGAGCGCGATCACCAGCGTGATGTCCATCCAGCTCTGCGAATGCCAGAAGCCGAAGATGAAGAACAGCACCGCCAGACCCAGCACCGCATTGAGCTTGTGCTGGCCGGCAAACTGCACCGGCGCGCCCTGGAACAGGCGGAATTTGTACTTGCCGCTGAGCTTGCCAAAGGCAATCACCGAGCCACTGAAGGTGACGGCGCCGATGAAGGCGCCCAGCGCCAGCTCGATGCGGTTGCCGCCCGGAATGGGCTCGCCCAGCGCCGCGATGGCAAAGGCATGCGGCTCGGCCACAGCGGCCACGGCAATGAACACCGCGGCCAGGCCGATCATGCTGTGCATGAAGGCGACCAGCTCGGGCATCTTGGTCATCTCGACCCGGCGGGCCATGGTGGCGCCGATGCCGCCGCCCACCACCAGCGCGCCCAGCACCCACAGCAAACCGCTGGGGTTGCCTTGCGCGAGTTTGAGGATCAGCGCAGCGGTGGTCAGCACGGCGATCGCCATGCCGCTCATGCCGAACAGGTTGCCGCGGATGGAGGTGGTGGGGTGGCTCAGGCCCTTGAGCGCCTGGATGAAGCAGACGCTGGCGATCAGGTAGAGCAGCGTGACGAGGTTGAGGCTCATGCTCGGTCTCCCGAGGCGGCGACGGCAGCGGGCGCTTTCTTCTCCTTCTTCTTGAACATCTCCAGCATGCGCCGGGTGACCAAGAAGCCGCCAAACACATTGACCGCCGCCAGCGCCACGGCCAGCACGCCCATGGTCTTGCCGAGCGTGGTTTCGGTGAGGGCCGCGGCCAGCATGGCGCCGACGATGACGATGGCCGAGATCGCGTTGGTGACCGCCATCAGCGGCGTGTGGAGTGCGGGCGTGACCGTCCAGACCACGTGGTAACCCACGTAGATGGCGAGCACGAAGATGATGAGGTTGGTGACGGTGGGGCTGAGGATGTCCATGGTCTGTGTGTCCTGCAATGTCCTGCAATGGGCTGTGGTGTGCTGGGCCCGCGCGCTGAGCGCAGGCGCCAACGTGCTTACTTGCGCTTGACCTCGCCGCCCTGCGTCATCAGGCACGCGGCCACGATGTCGTCGTCGAGCGGCACGGTGAAGGCGCTGTCTTTGGGCAGCACCAGCTTCAGGAAGTCCAGCACATTGCGGGCATAGAGCGCCGAGGCGTCGGCCGCCACGAGGGCGGGCAGGTTGGTTTCACCGACCAAAGTGACACCGTGTTTGCTGACGGTTTTGCCGGCCTCCGTGAGCGGGCAGTTGCCGCCCACACCATCGGCGCCCTTGCCGGCGGCGATGTCAACGATGACCGAACCGGGCTTCATGGCCTTGACCATCTCTTCGGTGATCAGCACCGGCGCAGCGCGGCCCGGGATCAGCGCGGTGGAGATCACGATGTCGGCCGCGGCGACGCGCTTGGCCACCTCGACCTGCTGGCGCGCCAGCCAGCTCGGTGGCATGGGCTTGGCGTAACCGCCCACGCCCACGGCGGCTTCTTTTTCTTCGGCGGTGTCGTACGACACCTCGATGAACTTGGCGCCCAGCGACTCGATCTGCTCCTTCACCGAAGGGCGCACGTCGGACGCTTCGATCACCGCGCCCAGGCGCTTGGCCGTGGCGATGGCCTGCAAGCCCGCCACGCCCACGCCCAAGATCACCACGCGGGCGGCCTTGAC
>JBEAOO010000166.1:0-6482 GCA_041164825.1 Pseudomonadota bacterium | reverse complement strand
AAACCATTGGGCCAAAGGAAGACGCGGCCAACTGTCCACATGGAATCTGCTTCGCTCGTGTCCTCCTTCACGCGTTTGTAGACAAATCCGTGTTCAAACTCCTCAAAATCCAGCTTGAGGTGGGTGGGTCCATATGCTGCCTCGGGGCCGTCCCGTAGGCGCTTGCCCCAGTTTTCATGCATCCACTCGAAATGGACCGGATCGATCGAGTTTTCCTGGCACTGAAACCAGTTGCACGGGACTTCCGACACAACGACCTGAACGAAGCCGTTGTCCCAGGAGAATGCTTCCCAGTCGGGCAACAAAGGCGCTGGAGCCGGCCCCATGTAAGTCCAGACCATGCCAGCCTTCACCTGCACGGGGTAAGCCTTGATGGAAACGGAGCCTTTGATGTTCTTCTCCGGCATGGTCACGTCTTCAAAAGGCTGCGATGTGCATTGGCCGCTCTGGTCGTAGGCCCAGCCGTGGTAGTGGCAACGCAAGCCGCATTTCTCGACCATGCCTAGCGACAGGTCGGCACGTCGATGGGCGCAGCGGCGATCCACCAGGCCGAAATTGCCGCTCAGATCACGGTACAACACCAGGTCTTCGCCCAGCAGGCGCACGGGTTTGGTGGTGCGTTTTTCAAACTCTGATACACCAGCAATTGGCATCCAGTAGCGGCGCAGGAGCTCGCCCATGGGGGTGCCAGCGCCGACACGGGTCAGCAGGCGGTTTTGCTCTTCATTCATGGCGTTCTCCATTCACAGAATGCGGCACCCACACCGGTGCCTGCGGGGGTGCGGTACAACGGTTGGTATTCATGCCAGTGCAAGGGCAGGCCTTGCAGGGCGCCGGCGGCCATGATCCAGTTCAGGATTTCCGAGGAGCCCGAATTCAATGCGCCACGCGGAATGCCGCGCAGGGCAGCCGGGTCGCCAGAAGCAAAGGCTTCGATCACCTGGCGATCCAGCGCCTCGTCCACGACGAAATGACTCAAGCCGCCGGAGGCGACGATGGCCACACGCAACGCACTCGGACTTGCGCCGATCACCTCGGCCAGCGCGCGGCCAATGTCATGGCAGCGCGCTGCCGTGGGCACATTCGGTGGGAAGTAGGTGTTGAGCAGGACCGGAACGACAGGGATGGCGGAGCCACGGAACAGCCGTTTGACGATAAAGCCGAAGGCGTGTCCAAACGCGGCCTTCTTCGGATCTTCGACGCAGGCGACAGCGGTGATATCCACGCCCTTGTCGACCAGTCCCTGGATCAGTTCCAGTGCCAGGGCGGGATGGCCCGCAAGTGTATGGATGTCGTCCATGAGGTAGCCGCGTCCCACCTGCCGCATCCAATCCGGCGTATCGTCCTGACCGAACTTGTCGCTGGTCACGATCTCCTCGCCGTGGAAGATGGCCACTGCAGGCTGGTTGCTGGGGGAAAACAGTTCTCCCTGGTCGTCGCCGATGATGATGACCACGTCGGGGGCTGCCGCCTGCAGTGCATCGGCCAGCCGGTCCAGCGCGGCCTCGCAGCGCTGCGCCTTGTGGTCCAGAATTTCCGCTGTCACCACGTCTTCATAACGCGGTCCGACTTCGGTCAGCAAGTCGGCATAACTGAGCCATCGGCCATCCGACAGGTTGAGTCGTTTGTTCGCATAGTCCGCTGCAGCGCGGTGACTCCACTGAGCGCTGTCCAGCGTCAGCAATGGCGTGTGTGAGGCGCCAATGCCAAGAACGATTTCGGCCATAGCGCTTTAGTCTTTCTTAAATCGCGAATAAAGCCTCGTGCAATTGCACTCGAAGATGTTCTCGCGGTCCTTGTCGCTGAGCATCTCCATGGCTTCTATGACGGGTTTGAGGTCGTCGAAGGCACGCCCGGAACGCGGATCGATGGCGCTGCCGGTACCCGGGTTTTCGGTGGCGAACAAGACCCGATCCGTACCCACCACCTTGAACAGCAACTCGAGCGCGTCCTTGTCGTACGTGGTGGTGTCGAAATGCAGGCGCTTCAGTTGTTCGTCGAAGAAGGTTTCTTTCTTGTGCACCGACCATGCGCGGAAGCGGCCCATATGGTAGGGAATGGCGCCGCCGCCATGCGGAATGATGAGTTTCAGATTCGGAAAACGGGTGAAAACCTCGGACGACAACAAGGATGTGATGGCGATGCTTTCTTCATTGATGAACTTCAGTGTGTACGACAGCCGCGGCTCGCAGCTGCCTGCCGAATGCACCAGCGCCGGAATGTCGAGTTCACACAACTTCTCGTAGATCGGATACCAGAACGGGTCGCCCAGACCGGGCGGCGGCGCAGCGTCCCCCTCCGTGGGGTCGGGGTTCAGCAGGCAGCCGATGAAGCCTTGTTCCTTGACGCGGAACTCCAGCTCGGCAATGCAGTTCGCGGGCGAGTCGTCACGGTATTGGGGCAGGCCGGCCACCGCGCGGAAACGCGTCGGGAACATCTGTACCGTGCGGTAGACCAAGTCGTTCATGTGCCGGGTCCAGATCGCCGTTACCTTGGCCGGCTTGACCGAGTGCATCTGCATGTAGGGCCGCGGGGACAGGAACTGTATGTCCGTTCCGACCTTGTCCATGATGTCGACGATGGTCTGCCCTGCCTTGCGCACCGACTCGTCGGGCAGGGTGGGCGGAAACGCCGGGTTGGCGCGGCTGGCGACCAGTTCCGCCATGAATTTGTAGCTTTCCGATGGCACCATCACGTGGGCGTGCGAATCGATGATGAGGGGCATGGATTTACCTTTCAATGGTTTCAGAATTTGTAGACTTCGAGCGTTCGCTCGCCAGCGCGAATGCGCTCCAGGATGGCGGCCTCCTTGGCCTCACGCTGCTGCGCGGCAGCGACGACATCGTATGCAAGCAGACGGGGAATTGCCACCACGCCGTCGGTATCACCCACGATCAGGTCACCTGCATGCACGGTGAGGTCGTCAAAAAGCGTCGGAAAATTGATCCAGCCGCGCGCACCGAAGTCCTTGCCGGTGCCGCGCATGCACAGTCCACGCGCGAACACCGGCAGACCGAAGTCCGCCAGGATCGCGCCGTCGCGCACGCATCCGTCGATCACCAGGCCGGCCAGCCCTCGCGTCTTCGCCGCGCAGGACATGATCTCGCCCCAATAACCGAAGTCATAACCACCGCTCACATGGACCACGAGCACGTCGCCGGGCTGCGCGACATAGATCGCCCGGTGCAGCCACAGGTTGTCGCCAGCCGGCGAATGCACGGTGACGGCCGGTCCGCACAGACGCATCGCCGGAGACACGGGCTTGATGACTGACGGCATTGCGCCGATGCGGCCCCCGGCTTCATGCAGCGTTGAGGTGGGCAGCAAGGCCGCAGCGGCTAGCGTTTCCGCTGCAGGGCGCTCGATGCCGTTGCGAATTGTGGGGCCAGTGGGTGTGCCGTCGTCCGAGCTCATAAGGTAACCTCCGCCCTGCGGGCTGCGGTGCGAGCTTGCTTGGGGCGGCCCGGCGCGGCGCTCATGGTTTGGCCTCGCGCGTCTGCAACTGGTGGTAGCGATGTTTGACGCGCGCATCGCGCAGGCTCATGCCGCCGCGCACCGAGGCGCGGATCGCGTCTTCGGCGGCCTGGATTTCCTCGGCAGCGGCCAGCACCTTTTCCTCGTGCTCCTTCGGAATCACGACCACGCCGTCGGCATCGCCACGCAGCAAGTCGCCTGGCGAAACACGCGCGCCACCGATGGTGACTGGCACCTGTGTCGCCTCCACCTGCACACGGTCCTTGCCGGTGCGCATCCAACTATCACGGCTGTAGACGGGGTAGGCGAGTTCCAGGCACAGGGCCACATCGCGGTTGATGCCATCAATCACCGTACCTGCAATGCCCTTGTGGTGCGCGAGTTCAGTCAGGATGTCGCCCCACACGGTGACATCTTCGCGGCCGCCGTTGTCCAGCACAATCACGCTGCCAGGAGCCACGTCATCAAGGTAGTCGCCCACTGTGCCAGGCGGCGAAGCAGCGGGGCCGTAGAGCAAGGTCCACGCGCGGCCCGTCATGCGAAAGTCGCTGGAGCGCGGCTTGACCTTGTAGCACTGGCCCAGGATGCCGTGGCGATCCAAAGCGTCGCTAAGGGTGGCGGTGTCGAGTTTCGAGGCTCGGTTGACGTTGGGGTCGGTCATATTCGTTCTCCAGCCTGCGGCTCAGCGCAGCATGTGTTCGTAATCGGCGCCCATCACCGTGCTGATGGGCGTGCCGACCAGCAGGGCTTTGGCCATCGCCGCCTCCCGGCCCGCGATGGACTCGGCCGCCTCCAGCACGCGTTCGATGTCGCCTGCGGGAATGAAGGCGACGCCGCTGGCGTCCGCGATCACGTAATCGCCGGGGTGTACGGTGACGTTGCCAATGGTGACCGGCTGGTTGGTCTCAGCCTCTGCGACACGGCCACGCGCGGTGCGCGCCGTCAAGGCCCGGCAGTAAATGGGGAAGTCATAGGCGCGCGCCTCGTCGATGTCGCGTACCGGACCGTCGGCGATCACGCCGGCAATGCCGCGCAGCTTGGCGCCCAGCGTCAGGATGCCGCCCCAGCTGCCGGCGTCGATGCCGCTGCGCTGTTCCACCACGATCACTTCGCCGGCCTGCGCCAGTTCAATGGCTGAGGTGCCTAGATGCCTGGGCGCAGCGCTACCTGCCGGCCCCGCCTCATTGGCTGGCACGAGTCGAAAGGTCACCACGCGGCCGGCAATGCGCCGCTGGGTGGACCGTTGCTCCAAGCCGCTGACCACGCGGTCCGGCAAGCCGACTTTGTCCATGGCATCGGACACAGCGCAGCAATCGAGACGGTTGAGGCGCTTGATGTGATTAGCGGAATCGTTCATATCATTGGGCTTTCTACAGCGCCGCATATTGCTGTCGCAGCTCGCGCTTGAGCAGCTTGCCACTGGGGTTCTTGGGCAGTGTGTCTGTAAAGATCACACGCTTGGGTCGCTTGAAATCCGCCAGGCGGCCGGCACAACCGGCGATGACGTCTTGCGTCGTCAGCGCATGACCGGTCTTGACCACAATTACCGCCACAACCGCCTCAATCCACTTTGGATCGGGCAGGCCGATCACGGCCACTTCTGAGACGCCCCCGATGGCGTACAGCGCTTCCTCCACCTCGCGGCTGGAAATGTTCTCACCTCCGCTCTTGATCATGTCTTTTTTGCGGTCCACAACAGTGATGTAGCCCTCGGTGTCCAGCGTTGCGAGGTCGCCGCTGTGGAACCAGCCCCCGTGGAATGCCTCGCGCGTGCGCGCTTCGTCCTTGTAATAGCCGGACAGAAGCTGTGGCGACCGATGAACGATCTCGCCGATCTCTCCCAACTTGACGTCGTTCATGTCGTCGTCCACAACACGGGTCTCTACGTTCAGAGCTGGGCGGCCCGCAGAACCCGCTTTGCGCAACTGGTCCTCGGGTTTGAGTACCGTGGCGACCGGCGCGATCTCGGTCTGACCATAGAGGTTCCAGAGCCGCACCTGGGGAAGGCGCTGCTGGATTTCCTTGAGCACTGCCACGGGCATGATCGATGCGCCGTAGTAGCCTTTGCGCAGCGTGGAGAGGTCGGTGCCGTCGAACTGGATGGAGCGCAGCAGCCCTATCCACACCGTGGGGGGTGCGAAGAATGAGTTGATGCCGTTCGCCGCCATCATGCTCAGCAAGTTGTCAGCCACCGGTTTGCCGGTGATGATGTTGGTGGCTCCCACATACACCCCCGGACCCAAGAACACATCGAGCTGGGCACAGTGGTACAGCGGCAGCGCGTGCAGGATGACGTCGCTCTCGCTGATCTCAGCGTCCACCAGGCAGGTTACGTATTCGGAGATCACCGCATCGTGGGTCAGCATCGCGCCCTTGGGACGTGACTCAGTGCCGCTGGTGTAGATGATCTGGGCCAGCATCGAGCCGGCCAGGGCACGCTGTGGCGCGTCGCCCAGTCTCAGCAGCTCATCGAAGGGCAACAACCCGGGGACAGGCTCGGTCGGGTCTTCGCCTGGCAGCCAGACCTTCTGTGTGACTTCGGTATCAGCGCTGGCCGCCAAACCGATTTCTGAAAAACCAGAATCGACGCAGAGCATACGTGCGCCAGAATGCTGGAGGATATAGCGGGCCTCTTCTACACTGAGCATGAAATTGATCGGCACCAGCACAGCGCCAAGCCGGGCCAGGGCAAAACGCAGTGCGGCAAACGCGTGGGAGTTGCGCGAGATCACTGCGACGCGGTCGCCGATCTCGATGCCGCTCAAAGCGAGCCCCCCCGCCAATCGATTGCAGATATCGTCGAATTCGGCGTAGGTCCAGTCTGTCGTGCCACAACGCACGGCAAGCTTGCCGGGGAGCCGCATGCGGGTGCGGCGCAGCAGGTCGCCCAAGGTCTGGCGGGCGATAGCGTTAGGCATGGTTGAATCCTCCATTCAGCGCATCAAATTTCTTCAACAACAGCGATGACTTCCAACTGCAGCAACATGCCGCCCTGCAAGTCGTACATC
>JBEAOO010000165.1:0-2573 GCA_041164825.1 Pseudomonadota bacterium | reverse complement strand
CCCACCTGGCAAGAGTTTGCCGGCGGCTTGGCCGAAGTGCGCGAGCAGGGCCTGAGCCGCACCGAGGGATCGGTGGTGGCGGGGGTGAGCGCCATGTCGGCCCCGGTGTTCGACCACCGTGGCCACATTGTCTTGGCCATCACGGCCATCGGCACGGCGCCGAGCTTTGACACCCGCTGGGACGGGGCGCTGGCGCAGGCTTTGCGGCAGAGCGCCGCGGCGGTGTCTGAGCGCTTGGGGTGGCGAGCGGGCGTGTGACGGGCTGAGCGCGAGTCGGTCGTCGGGCGGCGCCGACGAAGTTCGTTGACCGTAAGCGTTTTGTTGTTGAAAAGGGTGCCGATAACTGTTTTAGAGGCGCCGTATGCAAAATGGAGATGCATGCGCCGGAGATAAGTGGCTGTCGGAAGCGGTGGCGTGGCGCCGGTGCAGCCCTTTCGGGTCCGCAGCGCCATCGGCTCGGCGCGGTCCAGCATGGGCTCAAAGACGAGGCCGTGTACCTGCTCCGCTACGACGCCGCGCGCGACAGCCTCAAGCAAATCATCGAGGGCCGAGACGAGGACTACGCGACGATCATCCGATCTCTGGTGACCCACAAGCAGGTCGTCGGCAAGTTGCGCAAGACCTACCCCGGGGTCTTTAGCTACGAAGCCCTGGCCCAGCGGATCGAGCGCGCGGTCTTGAAGGCTTTTGAGCTGTTGCCCGACGACGATGACGACGATGAGGTGGAGCCGCGCCTGGATGTGGTGGCCCGATGAACGCACTGCGGGCACGTGCGGATTCGGCTTCGGGCCGGCTCTATGGCGCCTACCTGCCCAAGGATGTGGTCAAGCCCATGGCCGAGCAAGAGCGACGCTCCGACGCCCACGGCGCACTGGCCACCTGGCAAGCGTTCGCTGCCGGCTTGGCCGAAGTGCGCGAGCAGGGCCTGAGCCGCACCGAGGGATCGGTGGTGGCCGGCGTGAGCGCCATGTCGGCCCCGGTGTTCGACCACCGCGGCCAGATCGTCCTGGCCATCACGGCCATCGGCACGGCGCCGAGCTTTGACACCCGCTGGGACGGGGCGCTGGCGCAAGCACTGCGGCAGAGTGGGGCGGCGGTGTCGGAGCGGTTGGGGTGGCGGGCTGGGGTGTGATTGGCCCGTCGGTCATCGCCGTCGGGCATGCTTCGACGTGCGGACAAGGGCTGGGCTTGGCCGTTTCCAGTAGACAAGTGTGGAGGCACATGGCGCTAGTCCGGGGCTGTGCGGGTCACATGCGTCCGGCGTCGTGAAGGCGGCAGTAGCCGTGGGACTTCTTTAGACTGATTGCGGAAGCCAGCGGGGTGATCTGGGCCGGGACCACTGCGGCTTTGCAATGACGGTGGACCAGGCGGGCGCGGCCTTCTTCAAAGGTCAGTCGCTGACGGTGGACACGATGATGATCGGCCGCAGCGAGGAGCTGGACCTCACCAGCACCGCGGCCTTCGTCATCGTCGGCGTGGTGGTGGAGCGACCGCTGCTGCACAGCCTGTGGGAGCGCATGTACCAGCGGCCCGCGGCCGCGTGGCTCGATCAGCAGGTGGTGGTGGAGGTGCAGCCGGGCATGCGCGCGGCCGCTCAGGCCCTGCATCTGGACGCCCTGCGGCGCGTGGCAGACAGCCCCCATCTGCTGCAGCATGCCGATGCGGCCCGCGCGCTGCGCGACGCGGTGCTGATGCAGTGGCTGGAGGCCATCCCCGAGCGGGTGGCGCTCACTGACACCAAGAGCCTGCGTCAGCGTCGGCAGGTGGTGGACCGGGCCTGTGCGGTCATGCTGGACCGGCCCGATGCACCGAAGACCCTGCTGGAAGTGTGTTCGGAGATCGGCGTCAGCCCGCGCAAGCTGGCCTATTGCTTCCGCGATGTGCTGGGCCTGAGCCCCAACAAATACCTGCGTGCGCTGCGGCTCAACGGGGTGCGGCGCGAGCTCAAGCGATCGAGTCGCACCGACGCTGCCGTGCAAGATGTGGCCGCGCGCTGGGGGTTTTGGCATTTGGGCGACTTCTCCGCCGACTACAAACGCCACTTTGATGAATTGCCGTCGCAGACCTTGCGTGGACATGCGCACGCATCGGCCGCGCTGACTTGAAGCTCGGCGCGCCGGGGTACGCCGTGCGCACTGCGCCAACCGCAGCCATGGGCAGGGGGCGGCCCCCCGCGCGGACTCGGCAACATGGCAGGCAGGCATCGGACATGGGGTCTCCTGTTTTGTGTTGTGCCATGGTTGGGCCAGGCTCCCCAAGTTCGACACGAACCTCGCGGATTTTCTTGCCTGAGAACCCAAGAAGTTGGTTTCTGACAGTCACTTAGCAGGCAAGTTCACTGGGGAGGCGCGCTGGGTTGTAGTGGCACGTTCACTGTTGTTTGTAGTTTGCGAATTTGACCGGCGCAGCTACACTCGCGCCCATGTTCCTCAAGCTCACAAAGTCTGGTGGACGGCAGTACGCGCAGCTCGTGGAGTCGTTTCGCAATGAGGCTGGTCAACCGCGCCAGCGAACCGTTTGCACGCTCGGGCGGCTTGAGCCGGGCGGGGACATCGACAAACTGATCGTGGCGC
>JBEAOO010000164.1:0-7367 GCA_041164825.1 Pseudomonadota bacterium | reverse complement strand
GCCCGGTTTTGAAGGCCGCAGCGAACACGGCGTGCCGCTCAAAGAAGTGGGCGGCTACCTGCACGCGCTCGAAGGCCCGTTTGGCGACCACACCGGCTATTACAACGAGCAGGACTGGTTCCCGGTGTTCGAGATCAACCGCATCACGCACCGCCACGACCCCATCTACCACTCCACCTACACCGGCAAGCCGCCCGACGAGCCGGCCGTGCTGGGCGTGGCACTCAATGAAGTGTTCGTGCCCATCCTGCAAAAGCAGTTTCCCGAGATCGTGGATTTCTATTTGCCACCCGAGGGCTGCAGCTACCGCATGGCCATCGTCAGCATCAAGAAGAGCTACCCCGGCCACGCCAAGCGGGTGATGTTTGGCGTGTGGAGCTTCCTGCGCCAGTTCATGTACACCAAGTTCATCGTCATCACCGACGACGACGTGAACGTGCGCGACTGGAAAGAAGTGATCTGGGCCATCACCACCCGCATGGACCCGGTGCGTGACACGGTGTTGGTGGAAAACACCCCCATCGACTACCTCGACTTCGCCTCGCCCGTCAGCGGCCTGGGCGGCAAGATGGGCATGGACGCCACCAACAAGTGGCCTGGCGAAACCAGCCGCGAGTGGGGCACGCCCATCACCATGGAGGCGGCCATCGAGCGCAAGGTGGACGACCTGCTTGCGCAGATCATGGCCGGATCAGCGCCGCGCTGACTGAATGGCAGGGCCTGGGCCGCACCACCGTGTGACAGTTGTCTGCCCGATCGCTCGTGCGCCAGCCCGTGAAAAAAAGCCTTGAACTCCGACAGTTGCTCTTCTAGATTAGAGATACCTTCCACGGAAGGTCACCAACTGCCGCAAGTCTTGCGCGCATGGGCCTTGGACAGATTCCCTCCAAAGCCCGACCGGTGGCGCCAGCCACCCGCCCCTCCCAAGCCGCACAGGTTGGGAGGGGTTTGTTTTTGGGGGGACGTCGTGATGGATGTCACCGTGGCGGTGCCCGCCAGGGGTACGCTGCCGTCGCAGGCACCGTGCGGCGCGTCGGAGGTCCCCATGTTGTCTCACGCGATGGTCGGCGTCAGCGACTTTGAGCGCGCCACGGCGTTCTACCGCCCCGTGCTTGATGCGCTCGGCGCGCAGTTCCGCTTCGAAGATGCCGAGCGCCCCTGGGCGGGCTGGCAGTCGTCGCCAGACCCGCGGCCGCTGTTCTTGATCGGCCGGCCTCACGACGGTGCGGCAGGGCAGCAAGGCAATGGGGCAATGGGGCAATGGGGCAATGGGGCGGCGCTGTCCCGGTGCCGCGGTGCCGCCGTGCCGCCGTGCCGCGGCCTGCGCCTCAGGCCCCCCCGTCTCCTGCCGGGCCGGTCAATGCAAAGGTGCCTGCCGTGCCCAGCCTCGCCACATCGCCTTCCAGCGGGGCGCTTTCGTCTTTGAGCTCAACGCCCGTCAATCGCCGGGCGCGGGCTTCGTCGAGCAGGAAGCCGAGGCGGTGGGCGGCCGCCGCGTAGTTCAGGCCTTCGGGGCGCACGTTGGAGATGCAGTTGCGCTCGGCGTCGCTGCGGCCGGCTTGGGGGGCCCAGGTGAGGTAGATGCCGAGGCTGTCGGGCGAGCTGAGACCGGGGCGTTCGCCGATGAACACCACCACCAGGCTGGCGCCGAGCAGGCCGCCCACGTCGTCGCCCACGGCCACGCGGCCTTGTTGCACCAGCGACACCGGCGCCACGCGCCACGGCGCAGGCGACTCGGCCAGGCGCGCCATCACCGCCGCCATCAACGGCGCGGCGTGGCGCTGCACGGCCAGGGCCGACAGGCCGTCGACCACGGCGAACGCGATGTCGTGTCGCCAGCCGGGGCCGGGGCCCGTGCCCTCTGCCGGGGCGTCGGCGGCCAGGGTGTCGCGGGACGCTTTGTCGAGCTTGCGGCCGAGATCGGGCCGCTGCAGGTAGGTGGCGCGGTCGGGCGCGGCGCTGTGCAGCATCAGCGTGCGGTGGCCTTGGTCGTGCAGCGTGTCGGCCAGCGTGCCCATGTCGAGCGGCGTGTGCACGGCATCGCGCGCTTGCGCGTGGGCGAGCTGAAACGCCAGCATGGGCGAGGTGGGCAGGCTGACGCCCGCGCGGCCCAGGCCGATGCGGGCGGGCGTGTGGGCGCGCAGCACCGACCAGGGGTTGGGGGTGACGGTGGGGCGGTGGGGGTTGTCTGGGTTGTCTGGTTTGTCGCTCATGGCCGACCCCTCCTCATGCATCCGGCGGCAACAGCCGCGCAAACTGCGCCGGCACCTGCGCGCTCAGCCGCGCCAGCGCGCCGGCCTCAAACACGCCCACGCGTTCCAGCCACGTTAAAAACTCGGGCGCCGGTTGCAGGCCCAGCACGCGGCGGGCATAGAGCGCGTCGTGGAAGGAGGTGGTCTGGTAGTTCAGCATCACGTCGTCGGAGCCTGGGATGCCCATGATGAAACTGCAGCCCGCCACGCCCAGCACGGTGAGCAGCACGTCCATGTCGTTCTGGTCCGCCTGCGCGTGGTTGGTGTAGCAGATGTCGCAGCCCATGGGCAGGCCGAGCAGCTTGCCGCAGAAGTGGTCTTCCAAGCCGGCGCGGATGATCTGCTTGCCGTCGTACAAATACTCGGGGCCGATGAAGCCGACCACCGTGTTGACCAAGAGCGGCTTGAAGCGCCGCGCCACCGCATAGGCCCGCGCCTCCAGCGTTTGTTGGTCGCAGCCGTGGTGGCCGCCGGCCGAGAGCGCGCTGCCTTGGCCGGTCTCGAAATACATCACGTGCTCGCCACGTTCGCCGGTGTCGGCAAACACGGCGCCGCGTTGCAGCGAGAGTGCGGCGGCTTGGCCCTCGGCCAGCACGGCGAGGTCGATGCCGAAGCCGCGGTTGGCCGCCTCGGTGCCGGCGATGGACTGGAACACCAGGTCCACCGGCGCGCCGCGCTCGATGGCCTGGAGGGTGTTGGTGACGTGCGTGAGCACGCAGCTCTGCGTGGGGATGCCGTGGCGCTCGATCACCGCGTCCATCATCTGCAGCAGCTTGATCACCTGCGGCACGTTGTCGGTGGCGGGGTTGATGCCGATCACCGCGTCGCCGCTGCCGTAGAGCAGGCCGTCGAGCAGGCTGGCAGCGATGCCGGCGCTGTCGTCGGTGGGGTGGTTGGGCTGCAGCCGGGTGGAGAGCCGCCCGGCCAGCCCGATGGTGTTGCGAAAGCGCGTGACCACGCGGCACTTTCGGGCCACGGCGATCAGGTCCTGGTTGCGCATGATCTTGCTGACCGCGGCCACCATCTCGGGCGTGAGCCCGGGTGCCAGCGCGGCCAGCGCCGCCTCATCGGCCTCGTCGCCGAGCAGCCATTCACGCAGGCCGCCCACGGTGAGGTGGGCCGCCGGCGCGAAGGCCGTGGCGTCGTGCGTGTCGATGATGAGGCGGGTGACCTCATCGTCTTCATACGGCACCACGCTCTCGCTGAGGAAGGTGCGCAGCGGCAGATCGGCCAAGGCCATTTGCGCGGCCACTCGCTCAGCCGCTGAGCCAGCGGCCACACCGGCCAACAGGTCGCCGCTGCGCTCGGGGCTGGCCTGGGCCATCAGCGTGCGCAGATCGTCAAAGCGGTGCCCTTGCCCCGCCACGGTGTGGACGAAAGAACTCATGCGTGCTCAGTTTCCAAGAGGTCAATCAGGCTGAGATCAGGCAGCCGCCAGCAGCGCGCCGCGGCGCTTGGCGGTGCTCAGGAAGTACAGGTAGCCCACGGCCATGAGGCCGACAAACAACGCGGCGATCAGCGGGTTGTAGTAGACCATCGTGATCAGGCAGATCACCGCGCCCACCAGGGCAAAGCCCGGCGACCAGGGGAACAGCGGGGCGCGGAAGCTGCGCTCCAGCTGGGGCTCGCTGCGGCGCAGCTTGAACAAGCTGGCCATGCTCATGATGTACATGACGATGGCGCCGAACACCGACATGGTGACGATGTTGGCCGTCAGCGTTTGGCCGTTGAACTTGATCACCTCGTCGCTGAAGATGGCGGCGATGCCCACCACGCCACCGGCCATGATGGCCAGGTGCGGGGTGCGGCGCGTGGGGTGAATGGTGCCCAGCACGGCCGGCAAAAAGCCAGCACGCGACAGCGCGTAGATCTGGCGCGAATAGCCCAAGATGATGCCGTGGAAGGACGCCACCAAGCCAAACAGGCCCAGCCACACCAGCATGTGCAGCCAGCCGCTGTTCTCGCCGACGATGAGCTTCATGGCCTGCGGCAACGGGTCGTTGATGTTGGCGAGCTTGGTCCAGTCACCGGCGCCACCAGCAAACACCATCACGCCCAGGGCCAGTGCCAGCAGGGTGACGATGCCAGCGATGTAGGCGATGGGGATGGAGCGCTTCGGGTCCTTGGCTTCTTCGGCGGCCATGGCCACGCCCTCAATCGCGAGGAAGAACCAGATCGCAAACGGGATGGCCGCGAACATGCCCGGGATGGAGGCGATGCTGAAGGTGTCTTGGCCCGACCAGCCGCCCTTCACCAAATTGGCCACCGAGAAGCCCGGTGCCACCACGCCCATGAACACCAGCAACTCGACGATGGCGATGATGGTGACCACCAGCTCAAAGGTGGCCGCGATCTGCACGCCGATGATGTTGAGCGTCATGAACACGAGGTAGGCGCCCACCGCCGCGACCTTGGGGTCGAGCGCAGGAAACTGCACGTTCAAATAGGCGCCAATCGCCAGCGCAATGGCCGGCGGCGCGAACACGAATTCCATCAGCGTGGCGAAGCCGGCGATGTAGCCGCCGGTGGGGCCAAAGGCGCGCCGGCTGTACTCGAACGGACCGCCCGCGTGGGGGATGGAGGTGGTGAGCTCGGTGAAGCTGAAGATGAAGGTGCCGTACATCAGCGCCACAAAACCGGCGGTGATCAAAAAGCCCAGCGTGCCGGCCGAGGCCCAGCCGTAGCTCCAGCCAAAGTACTCGCCCGAGATCACCAGCCCGACGGCAATGCCCCAGAGCTGGAAGGTGCTCAGGCTCTTGGCGAGCCCGTGTGATGAAGAGTTGCTCATGCCCAAATTCCTTGTGTGTGACTTGCTGTTTGTCGCAATGTGTGCAGCTTCAAGCACAGCAGCGCTGCGCCTTCGGAATGCCCTTGGCGCGATGCTTGCTGACAGCGGGTTTGACCCCGTGGCAGTGAGCGTAGGTCTGACGCAAGCTGCCGCGTTATCGCGATTTGGCAAACCTTTGCAGACATCAGGACCACCCGACATGGCCGCACAACCCGCCTTGGTGCATGCATGCACCGGTTTCGGCGCCACGCCCGCACGGCGTCCGCTGCGCGTGGCGCGGGTGGACGACCTCTGGCAGCACGCCAACAACCTCAGCGGCTGGCAGCAGCAGTACGACCAGTTGAGCCGGGGCCGGTTTGAAGGCGAGTTGCAGGAGCTGTGGCTGGACGAGGTGCAGGTGTTCCACGAGCACACCAGCCAGGCGCTGCGCCAGCGCTGCCGCATTCCGGCCGGTGCCCTGTGGTGCGGCATCACGCTGACCCATGACGGCAGCCGCGTCGATGGCCAGGCGGCCGCACACGACGGCATGATGGTGTGCGCCAACCCGGGCGAGTTTGAGCTGAGCACGCCCACCGAGCACCGCATTTTTGGCGTGGTGACGCGCCTCGATGCCTTGCGCGCTCACGCCGAGCGCGTGGGCCACCGCTTGCACACCGAGGCCTTCAGCCAACCGGCGTGGTTGGGTTGCTCCGCCGAGTCGCTGGCGCGTTTGCGCGAGGGCCTGGGCTTGGTGTTGAGCAATGCGGGCGACGCGCCGCTCAGCAGCCACCACCCGCAAGCCCGCCGGCACGTGCAGCAGGCGGTGTTTGACATGCTGCTGGCCGCGCTGGGCGAAGCCCACGCCGATGAAGGCGCCGACCGCCCCAGCGCTGCGCGCCGCCGCGAACTGGTGCGGGCAGTGATTGCCGACCTGCAGGCTCACCCCGACGCCGTGCCCACGGTGCCCGAGTTGTGCGAGCGCTTCCATGTGAGCCGGCGCACGCTGCAATACGCGTTTGAGGACGTGGTGGGCGAGAGCCCGGCGGTGTATTTGCGCTGCTTGCGCCTCAACGCCGTGCAGCGCCTGCTGCGCGAAGGCACGGTGGCGCAGGTGCAAGACGCGGCGGCGCAACACGGCTTCTGGAGCCTGAGCCAATTCACCGCCGATTACCGACGCCACTTTGGCGAGCGGCCCTCGGACACGCGGGCGCGGGCGCAGTTGGGTTGACGCGAAATTGCTTTCCACGCTACCGAGGCTCGAAAGTTGGTGCATTGGGGCCGGGCGGTCGGTCGGCACGTTATTCGGTGGCCGGCGCAAGGAGCGCTGAGCCGCATTCGCTTTGCTCCGTGTCCCCCGCCGGCCTGCGGCCGGCTCCTCCTTTACCTGCGCAAAGCGAATGCGGCTCAGCACTCCCCAACCGGTGTGGGCATGCCACCTGGACGAAGACCACAGTGCGTCTGGGGCGGCGGTGGGCCGGGCCGATTTGCGCAGGTAAAGGAGGAGGGTCCGCGTCAGCGGGCCCGGGGGACACGGAGCAACGCGGCCCGGCCCATCGCCGCCCTCGCGCCGATCGTCGAACGGGAAACCTTTGAACCGGAAACGGCCCGCGGGCCAGGGCGGCAACGTGCGGCAAACGGACTCGGCCGCCAGGTGCCCCGTGGCTACTTTGGAGCGCCAGCCCGCATCAGTAGTGCGGCGGCAGCTCGTCCCGCAAGCTGCGAAACGGCTGGCCGTCGCCGGCGGCGGGCGCTTGTTGGCGCAGGTGCACGACCTCGCGCATCAGCGCGTCGATCTGCCGCTGCTGCTCGATCACGGTTTGGTTCAGGTGGTCGAGCAGGTCTTCGCTGTACGAGGCCTTGATTTCGAGCTGGGTCAGGCGATCTTCCAGGCGTGCAGTCAGGGCGCTGGCATCGGGGGCTTGCGGTTCGTTCATGGTCGGTATTGGAACCGAGAACGCCCAGGCAGCACTCAAGCAGTCAGCGCCCGGCGCCGCTGCCGCTCATCGCGGATCGACAAGCCAAACACACCCAAGCCCGCCACGCCCAGCAGCGCGCCCACCCAGCCGGTGGACGTCCAGCCCAGGCCGGCCGAGATCGCCACGCCGCCCAGCCACGCGCCCAGCGCATTGGCCACATTGAAGGCCGAGTGGTTGAGTGCGGCGGCCAGCGTTTGCGCCTTGCCGGCCACGTCCATCAGCCGAATTTGCAGCGCCGGGCCAATGGCCACGGTGGTGCCGATCAGGAACACATTGATCGCACCCAAGACCATGTTGCTGGCCGTGAAGCTGAACAGCGTCAGCACGAAGATCGACCACAGCAGCACGTAAAACATGGCGCGCGGGATCGAG
>JBEAOO010000163.1:0-12566 GCA_041164825.1 Pseudomonadota bacterium | reverse complement strand
GAGCCGATGGACAAGAACCGGATATGAGGCGGCGCCGGCCAGGGCGAGCGGGCTGTCTACCGCAAAGCTCTTGTGGTCACAGGCCAGGCGACGTAGATGCGGCGGTTGTGCGGTGAAGGATCGCGTTCTTACCTGGGGAGATCTCGCCTCACGCCTGAAAGGGCGACGCCCGACGGAGGCGCAAGCGAGAAGTCAGCAGAGGCCGTAGTAGCTGGAGCACGCGTCAAAGGCGGCAAGGCACAGCGAAGGGCCGAACGAGGAGGAGGGTGACGAGTCGTGTGGCTTGAAGGTGTCGAAACTCAGCAGCCGCATACAGCGGGTGTCGGAGCGTGGTCGGCTGAGACATCAGTGGCCCAAGCCTGGCATGAGCAGGCACTGACGGCGCGATGCGAACAAACGAACCCGGGGGCCGAGGACCTGCTTGAGCAGGCCTTGGCCAGAGAGAACATGTTGGCGGCGTGGAAACGCGTCAAGTCCAATAAGGGCAGCGCCGGCGTTGATAGGCGCACGGTGCAGGAGACGGGCGAGTACCTCAAGACCGGGTGGGCGGGCATTCGGGGGGCATTGCTTGGGGGCAGCTACCGGCCCGCGCCGGTGCGCCGTGTGGGCATCCCCAAGCCCGGAGGCGGCACGCGCGAGCTGGGGATACCGACGGTGGTGGACAGGCTGATCCAGCAAGCGCTGCTGCAAGTGCTGCAGCCGCTGATCGACCCGACGTTCAGCGCGCACAGCCACGGCTTCCGGCCGGGGCGAAGCGCGCATGGCGCGCTGTTGGAGGCGCAGCAGTACGTGAGGGCGGGTTACAGGACGGAGGTGGACGTGGATCTGGAGAAATTCTTTGACCGAGTCAACCACGACATCCTGATGGACCGGCTGGCCAAGCGTATTGCGGACAAGCCGATGTTGCGACTGATCCGGCGCTACTTGCAAGCCGGCATCATGGAGTACGGGGTGTGCAGCCAACGGGAGCAGGGGACGCCGCAAGGCGGGCCGCTGAGCCCATTGCTGGCCAACGTGCTGCTCGATGAGGTGGACCGGGAGTTGGAGCGCAGGGGCCACAAGTTCGTGCGCTACGCCGACGACTGCAACGTTTATGTCAAGAGCGGTCGGGCGGGCCGGCGCGTGCTGCGAGCACTGCGAGGCTGCTATGCACGGCTGAGGCTGGTGGTCAACGAAGCGAAGACGGCAGTGGCGTCGGCTTGGGGACGCAAGTTCCTGGGCTAGTGCCTGCGCGCGTCCGAGGACGGGGCCAAGCTGACCGTTGCGCCTCAGGCGCTGGACAAGCTGCGCGATCGCATTCGGGAGCTCACGAGTCGCGGCAGGGGCCGCAGCCTTGAGCAGATCGCAGCCGACCTGCGGGACTACGTGCCTGGGTGGAGGGCGTACTTCCAGCTGGCACAGACGCCCACGGTGATGCAGGCGCTGGACCGCTGGCTGCGCCATCGGCTGCGGGCCGTGCAGCTCAAGCACTGGCGGCGCGGGCCCACGGCCTACCGGGCGTTGCGCAGGTTGGGCGCGCGGGAGGACGAAGCGCTGTGCATTGCTGGCAACCTCAGGCGGTGGTGGCACACCAGCGCACTGGGGATCAACCGACTCCTGCCCATTGCCTACTTCGACAGGCTGGGTGTGCCCAAGTTCTCCTGACCTCAACTCCTCGAACCGCCCGGTGCGGACCCGCATGCCGGGTGGTGTGGGAGGGGTCCGGCCTGAAACGGCCGGCCCCTATCCCGTTCGGAGCAAAGCGAATGCGGCACTGCGCGCCCCTCGTGCCAGCCGTAGCATGCGTTTCGCCTCAGCCGCTCAGGCACTCAGCAACTGCAGCACGCTGGGCATCGCGCGTTCGTGGACGTCTGCGGGTGCGCCGCGGCGGGGTGCAGGTGTGCCGGGTGCCAGTGGGGCGGCCCGCAGCGCATCGCCAAAGACCGCTGTCAGCGCCGACAGGGGCCACCAGCCTGCGGGCGTGGTGCCGCGCTGCACCACCATGCCGGTGCAGCGCGCTGAGGCATCCCACAGCGGCGCGCCTTGGGTGGCGGCGGGCAGCTCGAACAGCAGGCCGCGCCAGGCCGACGATGCCGCGAGCGGGCCGCCGATGAAGCCTTGGAACAGCGTGGGCCAGGCCGGCACGGCTGGCGCAGCGGGTGGGAGTTGCAGCACGTGGCCGGCACTGCCGGCAAAGGCATCGCTGGGGGCGAGCAAGGCGGCTGCGCTGGCGGGCAGGGCGTGGGGCAGATCGAGCAGCGCCAGGCCGAGCGTGGGCGCCCAGTGGCGCCACTGCGCACGCACCGACTCACCCAGGCCATTGCGCACCCAGAGTGCAGCGGTGGCGGCTGGCGCCTCGCTGTGCAACCAAGGCACCAGCGCTTGGGTGCCACTGGCCAGCAGCACACCGGTGCCGTGGCCTTGGGCCGTGGCGGGCGGCAGCTGGCCGTCAAGTGCCACGGCTTGGGGCGCCACGCGGTGGGGTGTGGCCAGCAAGGCGGGCGAGGGCAGGGCGGGCCAGGACGCGGCCAGGGCCTCGCGCGTGCTGAGCAACAGGGGGTGGCCGGGCACGCGCAACAGCGTTTCGGCGAGCATGCGGTCGGCGTAGGGCTGCTGGCCGCTGGCGGCGAGCATCCAGGCATAGAGGGCCGCCGCACCGGGCGTGTCGCGGTGCGCTCCCGCCGTGTGCGAGGCCATCACCAGGGCCCGCTGAAAACCACCGTCTTGCGCGGCGGCGCGTGCCAGGCCCATCTCGGAATCGGCCGCGTGCAACATCATCGCCGCGGTTTGGAAGGCATCGCCTGCCGCGCGCGGGTTGCCGGCCAGCAGGGCGGCTTCGCCCTCGGCCAGCAGGCGCTCGCGCAGGGCGGTGTCAAGCCCGGCCGGGGCGGTGGGCCCATGGGCATGGCCCTCGTGGGCCGCACCAGGGTCGTCGGCGTGGGTGGGCGGCGACACGGCGGTGCGTGTCGCCGCGCTGGCCAGGCCCGGGGCACAGCCCCAGGCTGCCAGGGTGGCGAGCAGGGCACGGCGCCCGAGTGCGGCCTGGGCCGACGGTGTCGGCTCGGGCGTGCGTCCCACCGATCGCCCCACGCTCACGTCCATGCTCAAGGCAGACGCGTGATGCGCGGGATGGCCAGCGCGGCGTCGGTCGGGTTGTAGGCCGCGGCCGGCGCGCGGTAGCCGGCCAGGTAGGCGACCAGCGCGTCGATGTCTTGCGCACCGCCCAACACGTCCAGGCCGCCGGTCAGCACGGTGAAGCCGTCACCGCCCGTGGCCAAGAAGTTGTTGACCGTGACGCGCCAGGGCTTGGTCGGGTTTTGCACCACGCCGGCTTGCACCAGCACCTCCTGGGCGGCCGTGGCCACGGGCGGCACCACGGTCACGTCGGTGGGCGTGAAGCTCAGCGACTGGATCTTGCTGCAGGCCGGGGCCGTGGCGCTGTAGCTGTACGACAGGCCGTTGGAGATTTGCAGGATGCGCTGCGTGCCTTGGCCCAGGCAGCCGACGAACTGCTGTTCGAGCACGTTCTTGATCTGCTGGGTGGTCAGCGTCATCGTCACCAGGCTGTTGCCAAACGGCTGGGTGGTGAAGGCGTTGCCGTAGGTCACGTCGTAGGGGTAGGCCGGGCCGGTCAGACCGGGGCTGCGCACGCCGCCCGGGTTCATCATGGCCATCACCGCGCCGCCCAGGGCCGCGGGTTGCGTGGCCTTGAGTTGGGCGTCGGCGATCAGGCTGCCCGCACCCATTTCGCCAGCAGCGTTGGCGCTGTTGGTGAGCGGGGCGGTGATGCTGCCGATGACCGCGCTGGCCAGCGGCGAGACCAGGGTGTTGTAGCCATCGACCACGTTTTTCACGCTCGGGTCGGCGGCCACGGCGGCCTGCAGCGCGGTGTTGCTGCGGTCCACCAGGCGGTTGGTGGCCGAGACGGCGACGATGTCACGCGTGGCCGGGTTGATGGTGAGGTCCACATCGGTCAACACGCGGCCAAAGGCGCTGGCGCTGGTGACCGGCACCAGGCGGCCGACCTTGTTGGCCAGGCCCGTGGGGCGCGGCGTGCTGACACCCCCGCTGGTGACGCTGACGGCGTTGGCCGAGCAGTTGTACGCGGCGTGGGTGTGGCCGCTGATGACCAGGTCGACCGCGTTGTCCAGGCGCTTGACGATGGCGCCGATGTCGGAATCGACGCCTGCGGTTTTCAGGTCGCCGTCGCAGCCGTTGATGTCGCCGACATTGGGGCTGGACTGGAAGCCGCCTTGGTGCACCAGCACCACGATCGACTCGATGCCTTGGGCGCGCAGCTTGGGCACCAGGGCGTTGACGGTGTCGGCTTCGTCCTTGAAGCTCAGGCCGGCCACGCCGGTGGGCGTGACGATGCCAGGCGTGCCCTTGAGCGTCATGCCGATGAAGGCCACCTTGACGCCGTTGAAGGTCTTGATGCCGTAGGCCGGCAGCAGCGTGCGGCCGGTGGCGGTTTCGATCACGTTGGCCGACAGCCACTTGAACTTGGCGCCGTCAAACGTGCCCGGCGTGGCCGAGCCCAGGCCGCGGCAGCTGTTGGGGTCGGTTTGGCCGTCGGTGATCTTGCAGCCGCCGTTTTGCAGGCGCTTGAGCTCGGCCGCGCCCTTGTCGAACTCGTGGTTGCCGACGGCGTTGAATTCGACGCCGATGTGGTTCAGGGCTTCGACCGAGGGCTCGTCGTAGAACAGCGCCGAGATCAGCGGCGTGGCGCCGATGAAGTCACCGGCACCGACCACCACGTTCAGCGGGTTGGCTGCTTTGAGTTCGGCCACTTTGGCGGCCATGAACTCGGCGCCACCCACGGCCGGACGCTGCGCCGCGGGGATGGTGGTGTTGACACCGAAGGTGCCCGGCGATTGCAGGTTGCCGTGGAAGTCGTTGAAGCCGATCAGCTTGACGGTGAAGGGCGCAGGCTGAGCGATGGTGACGGCGTGAACGGAGCCGACGGCGGTGAGCGCCAGGGCGGCGGCCAGCAGGGTGCGTGGGAAGCGGATCATGGTGTGTGCTCTCGGTATGGGGGTGGGCGTTGAAGCGCGGGCTCAAGCGCCGTGGCGGTTTGAGTGGCGGCGGCGCACGGCGATGCCGAGCACGCACAGCGAGACCAGCATCAGCGCGTAGCTGGAGGGCTCGGGCACGGCGGCCACCGCAGCCACTTGCAGTTGCACGGCACCGCTGGTGCTGTTGAGCGGCGTGGTGTCGTCGAGCATCACCGATTGCGCGAGCATGCCGCCGATGCTGTAGCTGCCGGCGCCCAGCACGAACTGGCGGCGGCTGAAGTTGAGGTCAGCGAAGGCGAGGTTGGCGTCGTCCACGGCCACGTCGAGCGGGTCGAAGCTGTAGGTGTGGGGCGCCACGGGCGACGTCAGGCCCAGCAGCGAGCTGCCGTTGTACACGCTGAAGGTGTCGCCCGCGAAGCCGGTGTCGAGCACCGTCAGGCGGCCTTCAAAACCGGCACCGATGGTGAAGGTGAACAGCAGCGGCGCGGCGTTGGTGTCCACAGCGTCGATCCAGGCCACGCCACCATCGGCTGCGCGGCTGTCGGCCACCGAGAACGACTGCCAGCTGCCATCGGCCGTGAGCACGGTGGCCTGGGCCGCGAGCGGTGTGGCCAGGGTCAGGGCGGCGACGGCGCATGCCGACAGGGCGGCAGAACGGAAGGACTTCAGCATGATGCGGGGACTCCGGGAGGTTGTGTGTGGCAGCCCGGCGTTCTGGTGGCCGGGGTGGCGGAGCGAGCCGTGGCGATGCACACGTCTCAGCCCAGAGCAAGCTTGGCGGGCAGGCATGACGCAGCGGTGAACGGCCGACCCGTGATCGCGTGCCAAACGGACCATGCGCGACCTGCCAGGCGTGCGCGGCAAGGTGGGCCTGCTGGCTGAAAGCTGTATGAATGCACAGTATCATCGCGGCATGACGCCGATGAACGCCTGCCGCCACTGCGGCGCCACCAGCTACCGCCAAGTCATTGCCCGCGATGGGCGGGGCGTGATGAGCCCGTCTGGGCGCTTCCAGTGTTGCGGTTGCCGCCTTGTGTTTGACGATTTGCGCCTGTGGCGCCGCGAGCGGGCCGGCGACGCGCCGCTCGCCTACACCCCCGCGCCCGCCTGGCCGGCATGAGCCTGGCGGAGGTGCGCGAGGCGCTGAACGCCGAGCTGGCGGCCACGCCCGAATACTTCGATTTCAAGGTGCTGCGCAGCGAGCGCGATGGCGCGCTGTGGCGTGTCACTTTGGCGCCGGGGTATGTGTATGCCGAAGGCCAGCGGCCGGGCGCGGCCTCGGCCCAGGCGCTGCTCGACGACAGCCTGGACGGCGCCTCGGCCTGGTGGGGTGCGCCTGTGAAGGGCGGCGCCAGCGTGCTGGCCGTGGTGCCCGAAGACGATCAACTGGTGCTGCAAAACGCCAGCGTGGCGCCGCCAGGGGCCGATGCGCTGATTCGCCTGTATCCCACCCGCTTTTTGAACGCCGTGGCCGATGCCTGGTGGGACACGCCTTGGGCCGAGCGCGCACTCGGCTGTCTGCCCGATCTGGCGCGTCCGCAGGCTGTGGTCGATGCGCCCACGCTCACCGGTGCGCCCTTCAATTGGCTGCGCCCGGCACAGCGCCAGGCGCTGACGCTGGTGCAGCACAGCAGCGCCTTCATGTGGGGCCCGCCCGGCACCGGCAAAACCACCACGTTGGGCGTGCTGCTGGCCGAGTACCTGGATCGCCGGCCCGAGGCGCGCGTGTTGTTGCTCTCCACCACCAACCAAGCGGTGGATCTCGCCACCCTCGCGGTCGACAAAGCGCTGGAGAAAGGCCGCCGCGATGCCTGCCGCGGCGCCGTGCAGCGCCTGGGCACGCGCTTTGACGCGGCGGCCTATGCCGGCCGCGAGCATTTGATTCCCACCGGCGACCACGGCCTGATTGCGCGCTTGGCCCGGGCCGAGGCCGGGCGCCCATCGTCGCGCGATGCCAGCGCCCTGAAGGCCTGGGCCGACCGCGTGGCCGCGCTGCGCGAGGAACTGCGGGCCGCCTCGCTGCAGGTGCTGCAGCGCTGCCGTCTGGCCAGCATGACCACCACGCGCGCGGCCTTCACGCTCAAGACCTTGCGCCAGTTGGCGCCCGATGGCGAGAGCCCGCCGTTTGACCTGCTGGTGTTTGACGAGGCCAGCCAAGTGAGCTTGGCGCACGCGCTGGTGCTGATGCCGTTGGGTCGCGCGCGCTTGTTTGCGGGCGACCCGCAGCAGCTCTCGCCAGTGCTGCGCAGCAGCGACCGCGGCGCGCGCCGCTGGCTGGGCCGCTCCGCCTTTGCCGAGAAGCCGCCAAGCGGCGCGTCGGTGGCGCTGCTCAACGAACAATCGCGCATGGCCGGCCCGATCAGCGAGCTCGTCAGCGACTTGTTTTACGACGGCGCGCTGCGCGTGGCGGCCGATGCGCAGGCCTCGCCCGCTTGGCGGGCCGCGCGCAGCCGTGCGCTGCCCGGCATGGCGGCCAACACCCATGTGCATGTGCATGCGCTGAAGACAAACGGCGCGTGGTCGGCGGCCGAGCGCGGCCCGGTGCGGCGCGAATCGGCCGAGGCGGTGGCCGATGTGGTGGCGGCAGCGTTGGGCGGTGAAATGCCGGGCCGTGGCGCACCGGTTGGCGATGGGCCGCTGGGTGACGTGGAAGCTGGCGACGTGGATCCTGGCGACGCACGCGGCCATGCGCCGGCCCCCACCGATGCCCCACATTGCCTGCCGCACGAGCTGATCGTGCTCACCCCTTTTCGCGCCCAACGTGCGCTGATCCGCCAGTGCCTGCGCGCCCGTGGCGTGCCCGACGCTGTGCGCGTCAGCACCGTGCACCGCGCCCAGGGCAGCGAGGCACCGGTGGTGTTGTTGGACCCGGTGGACGGCAGCCAGCCCTTTTTGCAGACCGAGGAAGCCGGGCGACTGGTGAACGTGGCGCTGAGCCGTGCGCAGGCCAAGGTGCTGGTGTTCTTGTCGCCGGCCGATGCCCGCAACCCTTGGCTCGCGCCCATCGTGCAACGCCTGCGCTTGCACGGTGATGCGCGGGCCGCCGTGCCCTTGCAGGACCTGGCCGCGCACGCCGACTTTCCGCGCAACGCGCTGGGTAGGCGTGTGAGCGCCGGGCGCCATGTGGGCGAGGTGCTGCGGCTGAGCCCCGATGGGCACCAGTTTTGGCTGGTCAACGAGCGCAGCGGCGCTGAGCAGTTGTTTGATGTGGCGTTTTGGCGTGCGCGGGCGAAGGCCTCACAAGCGGCCGAGTGCTGAGGCTGGGAAGCCTTCTGTGGTCGAGCTCCTGAGTTCGAACCACGAGGTTTGGCGAGAGGTTTGGCGCGAGAGCGGCGATGGGCCGCATTCGCTTTGCGCAGGTCAAGGAAAGCCAGCCGCAGGCCGGCGGGGCACGGAGCAAAGCGAACGCGGCACAGCGCTCCGAGCACCGGCCTCGGCATGAGGTGAGCCTCAGCGCTCAGAAAGGCCGTCGCTGCCTGCTGAACTTTCGATACCTTCGAACGCGAACGCGAACGCCAACGCGTGTGCGACGCTCATTGCCTCAATCCAACAAGACCAGATGCCCTCGGTCCTGCGCGGCCTGGATCTCGACACGAGGTTCAGCGGCTGCGGCGGCCCGGCAGCATCGACAGCAGCACGCCGTCTTTCAGCTTCACGTGGTGGTAGATCGCGGCCACGGCGTGCAGGCCGGCGAGCCAGATCAGCACATCGCCGAGCAGGCCGTGCACCTCGCCCCAATCGGCCAGCTCAGCCAAGGGCGAGTTGGCGATGACGGGCATCTCGTTGACACGGATGCCGCCCAGCAGCGTCAGCGGGTGGCCTTCGCCGCCGAGCGCCAAGATGGCGGTGATGGGCAGGGACAGCATCAGGGCCCAGAGGCCGAGGTGGGCGAGCTTGGAGGCCAGCTTCATCCACACGGCCATCTCGAATTGCGGCGCGGCCGGGCGCACCAGCACCCAGATCAGGCGCAGCACGGTGAGCACAAACACCGTGATGCCGAGGGACTCGTGCCACACGATGTCCCAGCGGGTGGCGGGGTCGAGGCCGTCGTGCATCTGGCGGCCAAAGCCGCCCGGGCCGAGGATGAAGGCCACCACCACGGCGACCGCCGTGAGCCAGTGGAAGGCGCGGCTGACGCCGTCGTAGTGGGTGGTGTTTGACGAATTCATGGGGCTCCCCAAAGTTTGGTTTGAGGAGATTGTGCAGCCCGCCTGTTAAGCCAGCCTTATGGCCACGGATGGCCGCCTGCGGGCGTGGTTGCCGTGGCTCAAAGCAGTGCTTTGGCGGCGTCGATGCGCAGGGCCAGCGCCACGGTGGGGTCGTTCATGACCGCTTGCAAAAAGGCGCGCGGGTTGGCGTGGCCGATCAACGGGTACAGCAGCGTCTGTGTTTGCGCTGCCGACGGCGTTGTCGCGTTGCCGGCAGCAGGGTCGGCAGCAGCCGCTGCCACCGCAGCGCTGGCGGGCAGTGGCGCCGGGGCATCAAGCCCGAGCGCGATCCGCGCGGCCAGCAACTCGTCGGGCGTGATGCTGCGCAGCCGACTCAACACATCGGCCTGCCCATCGGGGTTGGGCAGGGTGTCGAGCCAGGGCGTGTCGGCAAACACGGGCGCCAGGTCAGGGGCGACAAACGCCGACCAGCGCTCATCGCCCGCCGCGCTGCGGGTTTGCAGCGGCGGCAGCGGCATGTCGTGGTGCTCAGCGGCCGGCAGGGTCGCGATGCGGCGCGGCGCCACCTCGGGCAGGTAGCGGGCTTGCAAGGCGTCGAGAAAATCTTGCGCCTGCGCGCTGGGCAGCCGGTGGGCAAACGAAAACCACAGCTGGTAGCCATCAAGGCCCGACACCGCAATCGCCGGCGCCGGCAGCCCGAGCTCAGCCTGCACCCCGCGCCACACTGCCGAGAGCAGCGACCAATCGGCTGGGGCCGACAGCGTCAGCGCGGCGGCACGCACGCTGTCGTCGCCAGCGGCCAACCCCGCGTCATCCGCCGAACGGTCATCCGCCGAAGGATCAGCAGCCCAGCCATCAGCAGCCCAGCGGTAAAGGCGTTGGTGTTCGTTGTCGAGTCGGGTCATGAGCGTGGTGTGGCGGGCGGGCAGGGTGGAGCGAGCGAGGGCAGGGCGCGATGGTGACGGGCTGTCAGCGCGGCTGGGTGGCCACAGCGGCCATCCAGCTGAACAAGGCATCGAGGTCGTAGTCGCCGCTGTGTGGCACGTTCCAGGGCAGCGCAAAGTCCACCGTCTTGCCCTGTTGCTGCAAGGTGGTGGCCAAGATGAAGGGCACGGCCAGGGCCGTGTCGCGGTCGGCGCTGCCATGGCGCACGCGCCAGTGCGGCGCGTTGCGGGCGCCCGGTGCGCCGAGGTAGGCCATGGCGTTCATCATTCTCACGGTCTGCGGGTCGGCGCTGCTGCCGCCGGCAGCCGTGCCGCTGTGGTGCGCGGCCGAGTAGGCCGTGAAGTGTTGGGTGTCCATGTGGGCGGTGCCAAACAGCTGGTTTTCGCCCGAGGCCAGGGCCAGGTCGTCAAAGGCCGGCGGCTGCTTCATGCGGCCGATGGCATGCACGTAGGCAGCGAAGTCGATGCCCGTGACTTGGGCGTTCGAGATGCGCAGCCAGGTGGCCGCTGAGAGGTCGGTGCCTGCATCAAGCGCGCGCTGGGCCGAGGCCATCAGCTGCGCCGCCACGGCGTCTTTGAACGGGCCGTTGCCAGCGGCATCCAGCGTCAGCGCCTGTCCACTGGCGCTGCGCAGATTCAGGCCGTTGACGTAGACCGGAAAGCCCGGCGCCAGCGCGTTCGACACGTCCATCTGCGCTGCGTTCAAGGTGCCCGCCACCTCCTTGCGTTGCATGTTGAAGTCGAGCATCGAGATCTCGATCTTGCGGTAGTCGTTGACGCCCTGAAACTGCCACTCGTAGGCCGCGTCGGCGTGCTCCAGGTTGGTGATGGGGCAGTAGGCCGACACGGCAAAGATATCGTCGCGCGCATCGGCCGCGCCGAGCGCAGCCAGGTGGGAGGCGTAATCGGTGTGGTTGCCACTGGCGCCCAGCAGGGCCGAGAGCGCGCCACCGGCGCTGGTGCCGTTGGCGATGATTTTTTCGGCGTCACCGGGCAGGGCGGCGTCATTGAAACGCAGCCAGCGCACCGCGGCTTTGAGGTCGACGATGGCGGCAGGCGCCTTGCCGGTGTAGACGCCATTGGCGTCTTTTGTCGGCCGGCCGCGCGCGCCCGGTGAGGCCACCACATACCCTTTTGACAGCGCCACCGCGATGGTGCTCAGCTTGCCCGCATTGGGGCCTTGGGCGGCGGGCTGGGCGGTGCCTGGTTTGGCAGGCATGTAGCCGCCCACGTTGTTGGGCAAAAAGATCGGTGCGGTGCGCGCCGTGTAGCCGCCCACGGCCTGACCGTGGAAGTAGGCCTCGGGCACGTAGACGTTCATCACCTGGTAGGTGGTGTCCACCGGCTGGCGCACGTAGACGATGTTTTCAAACGCGCGCACGGTGACTGTTTGGCCGTTCACGCTCAGCTGCTGGGTCTCAAAACGCGCGGGGTTCCAGCGCAGGGCATCGGCAGCATCAGGGGTGGCAGGGCTCATGGGCGAGGTGGTGCAGGCAGTGGTGCAAACGGCGGTGAGCCACAGCGCGGCCCAAGGCAGGTTCAGCTTGAAGCTCATGCGGTGAGCTCCGGCAGGCCCCAGGCCGCGAGGTCGAGTTCGGTCAGGCTGCTTAAGATGCCGCTGGCCAGTGTGTAGCGCGCACGCGGCATGGCCGGGTCGGGCACGGCGATCACGCGCATGCCCGCAGCCACGGCGGCCTGCACGCCGAAGGGTGAATCCTCAAACGCCAGCGTGTGCGCCGGGTCGGCACCAATGCGGCGCGCCGCCACCTGGAACAAATCGGGCGCCGGCTTGGCCGCGCCCACCTCGGGGTCATCGGGTGTGACGATGGCGTCAAACAGCGCGAACCAGTCTTTGTGGCGCGTGGTCTTGAGCTCAAAGTAGTCGAGGCTGGAGCTGGTGGCCACGGCGATGGGCACGCCGTGCCGCTTGAGATGGCGCACCAGGGCTTCGGCGCCGGGCATGGCATCGGCCTTCACAAAGCGCTCGCGCAGCAGCGGCTCGCGCATCGTCAAGAACTCATCCATGCCCAGCGGCAAGTCGAGCGCCTGCAACAGGTAGGTGACCAGCGGCACCTTGCCCAGGCCGATGGTGTGCTGCTTGATGTCCCAGCCAAAGGTTTTGCCATAGCGCTGCGCGATCAGCTGCGTGGCCTCGGTGTAGAGGCCTTCGGTGTCGAGCAGCAGGCCGTCCATGTCGAAAATGACGGCCTGGATGGGGTGGGGCGTGGCGGTGGGCATGGCGGGCAGGTGATGAGGCGGTGGACGCGGTTGATTCTGCCCCGTGCTGGGCTTTGGCGTTGCGCTTACCGTTCGACGATGGGTGCTTTGGCGGTGATGGGTGCTCGGGCGGTGATGGGCCGGGCCGATGTGCTCCGTGTCTTCCGCCAGCCTGCGGCCGGCGGAGGACACAGAGCAAAGCGAATGCGGCACAGCGCTCCGAGCACCGGCCTCGGCCAGCG
>JBEAOO010000162.1:0-6845 GCA_041164825.1 Pseudomonadota bacterium | reverse complement strand
CGCGCCGAAGCCGCGCTGGGCGGCGCCTTGGTGGGCGCGGTGATCACCGTGCCGGCCTACTTTGACGACGCGCAGCGGCAGGCCACCAAAGACGCCGCCCTGGCCGCTGGCATCAACGTGCTGCGCCTGCTCAACGAGCCCACTGCGGCGGCCGTGGCCTATGGCCTCGACACCGCCAGCGAAGGCGTCTACGTGGTGTATGACCTGGGCGGCGGCACGTTTGACGTGAGCATCTTGCGGCTCACACGCGGTGTGTTCGAGGTGCTGTCCACCAACGGCGACGCACAGCTCGGCGGCGACGATGTGGACCAGGCCGTCGTCGAGTGGTTTTGCGCGCAAGACCGCACCCAGGCCTGGGGCCCGGCCGATGCCGGCGCCTTGCGCGCTGCGGCGCGGCAAGCCAAAGAGGCGCTGTCTGACGTCGAGCATGTCACCGTGCAATGCCGCCAGGCCAGCGCGCTGCTCACCCGGCCGATCTTCGACACCTTGGTCGAGCCGCTGGTGGCGCGCACGCTGGGCCCCGTGAAGCGCGCGCTGCGCGACGCCGGGTTGAAGGCCGCCGAGGTGGACGGCGTGGTGCTGGTGGGGGGCTCGACGCGCTTGCTGCAAGTGCGCCGCGCGGTGGCCGAGCTGTTTGGCCGCACGCCCTACACCGGCATCAACCCCGATGAAGCGGTGGCGCTGGGCGCGGCCATCCAGGCCGATCAGCTGGCGGGCAACCGCGCGGTGGGCGACAACGGTTTGCTGCTGCTCGATGTGTGCCCGCTCTCGCTGGGTCTGGAGACCATGGGCGGCTTGGTGGAAAAAGTGATCCCCCGCAACTCCACCGTGCCCACCGCGCGCGCGCAGGAGTTCACCACCTTCAAGGATGGCCAAACCGCCATGGCCATGCACGTGGTGCAAGGCGAGCGCGAGCTGGTGAGCGAGTGCCGCTCGCTGGCGCGCTTCACGCTGCGCGGCATCCCGCCGATGGTGGCGGGCGCGGCGCGCATCCGCGTCACGTTTCAGATCGATGCCGACGGGCTGCTGAGCGTGAGCGCGCAAGAGCAGGTCAGCGGCGTGATGGCGCATGTGGAGGTGAAGCCCAGCCACGGCCTGGCCAACGACGAGGTGGCCGGCATGCTGCGCGACGCCATCGGCCACGCCGAGTTTGACGCCGCGGCGCGCATGCTGCGCGAGGCCGAGGTAGAAGGCCGCCAGTTGCTCGACGCCGTGGACGCCGCGCTGCATCAAGACGGCGCGCTGCTGCTGCCCAAAGAGCAGTTCGCCATCCTTCGCGCCATGCAAGACGTGGCCGATGGCTTGGAGCAATGCGCGCAAAGCGAAGGCGGCAACGCGGCCGAGCAAAAGGCGATGCGCGACGTGCTGCGCCGCGCCAGCGATGGGCTCAACCAAGCCACCACGCCGTTTGCCGGACGGCGCATGGATGCGCGGGTGCGCGAGGCCTTGTCGGGGCAGCGCATTGATGCGCTCGATGGCGGCGCGCGCGCGTCCTCAGCTGACGCTGAAGCTACCACCACGCGGGTGACGCCCGCGCCCACCGCTGTCGCCTGACGCCTGACGCCTGAGGCCCACACCGCTCATCCCCGCGCCCGTGTGCGCGCCCGCATTCACGCACTGAAAGCCCACCCCATGAGCAGCGACAGCCCCACCACCACGCCCCCCGCCGAATCAGCGGCCAAAGCGCCCAAGGCGGCCAAGCCACCGAGCGCGGTGCGCGTGTTGCCGCACCCGGACCTCTGCCCCGAGGGGCTGAGCGTCGACGGCCACATCGGCCAGAAGCTGGTGGACGCGATGCTGAAGGCGGGCATTGAGATTGAGCATGCCTGCGAAAAGGTGGGGGCTTGTGCCACGTGCCACGTCTACATCCGCGAGGGGGCAGCCAGCTTGCCGGCGGCGAGTGAGGATGAAGAAGACCAGCTCGACAGTGCTTGGGGGCTGGAGGCGCAGTCGCGCTTGTCGTGTTGCGTGAAGCTCAATGGGACGCCGTTGGTGGTGGGGTTGCCGCTGCATACGAAGAATCATGCGCGGGAGCATTGATTGGGTTTGATGCGCCTTGATTCGGCTTGGCGCTGCGCGCTGCTGGGGTTGTTTGCCGTGCGTGGCAGCCCGCCGGGTTCCGCCCCGGCATGGCGGGTAACTTTCTTCTGTTGGCCCAGAAGAAAGTCACCAAAGAAGAGGGCCTGAATCCATCCTGCCAAACCTTGGCCTCGATGGGTTCTGTTGATCACGGCCAAGGCCATGCGCCACACCGCGCGTCCGTCGCCGGCTCGCTGGGCTGGTGGCGACCCTGCGGGCCGCACGCTTTGCTGCGCTCGCTTGGCCTGCGGCGCGGACATCCTTGGCGCGCCGCGGTTCGCTCACAAACGCCACCCGAGTTGCGAACACTGGGCCGAGCCCGCGACGGCCCAGCGGCCCGCAGGGCCGCCACCAGCCCAGCGAGCCGGCGACGGACGCGCGGTGGGCCCAACGTCAGCGAGCCGCCATCAACAGAGCCCTTCGACGCAGATGCGCGGTCACATGGCTCTTCAGGACCTCTTCTTTGGTGACTTTCTTCTGGGCCAACAGAAGAAAGTTACACGCCCGCCGGGGCGGGACCCGGCGCGCTGCACCGCAAGGCAACCAGACCCAGCCGCGCGCAGCGCCAAGCCATCCCAACGGGCCGCTGCCACACGCCTCAGCGCCCCGCCGCGCACCCCCATCAAACCGCCAAAATCACATGACTGGCCTTGATGATGGCCCGCGCCTGGGCCCCCACCACCAGGCCCAACTCACCCACCGCCTCTTGCGTGACGACCGCGTGCACCACCGTGCCGCCGGGCAGCGTGATCGCCACTTCAGCGTTCACCGCACCGGCCTTCACCGCCGTCACCTTGCCGGCCAACTGATTGCGCGCGGAGAAACGTGGGCCGCCGTCGCCGGCCGCCACGATCACCCACGGCGCCTTGATCACCGCCATCACCGCACCACCGACGGCGAGCCCGAGGTCACGCACGCTGGCATGGGTGACCACGGCGACCACCGTGTCGCCACCGGGCAGCACCAGGCTGACCTCATCGTTGACCGCACCGCTGGTGATGGCCGTCACGGTGCCTGGGAACACGTTGCGGGCGCTGACTTTGAAGGAGGACGTGGACATGCTGTTCTTCCTGAAGAGTGAAGGGATGTTTGCGTTGGCATGCCGCTTGCGTTGTATCCTGAAAGATATAACGTTTGTCGACAAGCCGACACTTGCACCTTACGTGCCACGCGGTGTTTGTCGCAACCATAACGCCAATGACTTCAGAGACGCGGGCTGCACCATGCCGCGACACCGCCGCACCAACCTCGTCACCGTCATATGCCACAGACCACAACCCCGCGTCCTGACCGTGGTGCACGAAGCACCCCCACCAGCAAACGCAAGGCCCCACGCCTGACCGGTCGGCTCGAAGTGAGCACCGAGCTGGGCACCTTCCTCGGCGACACGCGCGTGAAGCTGCTCGAAGCGATCGAGGAACACGGCTCCATCACCCACGCCGCCAAGCATGTGCCGATGTCCTACAAATCGGCCTGGGACGCGGTGGACGCGATGAACAACCTGGCCGACCGCCCGCTGGTGGACCGCGCCACCGGCGGCCGTGCGGGCGGTGGCACCCAGCTCACCGATCACGGCCGGCGCGTGGTCGCCATGTACCGCGCGGTGGAGCGTGAGTACCAGCAGGCGCTGGACCGCCTGGCCGGCCAGTTTGCCGATGCGCCGGGTGGCGAGGTGCGAGACTTTCAGCGCCTGCTGCGGCGCATGTCGGTGCGCACCAGCGCGCGCAACCAGTTTGTCGGCACGGTGGTGGGCCTGCGCGAAGGGCCGGTGGACTATGAGGTGATCGTGCAGGTGGCCGAGGACCTGGAGATCGCCGCCGTCGTCACGCGCGCCTCGGCCGAGAACCTGCAGCTGGCGGTAGGCGCCGAGGTGATGGCGCTGATCAAGTCCTCGTCGCTGCTGTTGATGACCGACGAGGGGCTGCGCGTGAGTGCGCGCAACCAGCTCTGGGGCACGGTGCAGCGCGTGGTGAGCGGCCCCGTGAACGCCGAAGTGACGCTGGACCTGGGCCAGGGCCGCACGGCCACCGCGGTGGTGACGCAGGAGTCGGTGAGCACGCTCGGCTTGAGCGAAGGCGCACGGGCGTGCGCGTTCTTCAAAGTGTCGAGCGTGATTCTGGCCGTCGTTGATTGATCGCTTGCTTGCCTAAATGCTTGAACCTGGATGGAGTGAAGAAACCATGCCCGCCCTGATGAACCGCCCTGCCCTGGCCGCCTTGGCCACCGCCCTGCTGCTGACCCTGCCCGCCGCCCATGCCGACGAAGTGACCGTGGCCGTGGCCGCCAACTTTGCCGGCCCGCTGGGCCAGATCGCCGAAGGCTTTGCCGCCAGCAGCGGCCACACGCTCAAGATCACCTCGGGGGCCACCGGCAAGTTCTACAGCCAGATCGTGGCCGGCGCGCCGTTTGAGGTGTTGATTGCGGCCGACGACGAGACGCCCAAAAAACTGATTGCCGACGGCCTGGCCGTGAGCGGCAGCAACTTCACCTACGCCATCGGCCAACTCGTGTTGTGGAGCGCCACGCCTGGGCTGGTGGACGACCAAGGCGCCGTGCTCGCCAAGGGCAGCTACGCCCACCTCGCCCTCGCCAACCCCAAGCTCGCGCCCTATGGCCAGGCGGGCATGGAGGTGCTCAAGGCCAAGGGACTGAGTGAGGCGGTGGCGCCCAAGATCGTGCTGGCCGAAACCATCGCGCAGGCCTACCAGTTCGTCAGCACGGGCAACGCCGAGCTGGGCTTTGTGGCGCTGTCGCAAGTGGCTGTGCCGGGCAAGCCGATGCAGGGTTCGGTGTGGCGTGTGCCGGCTTCGCTCTATGGCGAAATCCGCCAAGACGCGGTGCTGCTGAAAACCGGTGCCGGCAAGCCCGCCGCGCAAGCGCTGCTGGCCTACCTGAAGAGCCCCGCCACCAAGGCGGTGATCCAGAGCTACGGCTACCTGGTGCGCTGAAGCACACCCACCCACCACCGTGATGACGAGCCGATGAGCGACGCCACCTGGACCACCCTGCGCCTCACGGCGCAACTCGCCGGCCTGAGCACGCTGCTGCTCTTGCTGGTGGGCACACCGCTGGCCTGGTGGCTGGCCCGCACGCGCTCGGCGATCAAGCCGGTGGCGGCCTCGCTGGTGGCGCTGCCGCTGGTGCTGCCGCCGTCGGTGCTGGGCTTTTATCTGCTGCTGCTGATGGGCCCGAACGGGCCGGTGGGCCAGTTCACACAGGCCATGGGCTGGGGGCGCCTGCCCTTCACCTTTGGCGGGCTGCTGGTGGCGTCGGTGCTGTACTCCATGCCGTTTGTGGTGCAGCCTTTGCAGCAGGCGTTTGAGGCGATTCCGGAGCGCATGTTGGAGGCCGCTGCCACGCTGCGCGCCGGCCCGCTGGACACGTTCTTCAACGTGGTCGTGCCGCTGGCCCGGCCCGGTTTTGTCACCGCCAGCGTGCTCGGCTTTGCGCACACCGTGGGCGAGTTTGGCGTGGTGCTGATGATCGGCGGCAACATCCCCGGCAGCACGCGCGTGCTGTCGGTGGCGATTTACGAGCATGTGGAGGCAGGCGAGTTTGGCGAAGCGCATCGCTTGGCCGCGGGGCTGGTGGTGTTTGCGCTGGCGGTGCTGGTGACGCTGTATGGGGTCAACCGGCCCGCACGCGATGCGCAGCGCGGAGGCACCGCATGAGCCGCTTGCTCGCCACCTTGACACTGCAGCGCCCGACCTTCACGCTCGATGTGGCGCTCGACCTGCCCGCCCGCGGCGTCACCGCGCTGTTCGGCCCCTCGGGCTGCGGCAAAACCACGCTGCTGCGCGCACTCGCCGGCCTGGAGCGCGCGCAAGGCCGCGTGCAGCTGGGCGACGACGTGTGGCAAGACGACGCGCAGCAACGCTGGCTGCCCACGCATCAGCGGCCGCTCGGTTATGTGATTCAAGAGGCCGCGCTGTTCCCACACCTCAGCGTGCGCGACAACCTCGCGTTTGGCCAACGCCGCGCGGGCGCCGAGGCGCAACGCTTTGCGCTCGACGCGGTGATCGATCTGCTCGGCATCGGCCCGCTGCTGGCGCGCCGGCCCGCCACCTTGTCGGGCGGCGAGCGCCAGCGCGTGGCCATTGCCCGCGCGCTGGCCACCGCGCCGCGCTTGTTGTTGATGGACGAGCCGCTGGCCGCGCTCGATGCCGCCCGCAAGGCCGAGGTGCTGCCCTACCTGGAGCGGCTGCAGCGCGAGTTGGCGATGCCCATTGTTTACGTGACGCACGCGCTCGATGAGGTGGCGCGCCTGGCCGACCACCTGGTGCTGATGGACAGCGGCCGTACCTTGGCCAGCGGGCCCTTGAGCGAGCTGCTGGCCCGCCCCGATCTGCCACTGAGCCAGCACGACGAGGCCGGCGTGGTGATTGACGCCCAAGTGGCCGAGCACGACACGCCCTATGGCCTGAGCCGCATCGCCTTTGCCGGCGGGCACCTGTGGGTGGGCGCCACCGCACACGCCGTGGGCGCCCCGGTGCGCGCGCGCGTGTTGGCGCGCGATGTGAGCGTGACCCGCCACGCGCCCACCGAGACCAGCGTGCTCAATGTGCTCCCGGTGCGCTTGCACAGCCTGCACGCCGAGCGCAGCACCGTGCTGCTGCAACTGCATGCCCTGAGCCCAGGCGGTGATGCCGGCGCACCGCTGCTGGCCCGCATCACCCGCCGCAGTGCCGACACGCTGGCCCTGCAAGCCGGCGAGCAGCTGCATGCGCAGGTCAAGGGCGTGGCATTGATGTCGCAGGGCGCTTGAG
>JBEAOO010000161.1:0-2865 GCA_041164825.1 Pseudomonadota bacterium | reverse complement strand
ATTGTCATTGAACTTCGGATCGTCGTAGTCGAAATCGCGGAAGATGTCGCGGCCAAATTTGGCCTTGAGCTCCTCCGGCGTCGGCGCACCGGACTCCGTTTTGACGTCGGGGTTCCGCTGTGAAATGGGGCATCGGCTGGGCTGATTCATGGTTTCCTCTGCTGGTCAAATTGAGACAACACAAAACAAACAGTTGTTTTGTAATTTAAAAGCAGCAGAGGTGGATGTCAAGGGGTGCAACCCTCAGCGATTCGCGACCGGTGGGTCACACGAGCCGCTGCCCGCCCCTCTGAGCAGGTGCCCAGGTTTCCGTGCTGGCGCCGGCCTGAGTCCAGGGCACGCGCCGACGAGCGGCGTCGGACTGTGAAACGCCGTGCACAGGCCCGGAACGGGCCCCGGACCGCTCCGGACCGACCGTTAAACGCCGGCTTTCGGCTTGCGCGCCTTTCGTGCGGTTTTTTCCGAGATGGCAGTCGATGCGCCAACGGTGCCGTTTGCCCAAGAGGGTGTGTTTCCCAGCCCGAAGAGCAAAGTGTCGGCGAGCCGGTCAGCAATCTCGGTGGCAGGCATCGAGCCTTTGGGATCGAACCACTCTGGCACCCAGTTCAACGCCCCCAGAATGCCGAACACCGACACCCGGGTGTCCAAGCTGGGGCTGAATTCACCGCTGGCCTTTCCCTGGTCGATGATTCGAAAGAACGCCTCGGCATACCGTCTGCGCATGGCGAGCGCAGTGGTGCGGTTGGGCTCTTCCAAAAAACGCCACTGGTGAAAGACCACGAGTGTGCGCTCGGGGTCTTTGGCCACCACGTCGATGTGCCAACGGATGGCTGCACGCAGCTTCTCGCTGGCGGTCGTGACCGTGTCGTTGATCGCACCCTCGATGCCAAGGAAGCGCGAGATCCCCTCCGTCACAATTTCGAGCAGCAAGGTGTCCTTGCTGTCGATGTGCGCATAAAGGCTGCCAGGAAGCACACCCACGGCCGTGGCGATGTCTCGCATCGTTGTGCCGGTGTAACCATGCTCGCTGAACAACTTAACGGCCACCTCCGTGATGGCCTCGCGTGTGCTGATATTTTTCGTCGACTTCTTCGCCACGGGATACCGTCCTCTGGTTTCGCGCAAGCAGGGCTTGCCAGCGCGCGCTGCCGAAGATTTTACAGAGAAATTATTCGAAACAAACGTTTGGGCATTTTGGGCGATTCATTCACTCGTCGGTGCTGCCATCAATGGGTGATGGGGCTCAACCAGACAGTCGAGCCGCAACTGCAGGCGTCGCGATCACGGGTCAAGCCAGGGGCGCTGCGGCGCGCTCGCCGCGCCGCAGCGGCATGCTGTGAACGAGAAATTCTCGTGGACAGCCCAGACTCAAGACGGCTGCGACTTCATCGCGACTGCAGCACAGCACCGCAAATCGGTCCTCCAGCGGCCCACCGTTGATCCACACCAGACGGGCTTCGGCGGGCATCTGCCCCGCAAACTGGAGCCGCAAGCCATGCTGGTCTGACCAGAAGTAGTTGTCCTCGATCACCGGGCCAGGCTCGGTCTTTCCGCGCAGGGCATCAGCGGCACGCCGCGCCTGCTCGGTCACCGCCGTCCACTGGCGCGTGGGGTGAAACGTCTCGCCAACCTGGGTGCAGACCACGTCGCCAACACCGAAGACCGATGGATCTTCGGTGCGGCCATGAACGTCACACACTAGACCGCGGTGCAACGCCAGCCCGCTGTCGAGCAACCATTCGACATTGGGAATTTGGCCCGCGCCGACCACCATGGCATCGACATCAACCAGCGCACCGTTGGCCAATTCCACTGCGTTGACGCTGGCGTCGCCACGCACGGCGGCGATGCCCGTGCCGCAATGAAATTGGATGCCTCGGCGCTCGTGAAAGCGCTGCACACACGCGCCAAGCTCTGCCCCGAGGATGGCGGCCAACGGTGCCGAAGCCATTTCAACCATCGTCACCGAGCAGCCCGCTTCTCGTGCCGTGGCAGCGATCTCCAGCCCGATGAAGCCCGCCCCGACAATGCCAAGACGCCTGCCAGGCAGCAGCACCTCACGAAGCCGACGGGCGTCCGCCACGGTGCGCAAGACGTGCACATTGTCAAAGCCCTCGAACTGCGGCAAACGCATCGGGCGCGCGCCAGTGGCCACAACAAGCCGTCCGTACTCGACCGATCGCCCGTCCGACAACAACACCTGCCGAGCCGCCCGGTCAAGGCCGATGGCGCCACTGCCGAGCCGAACCTCAATGGCGAGCGCAGCCAGCTTCTCTTGCGTCAGCAGCTGAAGCTTGTCATCGCCCACCTTGCCGAGCAGATAGCCCTTGGACAAGGGCGGGCGGTCATACGGCAGCACGCCTTCGGCACTCAGCAGGGTGATCGGGCCGCTGTGCTGCGAATCACGCAGCGCCTGGGCGGTGCGCACGGCAGCCAGCCCGCCGCCGGCGATAACGACGTTCTCAGCGACGCCGCTCATAGAAGCACTCCAACGTGAGCGCGCGCCCATGGCGTCATGGCATCTCCCTTTGCAATTAAAACAATCATTTGTTTATGATACTCTTCACGGCGGATGTGGTCAACGAAGACGACCCCGGACCGACAACTCAGCATTTGCTCAAACGGTCTTGACGTTGCTCCGCATCGGACATACAGTGCGTAAAAACAAATGATTGTTTTAAAGGAATCTGATGAGCGCTCGCATTTGGAACGACCCACAGGACAAGACCTTCGATGACTTCGCTGTTGGCGACGTGGTGATCACACGCGGACGCACCGTGGACATCGGGGATCTGACGGTGTTCTCCGGCCTGACTGGCGACCACTACCCCTTGCACACCGACGAAGCGTACGCCGCGGGCACCC
>JBEAOO010000160.1:0-3372 GCA_041164825.1 Pseudomonadota bacterium | reverse complement strand
GCCACCAGCTTGAGCCGGTGGTCGAACACGGTTTGCAGCGCGGCGTGGGTGGCGGCGTCGCCGGGCGCGCCTTGGTGCACCACTTGGCCGCGCGCCATCACCCACAGCGTGTGGGCCTGCAGGGCGATGCTCAGCTCGTGCAGCACGCTGACCACGGCCACGCCGCGCGCCAGCAGCGCTTGCACGATCAGCAGCCAGTCGGCCTGGTGCGGCGGGTCGAGGTGGGCCAGCGGCTCGTCCATCAACAGCACCGGCGCTTGCACGGCCAGGGCGCGCGCGAGCAACACGCGCTGGCGCTCGCCGCCTGAGAGCGTGCTGAGCTGGCGGTGGCGCCAGGGCCAACTCGCGGTCTGGTCCATGGCGGTGCGCACGGCGGCGTGGTCGGCGCCACTCGGGCCCGCCAACCATGCTTGGTGCGGCAGGCGGCCGAGCATCACCACGTCAAATGCGGTGAGGTCACCGGCGCCGCTTTCGTTTTGACCCAGCCAGGCCAGCTCGCGGCCACGCGCTTTGGCGGGCCAATCGGCCAGTGGTGTGCCGCCCAGGCGAACCACGCCTTCGGCCGGCTGCAAGCCCGCCAGCGCACGCAGCAGCGTGGATTTGCCCGCGCCGTTGGGGCCGACGATGGCCGTCCATTGGCCCGCGGCGGCGGCCACCTCGATGGCGCCGAGCACGGGGCAGTGCTGCAGGCGCACGGCGTGCAGGCTGGCGCTCAGGGGGGCGGTGTGCGGGTTCATGCCTCACCTCCGAACACCGGCCGGCGGTGCATCAACCACAACAAATACGCGCCGCCCAACAGCGCGGTGAGCACGCCCACCGGCAACTCGGCCGGCGCCAGCAGCCAGCGCGCGGCGATGTCGGCCGCCAGCAGCAGCACGCCACCGGCCAGGGTCGACAACAGCAGCAGACCGGTGTGCGTGGGATGCCAGCGCTGGCGCACCACATGGGGCGCCACCAAACCCACAAAGGCGATCAAACCGGTTTGCGCCACGGCCGCACCAGTGGCCAGCGCGAGCGCGCCGACGAGCAGCATGCGCACCGCCACCAGGCGCACACCCAGGCTGTGCGCCGCGTGTTCGCCCAAGGCCAGCGCATCGAGCGCGCGGCTGCAGGCCAGGGCCAGCGGCAGGCACACGGCCAACACGGCGGCCAACACGCCGACGCTGTTCCAGCTCAGAAAGCCAGTGGTGCCGAGCATGAAGCCCTGCATGGCGCGCAAGATCTCGGGCGACATCAGCATCACCAGCGCCGTGCACGAGCCCAGCACCACGCCCACCACCACCCCGGCCAGCAGCAGCCGCATGGTTTGCGCCACGCCTTGGGCCAGCAGCAACGTGAGCAACACGGCGGCCACCGCGCCGATGAAGGCGGCGCCCGTGAGGCCCAGCCGCAGCGCCAGCGAGGTGGCCGCAGGTGACACGCCGATGGCGCTCAGCAGCAGCGCCACGCCGAGCGCAGCACCGCTCGATGAGCCGAGCAAATACGGGTCGGCCAGCGGGTTGCGAAACAGCCCTTGCGCGATGGCGCCGGCCAATGCCAACAACGCGCCAGCGCACCACGCGCCCAGCGAGCGCGGCGCGCGAATGGCCCAGAGGATTTGCTCGGCCATGGCGGCGTCGATGGGCTCGGCGTCCCACCAGGGCGACCAGCCGCTGCTGCCCACGGCGGTGCCGAGCAGCAGCAGCGCCGCGGTGGCGAGCAGCAAGAAGGCGAGGGCGCGCAGGTGCGCTTGCAGGTGGGCCATGGGGTCAGTGTTTGGCGGTGTGGGGCGATGCGGCAGCAGCAGCACCCGCAGCCGGCGCCACGGCCGAGCCCAAGCAGCGCGCCATCAGCCGCGCGGCCTCGGCCATGCGCGGGCCGGGGCGTGAGAGCACGTCGTTGTCTTCGGGCTGGAACACGCACACGCGGCCATCGCGCAATGCGCGCATGCGCGCCCAGCCGGGGCGGCTTTGCAGGTTCACCAGGTTGCGCTGCGCCACCATGATCACTTGCGGGTCGGCGCGCACGATGTACTCGGGGTTGAGCTTGGGGAAGGGGCCGAGCGCGGCGGGCACGATGTTGTTGCCGCCCAGGCGGGCCAGCGTTTCGCCGATGAACGACGAGGCGCCGGCGGCATAGGGCGCGCTGTCGATCTCGTAGTACACGCTCAGCCCGCGCGCTGCGGCGGGCACGCTGGCGGCGGCCGCGTTCACGCCCGCATCAATCTGCGCCCACAGCGCAGCACCGGTCGGCAGGCCATGGTCGCCCATCAACACCTGGCTCACCTTGCCAATCACACGTTGCACATCGGCCTGCGTTTTGGGTTCCAGTGCGATCACCTTGAGGCCCAAGCCCTCCAGCCGCTCGATGACGCGTGACGAGATGGCGAGCAGCACCACATCGGGCTGCAGCGCCACGATCATTTCGACGTTGGCGTCGTCGAGGCCGTTGGTTTTGGGCAAGGCCTTCACCGAGGCGGGGAAGTTGGAGTAGCGGTCGGTGCCCACCACGCGGCTGCAGGCACCGAGCGCGCACACGGTTTCGGTCAGCGAGGGCAGCAGGGTGACGATGCGCTGCGGCGGGCGCGCCATGCGCACACGCACGCCGCGGTCGTCCACCACCTCCACGGTTTGGGCGCTGGCGCTGAGCGCGCCCAGGGCCAACCAGAGCACGAGCAGCGGCCATCGAATCGGCAGGTTCTTCATGCGGCGCTCTCGCTTTCGCTCTCGCTGTTGATCTTGCTGTTGATCTCGCTGCTCATCATCACATCACGCGTCCAGGCTTGGCCTGCCACCATGAGCGTGAGCTGGCCGCAGCGCCCGGCCACGGCCTGGTTGAGCCCGCCGAGCTCATCGACAAACGCACGCATCGCGCGCCCCATCGGCACCACACCCCAGCCGATCTCGTTGCTGACGAACAGCACCGGCGAGGGCAGCGTCGGCAGCACATCGAGCAAGGCTTGTTTCGCTGCGGCCCAGCCTGTGGCGTCGGGCTCGCCCGCCGGCATCAGCCAGTTGGTGAGCCAAAGCGTGAGGCAGTCGACCAGCAGCAGGCGCTGCGGGTGGGCTGCGGCTTGCAACGCAGCGGCCAGTTGCAAGGGCGCCTCGACGGTGGCAAAGCCTGCCGGGCGCTCATCGCGGTGGCGCTGGATGCGGGCGCGCATCTCGTCATCCAGGGCCAGGGCCGTGGCCACCACCGTCACCTCGTGCGTGGGGTCGGCACGCAGCCAGGCCTGCGCCAGGCGCTCGGCCTGGCGCGACTTGCCACTGCGTTGGCCGCCGACGATGAGGTGATGGGGGGTGATGCTCACGGCGCGCTCGCTCACAAGGCCGCGTTCCAACGCACGCCCACAAACGCGCTGCGCGGTGCGCTGGCGTAGCCATAGGCCGTGTC
>JBEAOO010000159.1:0-4294 GCA_041164825.1 Pseudomonadota bacterium | reverse complement strand
GCCTTGAACGTGAAGACGGCGCTGTTCTTCCTGGCTTTTCTGCCGCAGTTTGTTTCGTCGAGTGAAGCACTGGTACCGCAACTGGTGTTAATGGGTTGCATTTGTGTATCGCTCAATACCTTGGTGGACGTGATTGCCGTGTTCGCAGCCCACCGTCTGCTGAAGTCCGATGTGGCGCGTGCGGCACGCGCCCGCCTGATGACACGGGCATCGGGCGTCACGATGCTGGGCCTGGGTGCCTTCCTGGCCTTGGCGCGGCGAGAGGCGTAGACAAACTAAGGCGGGGTGAACATGGCCGATATTCACACCATTTCTGACTGAAGGCGAATTCGTTTGGCGGCGTCTTCGGCCATGTTTTTAACGATGGTCCCAGCGGGTTCAATGGCATGAATGAGGCCGGCAGCCTCGCCAAACCAAACGCCCGTGTTTTCAGGGTCTCCTTCAGCAAAAGCCTGTCGATACGCTGGCCCTACCGTTTTGACGCAGGCTTCGAGTTCCGCCTCTCGTCCATGCCATCGATCGGTAAAGGCGTTGCGCCGGATACGCGCCGTCAAACCTCGGGGCCAATGAATCTGGCGAGCGATGTCAGCAATCGTTGTCCGAATCGTGCCATCGCCATCGGTGTCAAGTATGGCCTTGTGGTGTCCCGGTCGAACCAGGGCTTCGCTAGAGGCCCATAGACGTGTGCCGAGGAGCACACCGTCCGCGCCCAGCATCAGCGCAGCTGCCAACCCCCTCCCGTCTCCGATGCCACCAGCCGCCACCAGCAGCGCCTCTGGTGCGTTTTCGGCCAGGTAGTCAGCGGCCTCTGGAACAAATGAAAGCGTCCCTCTCAATGCACCGTGGCCACCGGCCTCTGAACCCTGTGCGACGACGATATCGGCACCAACTTCCACAGCATCCATGACATGCGCCATGTCCTGGCATTGACAGATCAATAAAGCCTGCGCCGCTCGAATCTCTTCAACAAAAGGACGTGGATCACCGAAGGACAACATGACAGCACGCGGTTTGTGCTTCAGCACATCGGTCAAGAGCGATGGCGACTTGCGCAGCGACCAGGATATAAACCCCACACCGACAGGCGTTCCAGCAGTGGCCCGAAACTGTTCTTCCAGCCATGCGGGGTCCCCATAGCCACCGCCAATGATGCCCAATCCACCAGCGCGGGTCACTGCCGCAGCGAGTGCGCCCCCAGCTGCAAACGCCATGGGTGCAGAGAGGATGGGCAGGCGCAACCCTAAGGCCTGGGTCAGTTTTGTTTTCAACACTGGCATCAATTCATTCCTTTTGACACAAGTGCATTGGAGCCTGGATAATGATTCTTTTCAAGTGAATTATTGAGAATTATATTTCACCAAATGAGAACTATTGATCTTGATTCTTTGGAGATATTTCGTGCAGTAGTTCGAGAGGGCGGCGTTGTTCGAGCGGCTGCTCAGCTCCATCGTGTGCAGAGCAACATTACGACACGCGTCAAACAGCTTGAGCAGCGTTTAGGCGTATCGCTATTCCGACGGCATGGTCGAAATTTGGTGCTCACCCCATCTGGGCAATCCTTGCTGGTGCATGCGGAGAAGTTGCTTCGTCTGGCAGACGAAGCAGAAGACGCCATGCGTGCCACTCCTGCAAGGGGCATCTTGCGGCTAGGCTCAATGGAAAGCACAGCAGGCAGTCGCCTACCCGCGCTTTTGGCAAGCTTCCACAGGAAGTGGCCGGACATCCACGTTGAACTCCAGACTGGAACTACAGAGGCTATGACCCGTAAAGTTGCCGCCTATGAATTGGATGCCGCCTTCGTGGGGGAACCTTTTTCCGGCGCGAGCCTCTTGAGTCGCCCCATGTTTCAGGAAGAGCTAGTGCTCATTACAGCGAAGCAACATGCGCCAGTCAACGATGCTGCTGATGTGGAGTCAGCAACTGTTCTGGCTTTTTCTCAGGGCTGTTCGTACCGAAAGCGATTGATCGAGTGGTTTGCCCAAAGTGCGCTAAATCCTGGGCGAATACTTGAACTCGCCAGCTATCAGGCCATGATCGCGTGCGCGGCTGTTGGCACCGGATTCGCCATCGTTCCTGTTTCGTTGCTTAACACAATGGGCGTATCCAAAAACGTCAAGCGACACAAGTTGCCAGACGCAATTGGCCGCAATCGAACATTGTTGATTTGGTCAAATGAGCCGTCCTCAACACTTCGATTGTTTTTGGATGAAATGCCCTTAGCCGTCTAAAAAACTCGCAGGCTACACAGGAACAGCGCTGGACGGCAATTTTTATATCAACGGACGGGATGACTGCTTTGGGCACTGAGTAGCCGGTGGCGGTTGGCGGCTTCCTGGCAACGCCATCAGGCAGATTCCAAGCTCCAGATAGCTGCCACTCGCGAACGTCGACACCTGGCCCACAAGCGTCAGTCGCCCACCCCCCGCTCCCGCACCACGTCGTCGTGCTGCCCCAACGTAGGCGCAGCAAACGGCACCGGCCCCGGCGTGCGGCTGTAGACCCAGGCCTGGGTGAAGCCGCGGTAGCCGCCCAGCTTGGGGTGGTCGAAGTGGCTGACCATGCCTTCGGCCTGCACCTGCGGGTGGTCAAACATGTCGACCACGCCGCGTGACGCGGCGCAGGGCACGGATTCGCCGAACACGGCTTCCCATTCCAGCGCCGTGTGTGCTTGCAGCGCGGCGCGCAATTGCGGCACGATTTCGTCGCGGTGCTCGGCGCGTTTCTTCACGCTGTCGTAGCGCGGGTCGTCGTGCAGCGCCATTAGCCCTGTCTTCTCGCACAGCGCGCGCCAAAAGTGCGTGGTATTGGCCGACAGGTACAGGTGGCCTTGGCGCGTGGGGTGCAGGCCGGTGATGCCGCCCGAGCGCATGTCGCGGCTGACCTCGCGCGGCTCGCCATCACCCCACACCAGGCGCGCCGACTGCATGGTAAGCGCCGCGCGCAGCAAGGACACCTGAACCTCCTGGCCCAGGCCGCTCTTCTCGCGTTCATACAAGGCCGACGCCACGCCCCCGGCTACCAGGGCCGCAGTGAAGTAGTCCACCACCGAGCCGTACAGGATTTCGGGCGGACCGCCGCGCGCTCCCGTCCCGCCCTGCTCGTCGCACATGCCACTGAAGGTCTGCAGCACCTGGTCGTAGCCGGCCTTGTCCTTCAAGGGGCCGGTGTTGCCAAAGCCGGTGACGGCGCAGTAGATCAGCCGTGGGTTCAGCGCCTGCAGCTGTTTGTAGGCAATGCCCAGGCGTTGCGGCACGCTGGGGCGGAAGTTGTGCACCAGTACGTCGGCCTCGCGCACCAGCTTCAACAGCAGGGCCAGGTCGGTGGCCTGCTTCAGGTCGAGCACGATGCCGCGCTTGCTGCGGTTCACACCCACAAACGCGCGGCTCTCGCCCGCCAGGGTGGACGGGTAGTGGCGCAGGTTGTCGCCGCCGGGCGGCTCGACCTTCAGCACTTCGGCGCCCTGGTCGGCGAGCAGGGTGCAGCCATAGGGCCCGGCGATGTAGGCGCTCAGGTCGAGCACGCGCACGCCGGCCAGCGGCCCGCGCGCAGTGGCTGTTGGATCGTAGGTCGTCATGTCGCCCCCATGCTTGTCACTTCGTGTACTGCGCTGCCCCCCAAAGGGGGTCTTCGCGCCTTCGGGCGGCCGTGCGGCGCTCATTCCGGGACAATGTTCTGTTGAAGCGCCAGCTTTTTCCAGCGCGGGATGTCGGAGGCGATGGTCGCGGCGAATTGCGCCGGCGTGGCGGGGGCCGGCAAAGCACCTTCCTTCAACAGGAAGTCTTTGAACTCGGGCGTGGCGAGCACCTTGTTCACCTCGGTGTTCAGGCGCACGACGATGTCGGCGGGCATGCCGGCGGGGCCCAGCAGACCCCACCAGGCCTCAAAGTTGTAGCCCGGCACGGCGCTGGCCATGGTCGGCAGCTCCGGCGCGATCGGGCTGGGCTGTGCGCTGGTCACGGCGATGGCGCGCATGCGGCCGGCCTTCACGAACGGCATGATCGACGGCCCGCTGGAGATCAGCAACTGCACCTGGTTGCCGATCAGGTCGGTGACCGCGGGGCCGATGCCCTTGTAAGGCACGTGCAGCACAAAACTGCCGCTCAGCGACTTGAGCTGCTCGGTCGCGAACTGGTTCGTGCTGGCGATGCCGGAGCTGGCGTAGGCGTACTTGCCCGGCGCGGCCTTCAGTGCGGCGACCAGCTCTTGAGGCGTGCGCGCCGGGAAGGCGTTGTTCACGGCGACGATGAACGGGCCCTTGGCGATCATCGCCACCGGAGCCAGGTCCTTCACGGCG
>JBEAOO010000158.1:0-2893 GCA_041164825.1 Pseudomonadota bacterium | reverse complement strand
GGAGCGCATCGCGCAGACGCGTTTCCACGTCGCGGCGGTTCTTGCTCTCTTCCATGTCGATGAAGTCGACCACGATCAGGCCGCCCAGATCGCGCAGGCGCATCTGGCGGGCGATCTCGTCAGCCGCTTCGAGGTTGGTGCGGGTGGCGGTTTCTTCGATGTCGCTGCCGCGGGTGCTGCGCGCCGAGTTCACGTCCACCGACACCAGTGCTTCGGTGTGGTCGATCACGATCGCGCCGCCCGAGGGCAGGTTGACCGTGCGGCTGAAGGCGGTTTCGATCTGGTGTTCGATCTGGAAGCGCGAGAACAGCGGGGCGTCGTCACGGTAGCGCTTGACCTTGTGTGCCGTCTCGGGCATCACGTGAGCCATGAACTGCTGCGCTTGCTCAAAAATGTCGTCGGTGTCGATCAAGATTTCACCGACATCGGCGGTGAAGTAATCGCGGATCGCGCGGATCACCAGCGACGATTCCTGGTAAATCAGGAACGCGCCTTTGCCCACCTTGGAGGCGCCGTCGATGGCGCTCCAGAGCTTGAGCATGTAGTTCAGGTCCCACTGCAGTTCGGGCGCGGTGCGGCCGATGCCGGCGGTGCGCGCGATCAGGCTCATGCCCTTGGGGTATTCGAGCTGGTCGAGGTTTTCTTTCAGCTCTTCGCGGTCTTCGCCCTCGATGCGGCGGCTCACGCCACCACCGCGAGGGTTGTTGGGCATCAGCACCAGGTAGCGGCCGGCCAGCGAGACGAAGGTGGTGAGCGCTGCGCCCTTGTTGCCACGTTCTTCTTTTTCGACCTGAACCAGCAACTCTTGGCCGTTGCTGATGCACTCCTGGATCTTCGCGTCGCGCACATTGGCGCCTTCGCGGAAGTAGGACTTCGAGATTTCCTTGAACGGCAGGAAGCCGTGGCGGTCTTCGCCGTAGTCGACGAAACAAGCTTCGAGCGAGGGCTCGACGCGGGTCACGACCGCTTTGTAGATGTTGCCCTTGCGTTGTTCGCGGCCTTCGATTTCGGTCTCGAAGTCCATCAGCTTCTGGCCATCAACAATGGCCAGGCGACGCTCTTCGGGCTGCGTCGCGTTGATCAGCATGCGTTTCATGTGCACTCCTTCGGCCAGCCCTCACAGGGGTAGAGGGGCCGGCCTTGCTCAACATGTCGACTCTGAAACCTCAGCGTCGACTCACCGATGCACGAGAAACGTGAAGGAACCGGAAGGAATCGCCCTGGACTGGAGTGACACGGTGACGGTCAGTGGACCGGCCGGTCTGGCAGCGTTGGCGCGTGCGTGGCAGTGGGGGAGGCGGGGTGCCGCGGTGGGCTTCCGGTGGGCCGGGTAGGCCGGATGGAAGGGGCCACCGCCTGGCGCGCCGCACGCAACGCCCGCGCTGACACGCGGCGACAGGCGGTGACCGTGATGGCCAGCGGCCATGGGGTCAGCGCACCGTTGGGGCGGCAGCAAATGGGGGTTGGGGTCGGCATCCGCGGAGTTCACTGAACGCGGGCAAGAGCCTCTGCCTGAACACCCGCTGCACCTGAAACTTTGGTGCGGGGTGGGGCGGCGTCTCCTGCCTTGAAACCTTGTTGTTTCCCTGGGTAGGGGGTTCTTTTTGACGTTGCTCTGCCACGCTGGGTGTCGGGGCTGCCCGGTCACTTGGGAACCGGACCCGCCTCAGGCCGAGCGCGTTGCATCACCTGGGGCCATCGTTTTCACGTGGCCACCACGCGCTTGCTGCAAGTTTCTGCGGGTGCCCGAGTAAACTCTCAAGCAAATCAAACACTTACAGCGCAAACGTGGTTCAACGGATTATACGGGCCAAAACAGCCCGCCCGGCCGGTCGGGATGCTCAACCGGCACGGGGCCGCAGCCCGCAGCCCGCTTTGTCAAGCCCCAAAGCTCGGGGCGGGGCCACACCGGTTGCGAAGCCCGTGGCCGCACCCGCACCCGCGCCCGCACCGAGGCCTGCCGCACCGCCGCCCGCGGTCACTCGCGTGGTGGTCGATGACGCGTCAGAAGGCCAGCGGCTCGACAATTTTTTGCTCAAGCACCTCAAGGGTGTGCCCAAGACCCACGTTTACCGGGTGATCCGTTCGGGCGAGGTGCGGGTCAACAAGGGGCGCGCCTCGGCCGACACCCGGCTGGCGCTGGGCGACGAGGTGCGCGTGCCGCCGGTGCGCGTGGCTGAAAAAGCCGCCGACAGCGCGCCGCCCGCCCCGCCACGCGAATTTCCCATCCTGTTTGAAGACGAGCACCTGCTGGTCATCAACAAACCTGCGGGTGTGGCCGTGCATGGTGGCTCGGGCGTGAGCTTTGGGGTGATTGAGCAACTGCGCCAAGCGCGGCCGCAAGCGCGCTTTTTGGAGCTGGTGCACCGGCTCGATCGCGAAACCTCGGGCATCTTGATGCTGGCCAAAAAGCGCAGCGCGCTCACGGCGCTGCAAGACCAGTTTCGCGCCCGCGACACCGGCAAGACCTATGCGGCGCTGGTCAGCGGCGCCTGGCCGGCCAAGCTCAAGGTGATTGACGTGGCCTTGCACAAGACGCTGGACGCGCGCGGCGAGCGCCATGTGCTGGCCGTGCCCAACGAGCACCCCGACGGCCGGCGCTCGATCAGCCTGGTGCACATCGCGCAGTCGTGGCCGGGTTGGTCGCTGCTGGACGTGACCATTAAAACCGGGCGCACCCACCAGATCCGCGTGCATCTGGCGCAGGCCGGCCACCCGATCGTCGGCGACCCGAAATACGGTGATTTCGCGCTCAACAAGCAATTGGCGCGCGGCGAGTTGCTGGGTGGCCACCGCTTTGAGCGCATGTTTTTGCACAGCCGCCGGCTGGCTTTTGACCACCCCGCCACCGGGGTGCGCACCGAGCTGCTCGCGCCGCTGCCCGATGAGTGCG
>JBEAOO010000157.1:0-13470 GCA_041164825.1 Pseudomonadota bacterium | reverse complement strand
TGGGGATCATGGTGACTACGCCGGGCACCATCATCGAACCCACGAACAGGCCAAACACCACATTGCACCCCGGAAAGCGCAGCCGCGCAAATGCATAGGCGGCCATGGCGGCAAAGCTGACCTGCACCACCACGATGGTGCCGGTGAACAGCAGCGAGTTGCCCAGGGCGCGGGCAAAGTTGATCTCGGCCCCCGAGCCGCCCAGGGCCTGGCTTTCTTCCTGCGTCATCATGCCCAGCACGCGCTGGAAGTTGGCCAGCGTGGGCTTGTTGGGCAGCAGCTGGGTGGACTCGGCATACAGGTCTGCGGGGTGCATCAACGCGGTTTTGACGGCCATCCACAGCGGCATCAGGGTGATGGCCAGCATCAGGACCAGCATGGCCCAGGCAAACAGGCGGCCCGGGGTCAGCGTCGGCTTGCTGCGCAGGCCGGGGATGGTGGTGGAGAGGTTCGACATGGTGCGTTCTCCAGCAGCTCAGGCGAGGTCGTTTTCGTTGGCACGCATGATTCGCATCTGCACGACCGTGTAGGCCAGCATCACGGCGCACAGCGTCATCGACATCGCCGAGGCGTAGCCCATCTTGTAGAAGCTGAAGGCGTTCTGCACGATGTAGTGAACGATGACGCGGGTGGAGTCGAGCGGGCCGCCGTTGGTGGTGACGGCGATGGTGTCGAAGATCTGGAACGAGCCGGTGACGCTGGTGACCAGCACGAACACCATCACCGGGCGCAGCAGCGGCAGCGTGATGCGCCAGAACATCTGCGACTCGCTGGCGCCTTCGAGCGCCGCAGCCTCATACAGATGGCGCGGGATGTTTTGCAGGCCGGCCAAAAACAACATCGCCACCAAGCCCATGTGGCGCCAGATGTTGACCGCCGCCACGGTCAGCAGCGCTTGGTTTTCACCCCCGAAGAAGGGCTGGCGATCGAAGCCCAGGCCCATGATCCAGTGGTCCACCAGGCCGAGCATGGGGTCGAGCATCCACAGCCACATCATGGCCACCAGCACGTTCGACAGCAGATAAGGCAGCAGCACCAGCGACTTGACGAACAGCGAGCGCGTGAGCCGGTCCATGGCCACGGCCAGGAACAGGCCGAGCACGGTTTGCGCCGGGATGTTGAGCAGCACGTAGTAGGCCGAGAGCTTCATGCCTTGCCAGAACTTGCCGTCCTGGATCATCTTGGCGTAGTTGGCCCAGCCGACATATTGGGGCTCGCGCAGCAGGTTCCAGTCGGTGAAGCTGATCTCCACCGCGCGCACGGCGGGCACGGCGTAAAAAATGAGGAAGCCGATGAAGGCCGGCAGGATCAGCAGCCAGGCGGTGAGCGTTTCGGCGCGGCGGGTGCGCGCCAAGGCATGGGGCCGGCGGTTCAGGCGCGGCTCGGCCGGGGCGGCTGCGGAAGCGACCGCGTTGGGGAGTGAAGAGGCCGAAATCGACATGGGCGGGGTGTCCTGTGGGCTGCCGCGCGCCGGGCGTGTTGCCCAATCACTAACGCGTGTCAGTGATGAAAATATTAGCTAATAGCGACGCCAATAAAACAGGGGTTAACACCAAGGAGGGCCATGGATGAACCCGAATGCCAGCCGTCGCGGCCTATCATCCGTCGCCCCACTGCCCCAGCAGCGGCGCGCCTCACCCCACCACGAACCCGCCCGCGAACCCGGAGCCCTGCACCTTGAGCACGCGCAACAAACCCGCCCCACCCACCCGCCGCCCCACCATGACCGATGTGGCCAAGGCCGCGGGGGTGTCGCAATCGACCGTGTCGATGGTGCTCAACAACATGAGCGGCGCGCGCTTGTCAGAAGCCACCCGCGTGAAGGTGCTGGGTGTGGCGATGGCGCTGGGCTACCGCCTGCCCCGGCGCGAGCCCGCCCCCGAGGCGGAGGCCGGCAGCGGCGGCATCGGCGGCGTGCGGCGCAATGTGATTGGCTACTTGGTGGACGAAATCTCCACCAGCCCGCACCCGGTGGTGAGCGTGGACGGCGCGCGCGACGCCGCCTGGGAACACGACTGCGTGGTGACCGTGGCCGTGACCCGCGGCAACAGCGAACAAGAGGCCGCGGCGATTGCAGCGCTCACCGCCAACCCGGCGCTGCTGGGCGTCATCTACAGCACCATCTTCACGCGGGAAGTGAGCGTGCCGGAGGCCCTGCGCGCGCTGCCCGTGGTGCTGCTGAACTGCCACGACGACAGCCTCAAGCTGCCCACCATCGTGCCCGGCGAGGTGGCCGGCGGCCACACCGCCACGGCGCACCTGGTGCACCAAGGCCACAGCCGCATCGGCTTCATCAACGGCGAGCCGTGGATGGAGGCGGCCAAAGACCGCTTCAAGGGCTACCGCCGCGCGCTGGCCACGGCCGATTTGCCGTTCGACCCGGCGTTGGTGCGCGATGGCGATTGGATGTCGGGCACGGGCTTTGACGCCACGCTCTCGCTGATGAAGGAGGCGCGCCCGCCGAGCGCTATTTTTTGCGCCAACGACCTGATGGCGCTGGGTGCTTTGGAGGCCCTCAAGTCACTGGGCTTGCGCGTGCCGGAGGACGTGTCGCTGATGGGCTACGACGACCAGGAAATCTCGCGCCACACCCGCCCCCCGCTGACCACCATGGTGTTGCCCAACTACGAAATGGGCCGAGCGGCGGTGGAGGCGCTGCTGGCGATGGCCGATGCGCCGGCCGCCGAGCGCAGCCGCCGCCCGCTGGTCAAGATTGATGGCCCGCTGGTGCTGCGTGAGACGGTGGCCAAGCGCTGAGAGGGTGTTGACGACGCTGGCAGACCAGGGACTGCGGCGCCGCCCTCACAACCACAGGCGGTAGGTCCACAGCGTCTCGTCGTGAGGCAGCGCACGCTGCAGCTCAACCGGGCTGTGCCCCGTCACCCGTTTGGCATCGCGACACAGGTGCGCCTGGTCGGCATAGCCGTTTTTCAAGGCCTGCTCGGTCCAGTTCAGTTCGCCGGCCTCGACCGCATCAACCACGGAGAACAAGGTTTGTTCGCTGCGGGTGAACAGTCGCAACGAGCGCATCGACTGGCCCACCCAGGCCCGCACACGGCGCTCGGCCTGGCGCGGACTGCGCCCCCAGCCGATGGCCGCAGCGCGCACCGCCAAGCCCTGCAGCCAATCTTGGGTGGGGTGGACGGACACGGCGCCGCTGGCGCGGGCGGCCGCCCAGCGGGGCAACAAAAAGGCTTCGATCAGCGCCACCCGCTGCGCGTCGCTGGCGGCCTGCCGCACGGCATCCAGCAGGGGCAGCCAGTCGGCGGGCAGCGCTTGCTCGGCCGGCGTACGGCGGTTGAGGTGCTCGCCCAGGTCCAGGCCGGTCAAGGCATGCATGACGTCAGGCATCAGCAAGAGCGCAAAGCTGTGCACCGGCCCCGGGTTGTAAGACACCGAGGGCTGATCGGCCGGGCCCACAAAAATAGTGGGGGGCACCGGTGAACGCGCCGCGTCGGCATGGGCACGTGTGCCTTCGAGCAACTCGGCCTCGCCACTCAAGCGCCAAAACAACGCACACATCGGCATCGCCGGGAAGTGGTTGTAGCGCTGCGACTCGGGCAGCGCGGTGCCCAGCGTGCTGCGAGAGACGTACGCCCGAACGCAAGAAGCCAGCGCAAAGCTCGGCGCCCAGAGGGTCGAGCTGGGGGCCTTGGGTTCGGGCTGCAGGGGCTGCATGCCGGTGATTTTACGTGGAGGGCGCTCCTGGCCGGGCTGCAAAGCCGCCCGCACCCGAGCCCCAACCCGGGAAAAGTAGACGGACGCAGCGGTCACGGGATGTCGGAATATTTCAATACTCGGCGACGGATTCCAGCCACGATGCGCGCCATGGACCCCACGCCTGCTCACCCCCCTGGCCCGCCGCGCCGCTGGCTGGGCCTGCCCCAGCTGCGCGCCTTCGCCAAAAACTACCTGGGCGCCACCCAAAAGCTGCGCGATGCGCATGGCGACGTGGCGTGCATGCACATCGGCCGCGAGCATTCGGTGGACGTCTTCACACCCGACCTCATGCGCATCGCCCTGGTCGACCACGCCGAGCACTTGGTTCGCTGGGAACGGGGGCCCGCGGCGTTCGCCGCGTCGCAGGGCCAGGGCTTGCTGGTGGCCGAAGGCGAGGCCTGGGCCCAGCAACGGCGCTGCCTGCAGCCCGGCTTCACCCCAAAACGGGTAGCGACCTACCTGCCGCTGATGGTGGGCGCCTGCGCCAATGCGCTCGACCACCTGCGCGACGCCGACTTGCCGACTTTGGATGTCGACGCCTGCCTGACGCGACTCACCATGGACGTGATCTTGCGCACACTGTTCAGCGCGCCGGCGTCTGCCGACACCTCGGAGGTGGCTGCGGCCGTTCGGGCGCTCGGCCAATTGGCCATGGCCGACATGCTTCTGCCCTTCAAGCGGCCCGCGTGGTGGCCGCACCCCAACCGCGCCCGCCGGCGCTGGGCCTTGCACACCGTCGACACGCTGATCTGGACGCACATCCGCGCCCGCCAACAGCTGAGCGCCGAGCATCGAGCGGCCCACACCGACCTGCTGGCCATGCTGATGTCCGCGGTTGACGACGCGAGACGGCCACTGAGCGATCAGGCCTTGCGCGACCAATGCATGACGCTGTTCCAGGCCGGCCACGACACCACCGCCTCGGCGCTCACCTGGTGGGCATGGGCCCTGGCCGCCCACCCCGAGGTGGCGCAGGCCGCGCGCGCAGAGGTCGACACCGTGCTGCAAGGGCGCCCGCCCGAGGCGCACGACCTGGCCCACCTGCCCCAGCTGGAGCAAAGCATCAAAGAATCCCTGCGCCTGTACCCCCCGGTGCCAGCGCTGATGAACCGACGCACCACCGCCCCTCTGCAGTTGGGGCCCTGGACCATCCCCAAGGGCTGGCTGCTGCGGCTGACGCCGTGGGTGCTGCACCACGACGCCGCCCACTTCCCCGAGCCCGAACGCTTCAACCCGGCCCGCTTCGCCGCCGACGCCACACCGCCCATTCCCCGTGGCGCCTACCTGCCCTTCGGCACCGGGCCACGGGTGTGCATTGGGCAGCAGTTCGCCATGTCGGAGATGCTGCTGATTGCCGCCATGCTGCTGCAGCGGTTTGAGTGGCAGCCGCTGGCCGGCGCGGCCGAGCCCGTGCCGCACCTGAACGTGACCCTGCGGCCCAAAGATGGCCTCACCCTGGCCTTCAAACGCCGCGGCACGCCGCCGCCTGCGGTGCCAACCGCGCCGTCGCGTCCAGCCGTCGCCACCCAGGGCGGCCGGGCCGATCGGTCCGCCGCGCCGCTGTGCCGCCAAGCGCATGCCAAGGGCGGCTGGCACAGCACCGGCAGCGCCCGCTCGGGCCACGCGCTGGGCGCACTGGCGCCGTTGAAGGGGCACTGAGAGCGCTGAGACGATCGACGGCCAGCCGTTCAACAGCCGCACCGGCCTGGCGCCGTTGAAGGGGCATTGAGAGCGCTGAGACGCTGTGAACGAACCTGACATGGCCGCTCATCCCGTCCAAAACACCGCCCTCGGCGTTGCCAATGCGCGCCATGGCTTTGGCTATTTGTTCAAAGAGCAAAGGCTGTGCTTTGCGCCTTGATGGCGGCGCCCTGACCGGGCTGCTCGGCCACCACGCCAGACTCATTCACCGCTTCTGAGGTCAGGCAGGGCCGGGGCGGCGGGCCGGCACCGCCCACCCACAACACCCACCCGCCGTTCAGCGGCTGGCGCCCAACACCTGCGTCCAGTAGTTGGTGGTGCTCGTGCTGGTGCCGGCGCGCGCGGCGCAGGCCAGCGCCACGTCCCGGTGGTTCGGGTTCATCAGGTTGGCGCAGTGCCCGTCGCTGGCCAACCACGCTGCCATCACGCTCGCCAAGGTGGTTTGGCCGGCCGCGATGTTTTCGCCCACCTCGCTGTAGCTGTAACCGGCGGCCTGCACGCGCGTGGCCAAGGTGCTGCCGTCTGAGCCACTGTGGTCAAAGTAGTTGTTCGTCGCCATGTCGACGCTGTGCGCGCTGGCTGCGGTAGCGAGCACGTCGCTCCAACCCACGGCCGGTGCGGCCGCGTAAGCGGTGCTGCCGCAACTGCGGGCCACACTGCGCGCCTGGTTGATGGCCGTGAGCACCTGCGCCACCGTCAGGCTGCCGGCGCTCGGGCAGTTGATCACCGTCGCCACCGTCACCGCGTCACTGGCGCTGCCGGATGCGCCGGCCGTGCCGCTGCTGCCTTCCGAGCCGCCGCCGCCACAGGCGCTGAGTGCCCCCAGCAAGACCACAGTAGCGAGGGCGTTCAGCGGGGCGGTTCGACAGGATTTGCGTGTTGGCATGCGGGGGCCCCAGCCGGTGGCAACCGGCCGTGCAGTGACAGGGAGCGCGATTTTTCCACCGCCGCTGCTCCGGCCCAGCGCCGTTTTCAAAGACTTACCTCTGGCCCGCCACCCGCCGCAGAGCGCCACAGGGGTTATTACTCATGTTCGCTAATATTATTAGCAGCACAATCGGCATCACATCAACACCCCCGGGGCTGATGCTGGTGGTGCCCCTTCGGCGCCGGCTGGCGCGGCCCCCGAGAGACCCAGCCATGGCCAGCATCGATCTCCAATCCGTCTTCAAAGCCTACGGTGACCACGCGCCGGTGATCCGCGACGTGAACCTGCACATCGCGCAAGGCGAGTTCTGCGTGTTTGTGGGCCCCTCGGGCTGCGGCAAATCGACGCTGCTGCGCATGATTGCCGGCCTGGAGGACATCAGCGGTGGCGACCTGCGCATTGGCGATCAGCGCATGAACGACGTGCCGCCGGCCCAGCGCGGTGTGGCCATGGTGTTCCAGAGCTACGCGCTGTTCCCGCACATGAGCGTGTACGAAAACCTGGCCTTCGGCCTGACGCTCAACAAGGTCGAAAAATCCATCGTCGACAAAAAGGTGCGCGAGGCCGCTCGCGTGCTGCAGCTCGACCACCTGCTCGACCGCAAGCCCAAGGCGCTCTCAGGCGGCCAGCGCCAGCGCGTGGCGATTGGCCGCGCCATCGTGCGCGAACCGGGCGTGTTTTTGTTTGACGAGCCGCTGTCCAACCTGGACGCCGCGCTGCGCGTGCAAACCCGCTTCGAGATCGCCAAGATCCACCGCGACTTCGGCCGCGCCAGCACGGTGTACGTGACCCACGACCAGGTCGAGGCCATGACCCTGGCCGACCGCATCTTGCTGCTCAACAGCGGCGAGGCCGTGGCGCGCGAAGGCTCGGTGGCGCAATGCGGCTCGCCGCTGGAGCTCTACCACCGCCCGCGCAACCTGTTTGTGGCCGGCTTCATCGGCTCACCCAAGATGAACTTCCTGCCCGGCACGCTGGAGGCCGGCAGCGCCAGCAGCGCCCGCGTGCGCCTGAACACCGGCGAGGTGCTCGACGCGATGGTCGACGCCAGCCGCCTGCAGCCCGGCGCGCCCGTCACCTTGGGCGTGCGCCCCGAGCACAGCGAACTCGGCACCGGCAGCCAGCACGTGGTGCGCGAGGTGCAGTGGCAAGAGCGCCTGGGCGAATCGACCTACCTCTACCTCAACAGCGGCGTGGCCAACGAGCCCTGGGTGGTGAAGGCCCCGGGCCAGGCTCACGCCAGCACCGGCCAGCGCATTGCCGTGGCCCTGCACGCCCACACGCTGCACGTGTTTGACGCCGCTGGCCTGGCGCTGGAGCGCCGCGTGCCCGACGCCGACCTGCAAGTGCCCGCCGCGGCCTGATCACGCGCCACGCGCCCCTGTCTTCGCCCCACCCCGCACCATGAAACTTGGCGTTTGTTACTACCCCGAACACTGGCCCGACACCCAGTGGGCCGACGACGCAGCGCGCATGGCCGCCATGGGCATCCGCCATGTGCGCATTGCCGAATTCGCCTGGAGCCGCATTGAGCCCACGCCGGGCCAGTTGGAATGGGCCTGGCTCGATCGGGCCATCGCCACCCTGCACGCCGCTGGCCTGGAGGTGGTGATGTGCACCCCCACCGCCACGCCGCCCAAGTGGCTGATCGACGCCCACCCCGAGGTGCTGGCGCACGACCTGCAAGGCCGCCCGCGCGGCTTTGGCTCGCGCCGCCACTACTGCTTCTCCAGCCCGGTGTATCGCGAACAATCGCGCCGCATCAGCCGCCTGGTGGCCGAGCGTTATGGCCAGCATCCGGCCGTCACCGCCTGGCAAACCGACAACGAGTACGGCTGCCACGACACCGTGCTCTCCACCTCGCCCTCAGCGGTGCTGGGTTTTCGGCGCTGGCTGGAGCGCCGCTACGGCAGCGTCGACGCGCTCAACAAGGCCTGGGGCAATGTGTTTTGGAGCATGGAGGTCACGCGCTTCGACCAGATCGACCTGCCGGCGCTGACCGTGACCGAAGCCAACCCCTCGCACCGGCTGGACTGGCGCCGCTTTGCGTCAGACGAGGTGGTGGCCTTCAACCGCGAGCAGGTGCAGATCCTGCGCGAGTGCTCGCCGGGCCGGCCGGTGAGCCACAACTTCATGGGCTTTTTCACCGAGTTCAACCACCACGATGTGGCGGCCGACCTCGACATCGCCACGTGGGACAGCTACCCGCTCGGCTTCACCCAGATGTTCTTCCTCAGCGCCGATGAGAAAGTGCGCTGGGCCCGCACCGGCCACCCCGACATCCCCGGGTTCCACCACGACCTCTACCGTGGCATGTGCCTGGACGCCGAAGGCCGCGGCCGCTGGTGGGTGATGGAGCAGCAGCCCGGCCCCGTCAACTGGGCGCACTGGAACCCCACACCGCTCGACGGCATGGTGCGCCTGTGGACCTGGCAGGCGTTTGCCCACGGCGCCGAGGTGGTGAGCTACTTCCGCTGGCGCCAGGCGCCCATGGCCCAAGAGCAAATGCACGCCGGCCTGCTGCGCCCCGATTCGCAAGAGGCGCAAGGCGCGGTGGAGGCCGCGCAAGTGGGAGCCGAGCTGCGCGACCTGCATCGGCAGATGCCGCTGCTGGGCAGCACCGAGCTCACCGTGAATGCGCGCGTGGCGCTGGTGTTCGACTACGAGTCGCTGTGGATGAGCCAGATCCAGCCGCAAGGGCAGGACTACAACGCGCTGGAGCTGTGCTTCCGCTGGTACAGCGCGCTGCGCCAACTCGGCCTCGACGTCGACATCGTCAGCCCCCGTGCCGCACTCGGCCGCTACGCCTTGATCGTGTTGCCCGCGCAGCTGCACGTGCCCGACGACCTGCTGCAACGCCTGCGCCAGAGCAGCGCGCAGATCGTGCTCGGCCCGCGCGCCGGCAGCAAAACGCAAGACCTGCACATCCCCGCCGAGTTGCCACCCGGCCCGCTGAGTGAACTCGCCGGCACCTGCGTGGCGCGCGTGGCGTCCACCCCGCCCGGGTATGCAGACACCGTGGTCTGGCCCGACGGCCCAATCACCACCTCTGGCCGTTGGCGCGAAGAGCTGCAGTTGCAAGGCGCCATGGCCGAGGCCACGTTTGCAGACGACGGCCGCGCTGCCGTCACCCGCCACGGCAGCGTGCGCCAGGTGGCCGCCTGGCTCGATGCCGACGGATTGCAGCGCGTGCTGCGCCGCGCCGCGCTCGACGCCAGCCTGCCAGTCATCGACGGCCTGCCGGACACCGTGCGCGTCAGCCGCATCGGCAACCTCACCATCGTTTGCAACTTTGCACCCACACAGCCGGCCTGGCGGCCCGCTGACGCCGAGGCCATGTTGCTCGGCAACATGTCGACCGCGCCTTTCGGCGTGGAGATCTGGAAGCACTGAACCCGCCCCTCGGGCCCCCGAGGGAGGGCGCTCAGCGCTTCCAGCACACCCCGCGACCGCAGCTCACACAACACCGCGGCGCACTTCGAAGGAGACCTTGCACATGACCACGACGATGAAAAACTTCAAGCGTTGGACCGCCCTGGCCCTGGCCACCGCGGCCGCGATGTCGGCCCAGGCCGGCACCTTGGTGATCAACACCGACGCGTCCGACCCGGCGCCCAAAGCCGCCTGGGAGGCCATGGCCAAGGGCTTCATGGCCGCCAACCCGGACGTGACGGTGAAGATCAACACCTTCGACCACGAAGGCTTCAAGACCTCGATCCGCAACTTCCTGAGCGCCGAGGCACCGGACATCGTCACCTGGTACGCGGGCAACCGCATGGCCCCGTTTGTCAACGCCGGCCTGCTCGAAGACGTGTCCGACGTGTGGGCCAAAGAAGGCCTGAAGGACAAGCTGAAATCGGCCACGGCCTCGATGACCCAACAAGGCAAACAGTGGGGCGTGCCCTACACCTACTACCAATGGGGCATCTACTACCGCAAGGACATCTTTGCCAAGAACGGCATCGCCGCCCCGACCGACTGGAAGGCCCTGCTGGCCGCTTGCGCCAAGCTCAAGGCCGCAGGCGTCACGCCGTTTGCCATCGGCACCAAGGCGCTGTGGCCCACCGGTGGCTGGTTTGATTACCTCGACATGCGCGTCAACGGCTATGAGTTCCACATGGACCTCACCTCCGGCAAGGTGCCCTACACCGACAAGCGCGTGAACGCCGTGTTCGACCGCTGGGATGAGCTGACCAAGAAGGGCTACTTCCTGGCCAACCACGCGAGCTACGACTGGCAAGACGCCGTGCCGTCGTTCGTCAAGGGCGAGACCGCCATGTACCTGATGGGCAACTTCGCCGTCGATCCGATGAAGAAGGCGGGCCTGACCGAGGCGCAACTCGGCTTCATGCAGTTCCCCAAGATCAACAACGTGCCGATGGCCGAAGACGCCCCGACCGACACCATCCACATCCCCGCCAAGGCCAAAAACAAGGTCGATGCCAAGCGCTTCCTGGCCTATGCCGCCAGCGCCAAGGTGCAGGGTGAGGTCAACACCATCTTGGGCCAACTGCCGGTCAACAAAGACGCCACCAAGCCGGAAGACACCTACCTGAAAGACGGCTTCACGATGCTCTCGGGTGCCTACGCCCTGGGCCAGTTCTATGACCGCGATGCACCGGCCGACATGGCCAAGGCGGGCATGGAAGGCTTCCAGCGCTACATGGTGAAGCCGGAGACGCGGGGCGAAGTGTTGAAGCGCCTGGAGCAAGTCCGCCAACGCGTCTACAAATAAGTCGCGGTCCATCTCCCTGCTGCGCGAGCCGATCTGGGGCGCGTGGTGCTCACCGTACTGAAGTACGGCTCCGCGCCTCGCACCCCACCTCGGCCCGCTCGCGACGGGATCTGAACCACGACTTGCGGTCTCTGCGGATCACTCCGCAGAGACCGCCGTGGTCAGTCGAATCCTGAAAGAACCCTCTCGTGTCTACACCCTCCTCCCCCCCGACCTTCAGCTGGTGGCAGCGGCATCAGCGGCAGCTGGCGCCTTGGCTGTTTTTGGCGCCGGCGTTGTTGATGTTTGGCGTGTACGTGATCGCGCCGATTTTTCAGTCGATCGCGATCAGCTTCTACGACTGGGACGGGATGGGCGTGGCCAAGTACATCGGCTTCGCCAACTATGTGGAGCTGTGGAGCGATCCCGACTTCATCACCGCGCTGAAGAACAACGTCATCTGGCTCGTGGGCTTTTTGCTGGCCGTGCCGATCGGCCTGGGGTTGGCGCTGTACCTGAACCAATCGGTGTTCGGCATCCGCGCGGTGAAGTCGATGTTCTTCTTTCCGTTCGTGATCTCGCAGGTCGTGATTGGCCTGGTGTTCAGCTGGTTCTACAACCCCACCAACGGCCTGTTCACGCACGTGCTGCAGTTCTTTGGCGCGGGTGACGTGGCGGTGCTGTCGGATGAAACCTGGGTCACCTACGGCATCGTCGCCGCGGGCCTGTATCCGCAGATTGCCTACTGCATGATCTTGTACCTCACGGGCCTGAACAACCTGCGCCCCGACCTGATCGAGGCCGCGCGCCTCGAAGGTGCCAAGGGCTGGCAGCTGCTCTGGCACGTGGTGCTGCCGCAATTGCGCCCGGCCACCTTCATTGCCGTGGTGGTCACGGTGATCGGCTCGCTGCGCAGCTTCGACATGATTTCCATCATGACCTCGGGCGGCCCCTATGGCTCCTCGCGCGTGCTGGCGTACTACATGTACGAGCAGGCACTCAGCGAGTACGGCTACCGCATGGGCTATGGCACCGCCATCGCCACCGTGCTGTTCCTGGTGATGCTGGTCTACATCACTTTTGTGCTGACGCGCATCTACCAGCAAGAGAAAGAATCCTGATGTTCCCGACCCCGATCGAGAAAGCCAGCGCGCCGCTGCGCGGGCTCTACAAGGCCAGCCTGCCGCTGGCGCTGCTGGTGTGGCTGCTGCCCATCATTGCCGTGGCGCTCACCTCCATCCGCGGCCAAGGTGACATCGCCAATGGCAACTACTGGGGCTGGCCCACGCAGTGGCAGGTGATTGAGAACTACACCGCCGTGTTCCAGAACACGCCGATCGCCCGCTACATCCTCAACAGCTTCATGGTCACCATCCCCACGGTGATCGGCGCCGTGGGCCTGAGCTGCCTGGCCGGTTTTGCGCTCGGCGTGTACCGCTTCAAGGCCAACCTGCTGGTGTTCTTTTTGTTCGTCGGTGGCAACTTCATCCCGTTCCAGATCTTGATGGTGCCGGTGCGCGACCTCTCGCTGTCGCTGGGCCTGTACGACAGCATTGGTGGGCTGGTGCTGTTCCACATCGCCTTCCAGACCGGCTTTTGCACCTTCTTCATGCGCAACTTCATCCGCGATTTGCCCATGGAGCTGATCGAGGCGGCGCGCATTGAAGGTGCCAGCGAGATTCAGATTTTTTGGCGCGTGGTGATGCCACTGGTGCGCCCGGCGCTGGCCGCACTCTCGGTGCTGATCTTCACCTTCATCTGGAACGACTACTTCTGGTCCACGGTGCTGATCCAGGGCGAACACGCGATGCCGGTGACCGGTGGTTTGAAGTCGCTCAACGGCGTGTGGGTGGCGCAGTGGCACCTGGTCTCGGCCGGCTCCATCGTGGCCGCGCTGCCGCCCGTGATCATCTTTTTCCTGATGCAAAAACAGTTCATCGCCGGCCTCACGCTCGGCGCCACCAAGGGTTGATTGCGCCATGTCGTTTGCCACCTCGCCCGACAACTTTTTTGCCCTGCACGGCCGCCACAGCAGCGTCGTGATCGAAGCCGCTGCCGGTGAAGCACCGCTGTGGCGCTACTGGGGCCCGCGCCTGCCCGATGCCGCCACGCCAGGGCAAGCCTTGCGCGACACCCGCGCTCTGCCCTCGTTCAACCTCGACGCCGACATCCCGCTCAGCGTGGCGCCCACCTTTGGCGTGGGCTGGTTTGGCCAGAGCGCGCTGCTGGCCCACCGCGACGGGCTGGACTTTGCCCAGGCCTGGACCGGCTGCGAGGCCGAGTGGCTGGTGCCCGGCCGCGCGCTGCTGCTGCACCTGACGGACGACGTGGCGCAGCTGCGCCTGGACCTGACGCTCAAGCTCGACGCTGAGAGCGACGTGTTGACGCTGAGCAGCGTGCTGCACAA
>JBEAOO010000156.1:0-4035 GCA_041164825.1 Pseudomonadota bacterium | reverse complement strand
CAAACTTGGTCGCCAGCACGGTCGTGATCGCTGCGGTCAGCGTCGTCTTGCCGTGGTCAACGTGACCGATCGTGCCCACGTTCACGTGGGGCTTGGTGCGTTCGAACTTGCCTTTTGCCATTTTTCGCTCCTGAGCGGTCGAGAGTGACAGGTCAAAGAAAATAGGTGGTGCCCATGGCGCGGATCGAACGCGCGACCTCTCCCTTACCAAGGGAGTGCTCTACCACTGAGCCACATGGGCATCGACACAGGGCTGGCAGCTTGCTTCTTGTGGCTCGCACCACCGAACAACCAGGCCTGTGCCGACGTATTGTCGACATTGACTACTCAACACACTGGAGCGGGAAACGGGAATCGAACCCGTGTCATTAGCTTGGAAGGCTAAGGTTCTACCATTGAACTACTCCCGCCTTGTGACACCTCAGGTTTTGCCCTCAGCGCACTCGCTTCGTTTCGTCCACACTTGCCAGGTTGCGCCGCGCCAGTGACTCGCAGCACCACCCTTCGAACTTCTTGCTTTTCTGACTTCTCATCAACCGGCCCTGTAAAGACCAGTCCACACAAATGGGTTCGCTTTGGTGGAGGAGGCTGGATTCGAACCAGCGTAGGCGTAAGCCAACAGATTTACAGTCTGCCCCCTTTAGCCACTCGGGCACCCCTCCGAAGCGAGCCTTAGATTCTATAGGTGTTTTTGGGCTCCGCGCCAGTCTTTCAGCAAAAACTTTAAAAAGAGGCGTCGCGCGTCGCGGCAGCAAGGCAACCGTCGGCGCGCGCAAGGCGCCATCGCGCGGCTCAGTTTACCGGGCGTAGGGCACCAAATCACCCAATCCGAGCCGGCCCACACCCAGCCGCTGCGCGCTCGACAACACGGCTGCCACGGCCGCGTAAGGCGCATCGGCCGCGGGTTGCAAGCGCAAGGCGTGGTCGGGTGTGTCGGCCAGTGCAGCCAGGCGGCGGTCCAGCGCGGCTCGGTCCGGCAGGGCCTCGCCGTTCCACTGCCAGCCACCGGCGGCCGTGATGGCCAGCGTCACCTCCGTGGGCGGCTGCGGCGGCGCCGTGGCCGCGGCGCGCGGGGTGGCCAGCCGCACTGCGTGCAGGCTCACCGGGATGGTGATGATGAGCATGATGATCAGCACCAGCATCACGTCGATCAGCGGCGTGGTGTTGATGTCCATCATCACCTCGTCGTCGGCGCCCTCCCCGGCGCCTGGCCCGATGTCCATGGCCATGTCAGTGGGCTCCTGCCGGGTCGGTGACGAAATGCAGGCGCTTCACGCCGGCTTGGCGGCATTCCCAGGCCGCAGCGCCAATCAGCGCATAGCGCGCTGTGCGATCGCCACGGATGTGCACTTCGGCATCGGGGTGGCGGCGCAGCAACTCGGTCAAGCGTTGAGCCAGGTCCTGGCGGCCGGCCAGCCGTTGTGCGTTCCAGTGCATCTGTCCATCGGCGGCCACCGCCAACTCCACCGTGTCGGGCTGCGCATCGCGGGCGGTGTTGCGCTCCAGCGGCAAGGGCAGCGGCACGCTTTGGGTGGCCACCGGGATGGTGATCAGAAAAATGATCAACAGCACCAGCATCACATCGACCAGCGGCGTGGTGTTGATGCGCGCCTGCACCTCCGCCTCGCCGTCGTCGGCAAGTCGCAAGCTGAGGGGGGCGGACGACGGGCGCTGGCGCATCTCAGCGCAGCGGGCGGGCGCCCATCAGCAGGCCATGCAGGTCGGAGCCAAAGGCGCGCAAGGGCTCCATGGCCAGCTTGTTGCGCCGCACCAGCGCGTTGTAGCCCAGCACCGCGGGCACGGCCACCGCCAAGCCAATGGCGGTCATGATCAGCGCCTCGCCGACCGGGCCGGCGACCTTGTCGAGCGAGGCTTGGCCGGCGATGCCGATGGCGGTGAGCGCGTGGTAGATGCCCCACACCGTGCCGAACAGGCCGACAAACGGTGCGGTGGAGCCCACCGTGGCCAGCAGCGAGAGGCCGTCTTGCAGCCGCGCATGGCGCTCGTCCAAGGCGCGCTGCAGGTTCATCATCACCCAGGCGTTGCGGTCGATCTGCTGGGTGATTTCGCCCTGGTGGCTGCGCAGCGCGTGCAACGCACGCTCGGTCAGCACACGGTAGGCGCCGCCCGGCGGCAGGGCCTGCATACCGGCATCCACACTGGCGGCATCGAAGAACGCCCCGCCGGCAGTGCGCGCTTCACGCGCCAGCTTGACGCCGTCCCACCAGCGGGTGAGCAGCACGGTCCAGCTGGCCAAGCTCATGACCAGCAAGATCAGCAAGGTCGCCTTCGCGACCAGGTCGCCCTGCGCCCAGAGTGCAGCGAGGCCGTAAGGGTTGGCAGGCTCGGCGGCGGGATCGGCAGCCACCGCGACCGCTTGCGCCTGCACAACGCTCCAGGCACCCGCCACGGCCAGCAGGCCCAGGCATCGCGCCATGCTGAGGCGCTTGGCTGAGGGGTGGCGGTCGATGTTGTTGTCGTTCATGGTCAAGTCAAGGGCTGGGCGGTCGCGACGGAGGCTGGACGCGGTCAGGGGAAAACGCGGCGCTCACTGCGTCAATTCAAAAGTGAAGTCTTGCTCGGTCGGCACATCCTGCCCGGGCGGCGACTGGCAACGGTAGCGGGCGAGTGCCGCGCGCACCGCGGATTCGAACACGCCGCGCACCGGCACGCTGACGAAGGTGACATCCGCCACCCGGCCGTCGCGCACCACAAAGCGCACTCTCACCACGCCCTCGATGCCGTCTTTGTTGGCACGGCTCGGCATCTCGGGCTGGACTTGCACGGGGCAGACCACGCCCACGGGCTGGAACACAGCAGCGCGTGGCGTCGCGGCTGGGGCCACGGCAGGCCCGGCGAGGGCCGCAGACGCCGCACGCGCAGGCGCACTGGCTGGCGCCGCCTGGGCGAGAGGCGCGTTGGGTGCGGCCACGGCGGCAGGCAAGGCGGGCGATTCAGCCCGCGGCACGGGCGCGGGGGCTGGAGCGGCCTCGGCACGCGGTGCAGCCTGCGGGGCAGTGGTGGCAGGCGGCGCCATCGGCTTGGGTGGCGACACGGGCGGCGGGGGCACGGCGCGCGTCGGCGGGGTCGGAGGCGCAGCGGCGTTCACCACCGGCCGCGGTGGGGCCAGCGTCACGGGCCGCACAGGCACCGGCTCCGGCAACAAGCTCACCGCCACCGTCAGCTCGCGCTTCAGGGGCGCCGGCCGGTCCAAACCGGTCCACAACAACATCCCCACCACCGCATGCAAAACCACCACCACCGCCACCCCGCGCCAACGCGGGCGCGGCGCCTCGCGCCAGGGCGGGCCCACGGGGGCCAGGGCGGCAGCACTCACCAATCGATGGCCGGGCTGCCCGGTCGCAGTTGTGCCAGCGCCGCATTGGCCTGGCTGAAATGCCGGCAACCGATGAACGGCACCGGCGGGCGGCGCGCCGAGAGCGGCGACGGGTGGTTGGCCATCAGCACGGCATGCCGCGCGTCGGCGGCTTGCAGCAGCGGCGCCTTGCGCTGGGCCGCCGCGCCCCACAGCATGAACACCACCGGCTCAGCACCTTGCGCCACCTGCATCAGCAGCGCGTCGCTGAGCTGCTCCCAGCCTTGGCCAGCGTGGCTTTGCGGCTGGCCGTCTTCCACGGTCAGCGCGGTGTTGAGCAGCAGCACGCCCTGGCGCGCCCAGCCACTCAGGTCGCCCCGGCAGGTCGAGGGCCGACCCAGATCGCTCGCCACCTCGGCCAGCATGTTGCGCAAGCTGGGCGGCACCTTCTGTCCGTCGTTGACCGAGAAGGCCAAGCCCTGCGCCTGATCTGGCCCGTGGTACGGGTCCTGGCCCAAGATCACCACGCGCACCGCCTCGGGCGGCGTGAGATCCAAGGCACGAAACACTGTGGCCGGGTACACCGTCGCCCCGGCCGCCACACGCGCATCCACAAAGCGCATCAGCGCCTGGCCGGTGGCGCTGCGGGCAAACGCATCGGTGGTGGCGCGCCAACCCGCGGGCACGCGCTCAAACAACGCCGCCAGCGGCTCGCTCAG
>JBEAOO010000155.1:0-23490 GCA_041164825.1 Pseudomonadota bacterium | reverse complement strand
ACAAAAAACGCGGCGAAAACGCGCGGCCGCACATGCCGTAATTGCCGGCGCCAAAGCTGCCGCCAATGATCACTGTGAACTTGGGCACTTGCGCGCATGCCACGGCCGTGACCATCTTCGCCCCCGCACGCGCAATGCCTTCGTTTTCATACTTGCGGCCCACCATGAAGCCGGTGATGTTCTGCAAAAACACCAGCGGGATCTTGCGCTGGCAACACAGTTCGATGAAGTGGGCGCCCTTGTTGGCGCTCTCCGAAAACAGAATGCCGTTGTTGGCCACGATGCCCACCGGCATGCCCTCGATGTGGGCGAAGCCGCACACCAGCGTGCTGCCGTAACGGGCCTTGAACTCCTCAAACTCGCTGCCATCCACCACGCGCGCAATCACCTCGCGCACGTCAAACGGCTTGCGGCTTTGCAAGCCCGCGGCATCGAGCGGAATCACGCCGTGCAGCTCGGCCGCGTCAAACAGCGGCGGGCGCGGCGGCTGCACCACCAGCGGCTCGGGCTTGCGGCGGTTGAGCGTGGCCACGGCGGCGCGGGCCAGCGCCAGCGCGTGGGTGTCGTTGTTCGCCAGGTGGTCGGCCACGCCGCTCAGGCGGGTGTGCACGTCGCCGCCGCCCAGGTCTTCAGCGGTCACCACCTCGCCGGTGGCGGCCTTCACCAAAGGCGGGCCGCCCAAAAAGATGGTGCCTTGCTCTTTGACGATGATGGTCTGGTCGCTCATGGCCGGCACGTAGGCGCCGCCAGCTGTGCACGAGCCCATCACCACGGCAATTTGCGCCACGCCCTGCGCGCTCAGCTGCGCCTGGTTGTAGAAGATGCGGCCGAAGTGGTCTCGGTCGGCAAACACCTCGTCCTGGTTGGGCAGGTTGGCGCCGCCGCTGTCGACCAGGTAGATGCAGGGCAGCTGGTTTTGCTGCGCCACTTCTTGCGCGCGCAAATGCTTTTTCACCGTCATCGGGAAGTAGGTGCCGCCCTTCACCGTGGCGTCGTTGCACACGATCAGGCAATCCACCCCCGACACGCGGCCGATGCCGGTGATGAGGCCGGCACCGGGGGCCGCGTCGGCGCCGGATTTTTCTTTGTAGAGGCCGAGTGCGGCGAGCGGCGCCAGCTCCAGGAACGGTGTGTCGGGGTCGAGCAGCATCTCGACCCGCTCGCGCGGCAGCAGCTTGCCGCGCGCGAGGTGTTTGGCGCGCGCGGCCTCGCCGCCGCCTTGGCTGATGCGGGCGAGTTGCACATTGAGATCGGCCACCAGCGCGCGCATGGCGGTGGCGTGGGCCAGAAACTCGGGCGAGCGGGTGTGCAGGGCAGAGGACAAGGCGGGCATGGGGTCTCCAGCGGCGTGCATGCCCAGTTGAGCCGCACTCACTTATTGAAATCACTCAGTCAATCCGCAGACCACTTGGCCAGCCGATGCGTCAGCGTAGCAGAGCTCTGCTTGCACGGCAATACGGAATTGAGCCATACTCAATTTACTGATTGAGCCGCCATGCTAAAGCCCACGCCCGCACCTGCCCCCGACCCTGCACTGGACCCCACCCCCAGCGCGCCCCCGCGCCGCACGCCCAGCCGCGCCAAGAGCGAGCAGCGCGTGCGCGACATCTTGGGCGTGGCGCGCGCGGTGTTTGCCGAGCGCGGGTTTGAGCGCGCCACCACCACCGAGATCGCGGCCCGCCTGGGCATCAGCGAGGCCACGGTGTTCACCTACTTTGAGGGCAAACGCGCGCTGTGTTTGCGGGTGATTGGCGACTGGTACGACGAGATCATTGCGGCCGTCGAGCAGGGCCTGCCGCGCCAGGCGCCGCTGCGCGCGCAGCTGCACTTCATCGTGCACACGCATTTGCGCTTGTTCCTCACCCAAGGGACGGGCTTGTGCGCCCTGGTGCTCTCTGAAGGCCGGGCGCGCGGCCATGGGCTGGAGGACGAGTTGCTGCCGCTGCAGCGCCGCTACACCGCCCCGCTGATGGACGTGTTGGCGCGCGGCCAGGCCAGCGGCGAGATCCGCGCCGACCTGCCGTTGCGCCTGCTGCGCCCACTGGTGTTGGGGCCGATGGAGCACCTGCTGTGGGAGGTGATCGGCACCGGCCGCCTGCCCGACGACATCAGCGCCACGGCCGAGCAACTCACCGGCCTGCTGTGGCAAGCGCTGCAGCCGCCCAACCCTGACCTGGCCGAGTTGGCGGCGCTGCGCCGGCTGCGCGATGAACTCAGCGTCAGCCTGCAGCGCGCGGGATGAGGCCGGCGCAGCCGCTCAGGGCAACCAACCCGGCAAAAAGTGCTGCATGCCCCACAGCGCCGTGCTGAGCGTGACGAACGAGGCCACCGTGGCCATCACCAGCGCGGCCGAGGTGAAGCCCTCGAAACCATGTTTTTGCGCCAGCAGCGGAAAAATGCTGAGCATGGGCATGCAGGCGTAGACGATGCCGGCGGTGCGCAACAGCGGGTCGACTGGCCCCACCAGCGCCGAGACGGCCCAGAAGGCCAGCGCCACCAGCGTGGGGTGCAGCAGCAGCTTGCCGGCGGCCACCAGCGTCACATCGGCCATTTGCCCGCGGCCCTTGAAGCCCATCAGCGAGCCCCCGATCACAAACAAGGCCACCGGCGCCGAGGCCGCGGCGAGCAAGTCGGTGGCGCGCACCAGCATGGTGGGCAAAGGCAGGCCGACGAAGGCCACGGCCAGGCCCAGCACCATGGCAATGATCAGCGGGTTCTTGCGCAGGTTGACGAAGGTGCGCAGCGCCACGTCGTTCCAGGCCTGGCTCTGGCTGCCGTGTTTGGCGGCGGTCTCCACCAACACCAGGGCCAGCGGCAGCATGACGATGTTTTCGACCAGCATGTTGAGCGCCAGCGCCACCGAGGCGGTGCCCGGACCCAGCAGCGCCAGCGCAATCGGGAAGCCCACAAAACCGCTGTTGGAGAGGCTGCAGCCCATGCCCACCAGCGCCGCTTTCACCGGCACTTGGCCGCGCACCCGGCGCGCCACGGTGGCCATGGTGAGCAGGCTGGCGAGGGAGCCCAGGCCGTAGGCCAGCAGGTAGTGCGGGTTGACGATCTCGCTCACCGGGCGCTGCGAGAGCGCCTTGAACAGCAGCGCCGGCAGCGCAAACATGATCACAAAGCGGCCCATCACGCGCAGCTCGTCGCGGCTGAAGACTTCAAAGCGGCAGGCGAGGTAACCGAGCGCGATCAGCAGGTAGACGGGGGCGGTGAGGGTCAGGATCTGGAACATGGGCGGGCCGCGTGGAAAAGCGCAGCAGTAAGCATCAAACGGGCCGCGACCATCGACCCCGGCGCAGCGCACGAACCGACGGCCCGCAGCAACGCAAGCATCTTATCGGGCCTGCACCCTCACGTGCGGCCCGCCGACTGCCGCTTGCGCCCGCGCACGCCGCGGCCGCCGGGCAGCGCCTACCATCGCCGCCATGCCCCTCAGCAGCCCCTGGATCGAAGCCCTGCTCTGCGCGCTGGCCTGCGGCGTGGCCGCCAGCATGCGGCCCTGGCGCGGGCTCGGCCGCTCGCCCGTGCAAAGCGTGTGGTTGGCGGCGCTGGTGCTGCTGCCGTGGCTGTGGTCGGCCAAGAGCGCGCTGCCCGGCGGGCCGGTGCTGCAACTCTCGGGCGCGCCGCTGCTGGTGCTGATGCTGGGCTGGCCGCTGACGGTGCTGACGCTGCTGCCGGTGGCTGCGCTGGCCGGCTGGGTGGCGAACGTCGGTGCCACGGAGGCCCTGGCCTGGCTGGCCTGGAACGGCATCGTGCCGGCCACTGCGGCACTGCTGATCGGCCTGGGCACGCGGCGGTGGCTGCCTCGGCACTTGTTCGTCTACATCTTGGCGCGCGGTTTTGCGGCCACCGCGCTGGCGATGACGCTGGCGGGCGCACTGGAGGTGTGGCACCAAGCTCTGCCGCCGGGCACCGACGCCGAGAGCCTGCTGCTCGCGCACTGGTTGATCGGCTGGGGCGAGGCGTTTTCTACCGGCGCGCTGACCGCCATTTTCGTGGCCTTACGGCCCGAGTGGCTGAGCAGCTACACCGACCGCCGCTACCTGCCCGGCGCACCGCACTGACGCGCCTTCGCGGTCAAAGGCATCCACCGTGCGGCAGGCGGCATGTGGGCGAACCTCATCGCAGGCCGGTGCCCGGATGCGAGGGCGTTGACGAAGTAAGGCTCAATGCCCCGGCTTTTCTGCCGATGTCCCTCACTGGCACCGCCGCACCATCGGCACATGGCACTGAACTCATGGGGAGGCTGTGCCCAAGGCCCAGACCGACGCACAGTCGGCCCGCCTTGACCTCGCCCACGGCGTGCACACCAGGACCCGAGAGATGAAGCGAATCGCAGGCAAGCTGAAAATCTGGCAGAAATTTGCGCTGATTGGCGCGCTGGGCGCCGCCCTGGCGCTGCCACCCACGGTGATGGTGATGCAGGCGCTCGCCGCCGAATGGCATGCGGCTGAGAACGAAAAAGCCGGCATCGCCCCGGCAGAGCGGGTGATGACGCTGATTCAGCTGACCCAGCAACACCGCGGCCTCACCGCGTCGCTGCTGGCCGGGGCCGACGACAAGGCCGCCGCCCGCCTGGCCAAACAAGGCGAGGTGGAGCAGGCCACGGCGGCCGCCCTGGCCGCCACCGCCGGCTACAGCAACCCGCGCTTCACCAAGCACCGCGACGCCGTGACCAAGGGCTGGCAAACGCTGGCGCAAGACCTCAAGACCCAGGCCGTCAACGGCCCCAATTCATTCAGCCGCCACACCGCACTCATCTCCGCACAGACGCTGTTGCTGCAAGACGTGGTGGACGCCTCTGAGATGTCGCTCGACCCGGACGCCTCGCGCTACTACCTGATCACCGGCGTGCTCGGCGGCCTGCCGCGCATGACCGAGCACCTGGCGCAAATGCGCGGCCGAGGCACGGCGGCACTGACCACAGGCTTCGTCACCGAACGGTTGCGGCTGCAGTTCCTGAACCAAGCCAACGACATGGAAGCGCTGGTGCAGGACACGCAAGCGGCGTTCGAAAAATCGCTGGAAGCCGACCCGGCCCTGATCACCGGCCTGCAAGCCCCCGTCAAGGCCTCCAGCGACGCCGCGGCACAGGCCCGCAGCCTGATCTTGGCGCAGCTCACTGGGGCCGAGCCGGGGCAGATGTCGGGGGCGGACTTCTACAAAAGCATGAGCGTCCTCATCGACACGCAGTTCGCCTTGTCCAAGGCCGCGATGACGGTGTTGTCGAGCCAACTGGTCGACCGCGCAGCGGCCGCGCGCGACCGCATGCTGTGGATGGTGGGCCTGATCTCGGTGGGCGCCTTGGCCGTGGCTTGGCTGATCACCAGCGTGGCGCGCAGCACCGCGCAACAAGTGCGCCGCGCCGTGGGTGCGGCCGAGGCCCTGGCGCGCGGCGATGTCAGCCATCGCCTGCAGGCGGAAACCGACGACGAAGTGGGCCAGATGGTGCGCGCGCTCGACAGCTCGATGCGCTCCTTGTCGGGCATGGTGGGTGAGATCAAGAGCGCCAGCGAATCGATCGCCACCGGCGCCAGCCAGATTGCCACCGGCAACGCCGACCTGAGCCAACGCACCGAACAACAAGCCAGCAACCTGCAAGAAACCGCCTCGGCCATGGAGCAGCTCACGGCCACTGTGCGGCAAAACGCCGACACCGCCCGCGAAGCCACGCGCCTGGCCGGCTCGGCCAGCGCCGTGGCCAGCCGCGGCGGCGAGGTGGTGGGCCAAGTGGTGAGCACCATGGACGAGATCAGCACCAGCAGCCGCCGCATCGGCGACATCGTTGGCGTGATCGACAGCATTGCCTTCCAGACCAACATCTTGGCGCTCAACGCGGCGGTGGAAGCCGCGCGGGCGGGCGAACAAGGCCGCGGTTTTGCCGTGGTGGCCGCCGAAGTGCGCACGCTGGCCCAGCGCTCGGCCGAGGCCGCGCGCGAGATCAAAAGCCTGATCGGTGCGAGCGCCGACAAAGTGGAAACCGGCGCCCGCCTGGTGGGGGATGCCGGCGCCACCATGCAAGACATCGTCGACCAGGTGAAACGCGTGGCCGACCTGATTGGCGAGATCGGCAGCGCCACCGCCGAACAAACCACCGGCATCGGCCAGGTGAGCCACGCCGTGGCGCAACTGGACCAAGTGACGCAGCAAAACGCAGCGCTGGTGGAAGAGTCGGCCGCCGCCGCGGACAGCCTGAGCCACCAGGCCGCGCGGCTGGTGAACTCGGTGGGCCGGTTCAAGGTGGCCGAGGACGGTGGCCCTGGCGCGGCTTACCACGCGCCCGCCGCTGCCACGGCATTCGCGGCCGCACCCCACCCTGCCACGCCGACACACACCGCCCCCGCCGCTCGCCCGCCGGCCCGGTCAGCGGCGCAACACAGCGCATCCACCTCCGCCCCGCTGGCCGCGGCCAAGCCCACGCCCACGCCGGTCAAGGCCTTGCCAGCGCAGCGGCTTGTGGCACTGCCCGCCACCCGCACCGTGGCAGCGGCCACCACCGCAGACGACGGCGACGACTGGCAGTCGTTCTGAACTTGGCGCGCTGAGACCGAGCCGAGCGCGCCTTGGCCCCTCAGCCCGCCAGCGCGCGCCCAATCAAGATCTTCTGCACATCGCTCGTGCCTTCGTAGATCTGGCACACGCGCACGTCGCGGCAAATGCGCTCGACGGGGAAGTCGCTCACATAGCCATAACCGCCGTGCACTTGCAGCGCTTGGCTGCAGACTTTTTCGGCCATCTCGCTGGCAAACAGCTTGGCCATGGCGGCCTCTTTCAAGCACGGCAGACCCGCGTCTTTGAGGCTGGCGGCGTGCCAAATCAGCTGCCGCGCGGCCTCGATCTGCGTGGCCATGTCGGCCAGGCGGAACTGCAGCGCCTGGTGCTCGAAGATCGGTTTGCCAAAGGCCTCGCGCTGCTTGCTGTAGCTCAGCGCGGCCTCAAACGCGGCACGCGCCATGCCCACCGCCTGTGAGGCGATGCCGATGCGCCCGCCCTCCAGGCCCGAGAGCGCAATCTTCAAACCCTGGCCTTCGTCGCCGATGCGGTGTGCCGCCGGCACGCGGCAGTTCTCAAAGCGGATTTGCGCGGTGTCGCTGCTGTGCTGGCCCATTTTGTCTTCGAGCCGCGCCACCTCGTAGCCCGGCGTGGTGGTGGGCACGAGGAAGGCGCTGATGCCTTTTTTGCCGGCGGCCTTGTCGGTCACCGCCATCACGATCGCCACGTCGCCGTGTTGGCCGCTGGTGATGAACTGCTTGACGCCGTTGATCACGTAGTCGTCGCCATCGCGCACGGCGGTGGTGCGCAGGCCATCGGCCTGCGAGCCCACGTGCGGCTCGGTGAGGCAAAACGCACCCAGCATGTCGCCGCGCGCCAGAGGCTTGAGGAACTGCTGCTTTTGCGCCTCGTTGCCCCAGGCCATCAAGATGGAGCACACCGGGCAGTTGGTGACGCTGATGACAGTAGAGGTGCCGCCGTCGCCGGCCGCGATTTCTTCAATGATCAGTGAGAGCGCCAGGTAATCGAGCCCGGCGCCATCCCACTCGGTGGGCACGGCCACGCCATAACAACCCAGTGCGGCCAAGCCCTTGAGCTCGTCGGCCGGGAAGTGGTGCTCCTTGTCCCAGCGCGCAGCAAACGGCGCGATGCGGTCTTGCACATAGGTGCGCACGGCGTCTTGCACGGCACGGTGGTCGTCATCCAGCAGCATGGCTCAGTCTCCCTGCTGCGGGCCCGTGACCAGGGTGCGACGACGTGCGGCCGGCCACGCATCGCCGCCGGGCCGACTCGCCGCCCAGCACCTGGCGTCAGGCCAACAGCTCGGTCAAGGCGGCCAACAGGGCCGCGTTCTGTGTCGGCGTGCCGACGGTGATGCGCAAGTGGTCGGCGATGCGGGCCGGCGCGCCGAAGCGCCGCACCAAAATCGCCCGCTCGCGCAGGGCCTGTAACAGCGCCGCGCCGCTGTGGGCGGGGTGGCGCGCGAATACAAAATTGGCCTGTGACGGCAGCACCTCAAAGCCCAGCGCGGTGAGCGCCTGGCTGAGTTGCTCGCGGCTGGCGACCACGGCCGCGCAGGTGTGCGCGAAGTAGGCCGTGTCTTGCAGCGCGGCCACGGCGCCGGCTTGGGCCAAGGCGTCGAGCGGGTAGGAGTTGAAGCTGTCTTTCACGCGCGTGAGCGCCTCGATCAGCGCCGGCTGACCGATGGCAAACCCGACGCGCAAGCCGGCCAACGCGCGCGACTTGCTCAGCGTGTGCACCACCAGCAGGTTGGGGTGCGCGGCCACCAGCGGGATGGCCGACTCGCAGCCGTAGTCGACATAGGCTTCGTCGATCAGCACCACGCGCTCGGCACTGGCGGCCAGCAAACGCGCGATCTCGCTGCGCGGCAGGGCGCGGCCGGTGGGCGCGTTGGGGTTGGGCAAGATCACGGCGCCGGCATCGGGGTGGGCCAGGTAGTCGTCCACGCGGATGGCCAGCGCGTCATCCAGCGGCAGCACGCGCGGCGTCACCTGGTGCAGCTTGCAGTAGGTGGCGTAGAAGCTGTAGGTGACGTCGGGCATGAGCAGCGGGCGCGGCAGGCCGGCGGCGTCTTCGTGGCGCAGCAGGGCCATGAAGGCGTGGGCCAGCACCTCGTCCGACCCATTGCCCACAAACACCCACTCGCGCGGCACACCGTGCAGCGCGGCAATCGCATCAACCAGCGCGCTGCTGGCCGGGTCGGGGTAGCGGCGCAGGCGGTCGCCTTGTTGCTCGGCCAGCGCGGCCTCGATGGCGGCCAGCACTTGCGGGCTGGGCGGGTACGGGCTCTCGTTGGTGTTGAGCTTCACCAGGTTCGCCAGCTTGGGCTGCTCGCCCGGCACATAGGGGGCGAGTTGGTGAACGATGGGGCTCCAGTAGGGGCTGCTCATGGCGGGGTCCGGCTCAGGGGTGCGCCGCGGCGCGACACGAGGGAAAAGTTCAGGCAGCCGCGGGGGCCCGCTTGGCTGCCAGGATCGGACGCAGGCTCAGGGTGCTGCGCGCCACCACCGCCGGCTGCGCAGCGCCTTCGCGCTCGGCGTGACCATCGAGCTGTACCAACCAGGCCTTGAGGCCGGTCTTCCACTCGGCGCTGGCCACACGCCAGCTCAGCGCCAGCTCTTGGTCGGCAAACACCGGCTCTTTGTAGGAAAAATTGGTGTTCAAAAACAGCAGCTCACAGGGCGCGCCGTTGACGCGGCGAAAGCCGCATTCGGTGGCCAGCCAGCCCATCAGCATGGCCGCGGTTTGCTGGCCGCTGGCAATGACCTGGCCGAAGCGGTTGGCGTCGGCCTCACGGCGGTGCAGGGGGTTGGCGTCGCCAGTGAGGCGGGCAAAGGTTTCGATGTCCCAGCGGCTGAAGCTCACGGTTTTGCGCAGCGTGTCGCCCGGGCTCAGCGGGCAATCCGCGTCGGTGGGGGTGCGCAGCAGCGAGGGGTCTTCGTTCATGGTCAGGGTCAAAGCATCTCCAGGGCCAGCGCGGTGGCTTCACCGCCACCGATGCAGAGCGCGGCGATACCGCGCTTCAGGCCGTATTTTCGCAGCGCGCCGAGCAGGGTGACAACGATTCGGGCGCCGCTCCCCCCAATGGGGTGACCGAGCGCGCAGGCGCCCCCGTGAATGTTCACTTTATCGTGGGGCAAACGGTACTCGGTCATGGCCGCCAGCGTCACCGCGGCAAACGCTTCATTCACTTCCCACAGGTCGACCTCGCCGGCGTGCCAGCCAGTGCGCGCCAGCACCTTGGCGATGGCGCCCACCGGCGCGGTGCTGAAGGTGGCGGGCGCTTGCGCGTGCACGGCCTGGGCGCGGATGCGGGCGATGGGCGTGAGGCCGCGTGCGCGCGCCGAGCTCTCGCGCATCAGCACCAGCGCCGCCGCGCCATCAGAAATGCTGCTGGCGTTGGCGGCGGTGATGGTGCCGTCTTTTTTGAACGCGGGCTTGAGGCCGGCGATCTTGTCGAGCTTGGCCTTGAAGGGCTGCTCGTCGCGCGAGATCACGCTGTCGCCGCCCTTGCCGGCCAGCGTCACCGGCGCCATCTCCCACTCAAAACTGCCGTCGCTGTTGGCTTGGATGGCGCGCTGGGTGGAGGCGATGGCAAACGCATCTTGCTGCTCGCGGGTGAAGCCGTAGTGCGCCACGCAGTCTTCGGCAAACACGCCCATGGCCTTGCCGCGTTCGTAAGCGTCTTCCAGGCCGTCCAGGGCCATGTGGTCAAACATTTGCGTGGCGCCGTACTTCACGCCGCGGCGGGCAAACATCAAATGCGGCGCGTTGCTCATGCTCTCCATGCCGCCGGCCACCACCACCTCGGCCGACTCGGCGCGCAGCATGTCGTGGGCGAACATCATGGCGCGCATGCCCGAGCCGCACATCTTGGACAGCGTCACGGCGCCTGCGGTCACCGGCAAACCCGCAGCCAGCGCGGCTTGGCGGGCCGGCGCCTGGCCCTGGCCGGCCATCAGGCAGTTGCCCATCAGCACCTCGTTCACGGTGTCGCCGGCCACGCCCGCGCGCTCAATGGCCGCGCGGATGGCCACGGCGCCCAAGGCCGAGGCGCTCAGGCCCGAGAGTTCACCGAGCAAGCCGCCAATCGGCGTGCGCGCGGCGGAAACAATGACGATGGGGTCGTGTGACATGGCGAAGCTCCAGGTTCAGGCCATGGCGCGTGCGGTCTGGGCCGGGCGGGCCAACGACGACCGCTCAACCGCGCCGGTTGTTGAGTTTGTCGTAGCGTTGCTTGAGCGCGCCGAGCGCCAGGCCATAGGCCGAGGGCACGTCTTCGGCGCTGCGCACGGTCATCTTCAGGTCTTGCAGCAGGCCGTTGTGCAGGCCATAGACCCAGCCGTGGATGACCACCTCTTGGCCGCGCTTCCAGGCGTCCTGCACCACCGTGGTGTGGCAGACGTTGCGCGCCTGTTCCAGCACATTGAGCTCGACCAGCGCATCCACCTGGCGCTCGGGCACCACGCTGTCGATGAACACGGTGTGCATGTGGCGCACGTCCTGCACATGGCGCAGCCAGTTGTCGACCAGGCCGACACGCTGGTCTTCCAGCGCCGCACGCACACCGCCGCAGTTGGAGTGGCCGACCACCATGATGTGCTGCACTTTGAGCGCATCGACCGCGTATTGCACCACCGAGAGCGCATTCAGGTCGGAGTGCGCCACCACATTGGCCACGTTGCGGTGCACGAACAACTCGCCCGGCAGCAGCCCCACCAACTCGTTGGCGGGCACGCGGCTGTCGGCGCAGCCGATCCACAAGTATTGCGGGGTTTGCTGGTTCAGCAGCGCAGTGAAAAACCCCGGCGTGCGTTGCTCCACCGCCGCCGCCCACTGCCCATTGCGTTCAAACAGTTCGTGCAGTTCAGTGCTCATGATTGTTGCAGTGCGTCAAAGTGAGCTGCAGTGTACGCAGACCGGTTTTCCCACAACAAAGCGGGGTTCACATCGTCTCGGCAAACAGCTCGCGGCCAATCAGCATGCGGCGGATTTCAGAGGTGCCGGCGCCAATCTCGTAGAGCTTGGCGTCGCGCCACAAGCGGCCCAGCGGGTACTCGTTGATGTAGCCGTTGCCGCCAAAAATCTGCACCCCTTCGCCGGCCATCCAGGTGGCTTTTTCAGCGGTCCACAAAATCACCGAGGCGCAGTCCTTGCGCACCTGGCGCACGTGACCGGCGCCCAGCAAATCGAGGTTTTTGGCCACGGTGTAGGCAAAGCTGCGGCCGGCTTGCAGCACGGTGTACATGTCGGCCACCTTGCCCTGAATCAGCTGAAATTCGCCAATGCTTTGGCCGAACTGCTTGCGGTCGTGGATGTAGGGCATCACGTTGTCCATCACGCTCTGCATGATGCCCAGCGGCCCGCCAGTGAGCACCGCGCGCTCATAGTCGAGCCCGCTCATCAGCACCTTGGCACCCATGTTGAGCCCGCCCAAGATGTTCTCGGCAGGCACTTCAACGTTCTGGAACACCAGCTCACCGGTGTGGCTGCCGCGCATGCCGAGCTTGTCGAGCTTTTGCGCCACGCTGAAGCCGGGCATGCCCTTCTCGATCAAGAAGGCCGTCACGCCGCGCGCGCCCAGCTCCGGCTCGGTCTTGGCATAGACCACCAGCGTGTCGGCGTCGGGGCCGTTGGTGATCCACATCTTGCTGCCGTTGAGCAGGTAATAACCGCCCTTGTCCTCGGCCTTGAGCTTCATGCTGATCACGTCGCTGCCGGCGCCGGGCTCGCTCATGGCCAAGGCACCCACATGTTCGCCGCTGATCAGCTTGGCCAGGTGCTTGGCTTTTTGTGCCTCGCTGCCATTGCGGTTGATCTGGTTCACGCACAGGTTGCTGTGCGCGCCGTAGCTCAGGCCCACCGAGGCGCTGGCGCGGCTGATTTCCTCCATCGCCACCATGTGCGCAAGGTAGCCCATGGCCGCGCCGCCGTAGGCCTCGGGCGCGGTGATGCCCAGCACGCCGAGCTCGCCCATCTTGCGCCACAGGTCCATCGGGAATTGGTCGTTGCGGTCGATCTCGGCCGCGCGCGGCGCGATCTCGGCCTGGGCAAAGTCGTGCACCGCATCGCGCAGTGCGTCGATGTCTTCACCGAGTTGGAAATTGAGGCCGGGCAAGGTCATGGGGGCTCCTGGCAGGCGGACCGGGCACACAGGCCGTGGACCGCATTGATTGACGTTTACGTAAACGTCAATCATAGGAGCGATGCGACTCTGGGTGCGCTCGGGGTTTCCCCTCGGGCTCAGGGGGTGTTGCGCGTGCCCTCGCCCAGCAGGCGCCGGGCTTCTTTTTCGTGGCTGCGCACCTCGTCGAGCGTCACGTGCAGGTCGGCCATTTGCTGCTCCAACTGCGCGCGGTGGGCGCCCAGCACGGTCAAAAACTTTTTCAACTGCGCCTGGGTGTCGCGCGGCGACTCGTACATGTCGACGATCTCTTTCGCCTCGGCCAGCGTCAGCCCCAGGCGCTTGCCGCGCAGGGTGAGCTTGAGCCGGGTGCGGTCGCGGGCGGTGTAGACGCGGTTGCGGCCGGCGCGCTGCGGCGCGAGCAGGCCGCAGTCTTCGTAAAAGCGGATGGCGCGGGTGGTGAGGTCGAACTCGCGCGCCAAATCGCTGATGCTGTAGAGCGGCGCAGCGCCCTGGTGGGCGCCATCGACGCCGGGCTCGGCGCTGTCGTCAAGGGGATCGGCAGGCAAGTCGGCAGGGACGGGCATGGGCTCTTACACTCGCTCAGCGGTTGACGTTAACGTCAAAGTGTACGGTCTGAAAGAGCCCCATGAACCTTCTCGAACAGCAACTCGGCTACCCCTTGGGCGACGCCCTGCCCCGCCCCGGCAGCGTGCTCGACATCGCGCCCGGCGTGCGCTGGCTGCGCATGCCGCTGCCGTTTGCGCTCGACCACATCAACCTCTGGCTGCTGCGCGACACGCTGGACGGCCGCGCGGGCTGGACGGTGGTGGACTGCGGCGTGGCCAACGACGCCACCCGCGCGGCCTGGGAACAGGTGTTTGCCGAGCACCTGGACGGCATGCCGGTGCTGCGTGTGATCGTCACCCACATGCACCCGGACCACATCGGCCTGGCGCATTGGCTCACCGAGCGCTGGACCACGCCCGCGCACGACTGCCGGCTGTGGATCAGCGCCACCGACTTCAACGCCGCTCGCATCGCCTGCCAAAGCACCACCGGCTTTGGGGGTGAGGCGGCCGCGGCCTTCATGGCCAGCCACGGGCTGAGCGACCCCGAGGCGCTGAGCAAGGTGCGGGCACGCGGCTCGTACTTCTCCAGCATGGTGCCCGAGCTGCCCGCGCGTTTTGCACGTTTGATGGACGGCCACGTGCTGCAGGTCGGCGGGCGCGCTTGGCGCTGCATCGTCGGCCACGGCCACGCGCCGGAACACATCAGCCTGTTCCGCGAGGCCGGCGTCGAGGCCGACGGCGACCCGCCGGTGATGATCAGCGGCGACATGGTGCTGCCGCGCATCTCCACCAACATCAGCGTGATCGACCTGGAGCCCGAGGCCGACCCGCTGGCGCTCTACCTGGCCTCGCTGGCCCGGCTGCGCGTGTTGCCCGCCGACACCCGGGTGCTGCCCTCGCACGGCCGGCCGTTCACCGGCCTGCACACGCGGATCGATCAATTGGACGCGCACCACGAGGCGCGCTTGGCCGAGGTGGTGGCGGCCTGCGCCGAGGCGCCGCAGCACGCGGCGGGCATCTTGAAGGTGATGTTCCGCCGCCCGCTGGACCTGCACCAAACCACCTTCGCGATGGGCGAATCGATCGCGCACCTGAACGCGCTGTGGCTGGGCGGGCAGCTGCGCCGTGAGCGCGACCACCACGCTGTGTGGCGCTTTGCACGCGCCTGAGGTTTGCGTCGGCAGTGGGGCGTCGGCCACCGTGCACCATCGCGCCAGGCGTTGATTCACGCGCCTGCGCCGCAGCGGCGCACACATCGGGCTCAAGCCCGGCCCGTTGCCGCCGATAGAAGCCTCCGTGTGCCGATCGTTCGCGACCGGTCGCCCTCCACCCTTTTTGACCTGAAAGTCCCCCATGTCCACATTGAACCGCCGCCTGTTTGGCACCCGACTCCTGGCCCACCTGGGAGGTGCGGCCGCCCTGTTGTCGCTGGCCCAGCGCTCGGCCTGGGCGCTGGCCGCCCCGGTCAACAAGGTGGTGCTGACGCTCAGCGGCAAGGTGAGCAAGCCCAATGCGGGCACGGCCGCCACGTTTGACATGGACATGCTGGCCGCCCTGCCGCAGCAGACCTTCCGCACCAGCACGCCCTGGTTCCAAACCCCGCGCGAGTTCACCGGCCCACTGCTGCGCGATGTGCTCGCCGCTGCTGGCGCCACCGGCACCACGCTCAAGGCCGTGGCCCTGAACGACTATGTGACCGAGATCCCCTCGGCCGACGCCACCACCTACCCGATGATCGTGGCCCGACTGCTCGACGGCAAGCCGATGCCCGTGCGCGAAAAGGGCCCGCTGTGGATCGTCTACCCCTACGACAGCGCGGTGGAACTGCGTGGCGAGCGCTACTACAACCGCAGCGCCTGGCAGCTGAAATCGCTGGAAGCGATTTGAGGGGCCGCGACTGAACTGCCGCGGCATCTTGCCCGCGGCACGCACCCCGTTCCCCACACCGACATCCTCCCGGCCCTTGTGGCCGAGCAAGGCGCCGAGCCCCCGCGGGGGGCTGCGGCGCCTTGTCACGTTCAGGGTGGTGTGGTGGCGACGCGCTCGGCGGTGATCAGCCACTGCGCGCCCACGCGGCGCCACTGCAGCGTCTTGCGCACGGTGTCGCTGTAGTCCTGCGCCCGGTAGCGCTGCTCGAAGCGTGCTTCGGCCACGCCATCGGCGAGGGCGGCCCAGGTCAAGCCACGCATTTGCACGTTCAGCGCGCCCGGTTTGCTCAAGCGCTGTTGGCGCTGCTTGAGCCACTGCGCGTGGCCGAGCCCATCGACGGCGTAGCCGGGCGTGTAGTGCGCGAGGTAGGCGTCAACAGACTTGGCGTTCCACGCCGCCAGCCAGGCTGACAACTCACGCTCGGGCCAGCCCGCCAGGGGCACGTTTGCGGGGGGCGCGGTGGCGCCGGTCGGCAACGGCGTGGTCACGGGCGCGGAGGCAGCCACCACGGCCGTGAGCGCCACGCCAGCGGCACTGGCCGTCGCAGCATCCACGGGTGCAGGCTCAGTGGACGGCTTTGGCGATGTCGCCAATCGCGAGGCCCACGCCCCTGCGGCCGTCGGCACCTCGGGGCGCGCCATGGGCGCCTCTGACCCGGGCAGGGCTGCGGGCCCGCTGGCCAGCGCGGCCAACAATTGCCCGCCCAGCACCTGCTGGCGCAAGCGCGTTTGCAGCAGGCGGGCCTGCTGCTCCGACACACGTTGCGCCAAGGCGTAGCGGCTTTCGCGCAACTGCATCAGCTGCTGCACACTGCGCCGGCCGGCCTCAAATTGCAGCTCACCCGCGCGCTGCAAGGCCTGCAACTGCTGGCCCTGCTCCGCCATCAGGCGCAGCGATTTTTCCAAGGCCTCGGCGCGTGGGAGCAGCGCCTCCAACTCGGCGCTGGCGGTTTGGGCCACCCCCTGCTGGTCGGCATCGGCCGCTTCGGCGCGACTCAACGATTCATCGCGGCGAGCGAGGGTTTCGCCGCCCAGGGGCACATCCCAGTTCAGGCCCAAGGTCCAACCACGCTGCTGCACGGTGGAGACCTGGGGCGTGGTGTGGTCGCTGAGTTTTTTGCGCAGCTCAAAGTCGAGTCGCGGCGCCAGGGCCTCGGGCACCGAGCGCATGCGCAGCCGTGCGGCCTCGGCACGTGCCTGCGCCGCACGCAGTGCCGCATGATCGGGCCCGGCCGGCGTGGCCCACACGGCGGGCCACGGCATGGGCACCACCACCCCGACGGGCTCGCCAGCCAGCACCTGCAGCCGCGCCTGGGCGGCGGAGCGCTCGGCGTGCAGCAGGTCGTTGGACATCTCGGCATCGAGCAAGGCGTTTTGCGCCTGCTGCACATCGGCCTCGGCCGCACGACCCAGTTCGGATTGCCGCGTGACTTGTTGCGCCAGCCGCCGCACGTCGGCCAGCCGCTCGCGCGAGGCCGGACGCAAGGCATCCAGCCGCTGCGCCTCAAACCAGGCTTCGGCCAAGCGCGCCGCCACTTCGTCTTGCGCGCGCCGCACGTCTTCGTTGGCCGCGGTCTGCTCCGACTCCGCGGCGCGCCACTCGGCGCGGTCAGCGCCGCCGTTGTAGAGGTTCCAGCGCAGCAGCGCCTCGCTGCGTTGCACGCTGCGATCTACCGCGGTGCGGCTTTCCAGGTCACTGCTGTTGCCACGCGTCATTTGCACGCCCGCGCTCGGCGCCATGCGCGAACGAAGCTGCCGCAAGCGGGCCTCGGCAATGGCCGCACCGGCCTGGGCCGAGCGCACCTGTGGATCGCGGGTGAGCACGCGAGCCAGCAGCGAGGGGAAGTCGCCGAACAAGCCGCTGGCGGGTGCCACGACGGGCGGGTTGACCGGCGGGGTGCCCGACTCACTGGCGGTCAAGGCGGCCGGTTCAAGCGCCACGGCGGCACCGGTGGGCAAGGCTGCCGCGTGGGCCAGGCCGCTGGCGCCAGCCGACAGGCACAGCAACCAGCTGGCCAGCGCCACGGCACCAGGACGCGCGCGAAGCCCGGTCGGGCCGGCATTCGGGGCAGCAACAGTCATCATCGTGGGGTGCAAGTTCATGGCCTCAACGCTCCTGCAGTGCGCCTTGCACACCGCGCAGCACCGGCTTGAACAGGTACTGCAGCACACTGCGCTGGCCCGTGAGGACGCCCACATCCACCGGCATGCCCGGGGTGATGGGCAGCACCTTGCCGTGCGACAGCAGTTGGCCCTTGTCGCTGGCGAGCTGCACCTCGAAATAGGCCTCGCCACGCTCGTCCACCAGCGCATCGGCGCCCACGCGCGTCACCTTGGCGCCGATGCGGCCGTAGGTGGCCGCGTCGTAGGCCAGCACGTTGATGTTGGCGTCTTGGCCGATGCGGATGAAGCCGATGTCGGCCGGCTTGGTGCGCACGGTGAACACGATGTCGGCATCGTCGGGCACGATCTCCATGATCATCGAGCCCGGCGGCGCCACGCCGCCCACAGTGGGCACCTTGATGCGGTTGACCACACCATCGACCGGCGAAGCGATGTCACGCCGGTCCACGCGGTCTTGCTGGCCGCGTTCGGTGCTGGCCAGCGCATTGGCGCGGGCGTCAAACTCAGCGCGCTGCGTGCCCCATTGCGAACGCGTGCGGGCTTCCACCTCGCTGGCCGCGGCCTGCGCTTCGGCCACGCCGGCCTTCAAGCGTGGCAGCGATTTGCGCAGGCTGTCGAGCTCGGTGCGCACGCTGAGCAGGCGCTGCTTGGCGGACAGGTAGTCGGCACGGGCGCCCGCGCCTTCGCGGAACAACTTTTCTTCGATGGTGAAGCTCTCTTCGCTGACCTTGGCGGCGTCTTCCAGCGAGGCGATGCGGGCCACGCCCTCGGCGAGCTCACCGCGCCGGCGCTCGGCCGCTTCGCGGGCAGCCGACACCCCGGCCAACTGGGTGCGCTGGGCATCGCGCCAGAGCGTCATTTCCTTGGCCACCAGCTCGGGGGCTTGTTGCTGCACCAGCGGGTCGAACTGCGGTGTGCCGCCCCCCAACAGCGCGTCCACGCGCGCCCGCCCGGCCAAGGCGGCCAAGCGGTTTTGTTGGCTCTCGCCCAAACTGGCGGCGTATTGCGCGGTGTCCAGGCGCACCAGCACCTGGCCCTTCTTCACTTTTTGCCCTTCGGCCACCAGCATCTCGCGCACGATGCCGCCCTCCAGGCTCTGCACCTCTTGCACACGCCGTGGCGGCGTCACCGCGCCGCGGGCGTGCACGGCCACGTCGAGCTGGGCGAACGCGCCCCACACCAAGGCGACAACCACGAAGGTCAACATCACGGCCACCATGGCCATGACGATGCGGCGCGGGCCGCGATCAGAGTCGGGGTCGACCGACGGCAAGGGGCGGGTTTGAACGGCGGCGCTCATGCGGCCTCCTGACGAGCGGCGATGACAGCGGCGACTGCCGAGGGCGGCGACGGGGCGGCCGGGACTGAGCCCGTGGCCGCGGGCATGTTGGCGGCAGCCGCCGCCATGTCCTCGGCCGGACGCTGCGACAGCGCCTGCAAGACCGCGTCACGTGGCCCATCGGCCACCACGCGGCCGCGGTCAAACACCACCAGTCGGTCCACCAGCGCCAGCATCGCCATGCGGTGGGTGACCAGCACGATGGAGGTGTCTTTGAGCGTGCGCAGGCGCGTGATCAGGCGCTGCTCGGTGCCGGGATCGAACATGCTGCTGGGTTCGTCGAGCAAGAGCAGTTTGGGCTGCGCCAGCAGCGCGCGCGCAATCGCGACCGACTGGCGTTGCCCACCCGACAAGCGCTCACCGCGCTCGCCCACTTGCGTGCCCACGCCCGCGGGCAGTTGGGCCACGATGTCATCCAAGCAGGCGAGCTTCATGGCCTGGAGCAGCGCGGTGTCGTCGGACTGCGTGCGGCCGAGTTCGATGTTCTCGCGCAGCGTGCCGTGAAACAGCGTCACATCTTGCGGCACATAGCCAATCTGGCGGCGCAGGCTCAGGGGTTCGAGTTGGGTGGTGGCCAACTCGTCCACCAACACGCTGCCAGAGGCCGGTGCGTATTGGTTGAGCAACAAGCGCAGCAAGGTGCTCTTGCCCGAACCGAGTTTGCCGATCACGCCCACCTTTTCGCCCGGGCGGATCTTGAGGTTCAAGCGCTCCAGCAAGGCCGGGCTGTGCGGGTAGGCAAAGCCGACGTCGCGGAACTCCACCGCACCGGTCAGCGGCGGCGCTTGCAGGCTGGAGGGCGAGTCATCGGTTTCGGCCTCCATGATCTTGTTGGTGGCCTCGTACGAGAGCTTGGTTTGCTCCCAGCGCACGATCAAACTGGCCACCTGGCTCACCGGCGCCAACGCGCGGCTCGACAGCAAACTCACGGCAATGATCTGCCCCAGCGTGAGCAGGTGGTCGCCCATCATCACCGCGCCCACCGCCACCACCGCCGCGCCCGACAGGGCCAGCACCGTGGTGTTGATGTAGTTGACGCGGGTGACGACCTCGCGGGTTTCCAGGCTGTTGTGGGCAATGGCCAGGCTCAGGCTCTCCCACTTGCGGCGGCTCCAGGCTTCGGCGCCCAGGGCCTTCACGGTGTCGAGGCCGTTCATGGTCTCGAACAGGTGCGCGGTGCGTTGCGCGCTTTCTTGCATCGACTCGGCCACATGGCGCGCCAGCGGGCCGCGCGCAAACCAGGCCGACGCCAGCAGCAGCGGAATGGCGGCCAAGGGCACCAGCACCAGCCAACCGCCCACCAGCGCGATCACCACCAGGTAGAGCACCAGAAATGGAATGTCACCCAGCGCGGTGAGCGTGCTGGAGGCGAAAAACTCGCGCACCGATTCAAAGTCGCGCACGGTGTTGGCCAGCGTGCCGCCCGAGGCGGGGCGCGAGGCCGCACGCAAGCGCAAGCACTGCGCAAAAATGCGCGAGGACAGCGCCACGTCCATGCGACGCGCGGCCACCTCCACCAGGTTGCTGCGCAAGAGCCGCAAGGTCAGCTCAAAACCCATCAGCAACACCACCGCCACCGTCAGCACCCACAGGCTGCCCATGGCGTTGTTGGGGATCACGCGGTCGTACACCGCCATGGCGTAAAACGGGATCAGCGCGCCAAAGATGTTGAGCACAAAGGTGCCCAACAAGGCCCAGCGAAACACCCAGCGGTTGCGGTTGAAGACGTCCCAAAACCAGCGGCCGGCCTCGGGCAGGCTGTAGAGCAAGCTGCGCTGGTCAAAGTGCAGCTCGGGGCGCACGGCCCACCAATGGCCGTTCGGCACTTCACGATTCACCGCCACAGGGCTCAGCCAACTGCTGCCGGCGATGCCCGGCACATGACACTCGAACTGGCCATCGTCACGCAGGGCCAGCACCACCAGCGCGCGCCCCTCGTCGTTGAGCAGCAGCGCCGGCAACTCGGTGGCGCGACGCGGCTGTGCGTCGTCCAAACGCGAGCCCACCAAGTGGGCATGGCCCAGCAGTTGGGCCACGGCCGCAGCGTCGGCGGTGGGGCCACGCGCAGCCAAGCTGGCGCGCAAGCGCTCGGCCTGCACCGAGGTGCCCAAAAAGCGCGCCATGAACAACACCGCTTCGTGCCAGGCATGCGCGGCGGGCGACGGCGAGGACGCCGGGGCAGCCGACGGCATGGTGGCAGCGGCGCCAGCAACGGCGGGGGCCACAGCGGCACGGCCAGGGGCATTCGATCGGGCGTCGGTCATGGATGCGGCGAAAAAGGGGTTGCGACAGAGAACACAGCGGGGGCTGAGCATGCCACGCAGGCCAGCGCCTCATGGAGGAATATCACCGGAAACCCAGGACGACCGCGGCCCGCCCCCCGAAGCCGCGGGGGGCGCCAGCGTCTTGCCTTCGGGCGAGAGCTCATGAAAAAGGGCCCTGAAACCAGGGCCCCTTCGGGAGGATTCGCACCCCGCCAGCGTCATGCCGGCAGGGTGAGAGATCAGCGGCAGCCGATCAAGCGGCGTGCGCTTGCTCAGCGGCCAGCGCGGTGGCCAGCTTGCGCAGGGCCTCACCGGCTTCGGCCGTGGCCACAGCCACATCGGCCACCGGGGTCGCCACGCTGGTGGAGGCGCCCACCAGGGTGTCGATGGCGCTGTCGTTGCGCAGCAGTTCTTGCAGCGTCGGCAGGGTCACGCCGGCCTTGGCGGCGTCGCTGGCAGCCACGTTGAAGTACACGTCGGTCAGGTCAGCGGTTTGGCCGTTGTCCAGGGTGACCGAGCTGCGTTCGAGGTGCAGGTTGCCATTGGCGTCGAAGAAGGGCAGCGAGGTGTAGCCCACCGTCAGGCTGGTGACACCGGCTTGCGCCAGGGTCAACAACTCGCCAGCATCGGTCTGGTGGTTGCCATTGACATCCTTCCACACCGACAGCGAGCCGAACTCGGCATCGGCCGCGTTCACCACCCCGTCGTGGTTGCTGTCGAAGGCGGCCAGCTTTGCAAAGCCGGTGCCCACTGCAGCGCCACCGAACAGCTCGTTGATGTCGTCAATGCGGCCGTTGCCATTGCGGTCGATGGCCAAGAAACCATCGTCGCCCGACAACCAGCCCGACGACACCGCCGTGCCCGAACCGAAGAGGTCGAACGTGCCGGTGGAGTTGGCGCGCGACACGGTGTGAATGCCGTTGCCGTTCAGGTCAATCGCCAAGGGGCAGACGACACCCGCGTCCCACTGCATCTGCGCATCACCTGCCGCCACCGAGAAGTACGAGGTGTAGCCGGTGTTGCTGTAGAAAAGCGGTGCGCCAGCGACGTCGTTGTCCAGCGCGTCGTTGCCGCCCAGATCCTTGCCCGTCCAGCCCCAACCGTTGGCGATCGAGGTCGACTTGTCGAACAGGATGCGGTAGGTGCCCACGGCCACGTCGGTGAACAGGTAGTTGCCGTTGGCATCGGTGGTGGTGGTGGCCACCACGGTGCCGTAGTTGTTCAGCAGCTTGACCAACACCTTGGCCACACCCACTTCGCCCACGTCTTGCACACCGTCCTGGTCTTTGTCGATCCAGACGCGGTCACCGATCTTGGCCTTGGTGGCGTAGATGCCAGCATCCCAGCTCAGGTCGTTTTCACCGGCGCTGAGCGTGGTCTTCACGGTGTTGCCCGTGCTGTCCACGTCGGAATCGATGGTGTCCTTGCTGTTGGTGCTGGCGTCCTTGGTGGTGAATACATAACCGAACCCGGTCGGCAGCGAGGCCTTGTCGACTTGGATGCTGTAGTCACCGGGGTTCAGGCCAGCGAACTTGTAGTAGCCGGTGGCGTCGGTGGTGGTGGAGCCCACCACGGTACCCGCCGAATTCTTCAGGTACACCTTGACGCCAGCCACACCGGTTTCACCAGCGTCTTGCAGGCCGTTTTTGTTGGTGTCGTACCAGACGCGGTCACCAATGCTGGCCAGCTTCTTGGACAGGCCGCCATCGATGCTCAGGTTGTTTTCACCCGAGGTCAGCGTGATCAAGTTGGTCTTGCCGGTGACGGTGTCGAAGTCCGAATCGACGGCGTCATTGGTGCCCTGGTCCTTGGCGCTGAGGTCGTAGCCGGTCGGGGCCACCACTTGCACCGTGTACTGGCCCGGGATCAGGCCCGAGAACAGGTAGTTGCCGCTGGCATCGGTCGTGGCCGAAGCCACCACGGCACCCGCGGCGTTCAGCAGCTTCACGGTGACGCCGGCAAAACCAGCCTCGCCTGCGTCCTGCACGCCGTCGCGGTCGGCGTCGCACCAGATGCGGTCACCCAGTGACGCGGTCTTGTAGATGCCGGCATCCCAGGTCAGGTCGTTCTCACCCGCGTCCAGCGTGGTCGCAGCCATGATGCCGTAGGACAGCGGCTGGGTGGCCGAGGAGAACACGTCCGAATCCACCGAATCATCAGCGCCTTGGTTGGCGGCGGTGAACTGATAGGCCGTGGGCAAGGTGCCCTCCACCACATCAATGTGGTAGCTGCCCGGCTGCAGATTGTTGAACAGGTAGAAACCGTTGGCATCGGTCGTGGTCGTCGCGACCACATTGCCCCAGGTGCCCACGTTGTCGCGCAACTCGATCTTCACGCCTGCCACGCCCTGCTCACCAGCATCTTGGATGCCGTTGGCGTTGTCGTCGTACCAGATCCGATTGCCAATGCTGGCCAGCGGACGCTCGTCAACGAAGTCGTTGCCGGTGCTGCTGCCACCTGCCGGCAGGGTCACGCTGATGACGTTCTTGTCGCCACCGTCGATGTCGCTCACGTCGGTGAAGCCAGCCTTGTTGGTCTCCACAACCGTGTAGTTGCCCGCCGGCACGCCGGTGAAGCTGTAGCTGCCGTCAGCGGCCGTGGTCGTCGTGGCGACGATCGCGCC
>JBEAOO010000154.1:0-10853 GCA_041164825.1 Pseudomonadota bacterium | reverse complement strand
CATGACGCAACGCTCCGGCTGGGGCGAGGGCCACGCGACAACAAGCTGCGGCCTGCACCCTCGCGGGCGCGGCAACCCGCGGGCCAGCGGCCCGCGCTTTGTTGGCAGCCCCGCTGCCCTGGCGCTGTGCTGCGCGTTAGGCCGGTGGCTTTGCGTCCCCGTCTTTCAACGGGTTTGCCCTCAAGGGCTTTCGCCCGATTCCTTGGGGTATCGGAAGGTCTGCGGGGAGACTTGAGGGTGATTTACAAAATATTTGGAGCGATCACTCGCCCCAGCGTCAGCGCCAGCGATCAGGACTTGGCGCCACTGCGCAGAAATTGCTGCTCCAGCTGTTCGGCGCTGAGCGCGCCCGGAATGCGCTTGCCATCCACAAACACCAGGGCCGGCGTGCCGTTGATTTTGTGCTTGCGGCCCAGGGCGGCATTGCGCTGCAGGGCGCCGGCATCGCAGCCTTCGGTGGGCGCGGCCGTGGGCGCCGTGCCGTCGATCATCCAGTCGCGCCAGGCCTTGGTGTTGTCCTTGGCGCACCAGATGGCCTTGCTCTTCTCGGGCGAATCGCCGCCCAGGATGGGGTAGAGAAAGGTGTAGACCGTCACGTCTTTGACGTTCTGCAGGTCCCGCTCAAAGCGTTTGCAGTAGCCGCAGTTCGGGTCGGCAAACACCACCAGCTTGCGCGCGCCGGTGCCTTGCTTCCAAACGATCGCATCCTTCAGCGGCAGCTTGGCCACGTCGATGGCGGTGAGCTTGTCAATGCGCGCCTGGGTCAGGTTTTGGCCGCGCTTGGTTTCGGTGATCTGGCCCTGGATCAGGTGCTGGCCGGTCTCGTCCGAATAAATCACGTCGGTGCCGATGCGCAGCTCGTACAGCCCGGGCACCGGCGTTTTGCGGATCTCGTCGATCTTGGGAAACTTGGGCAAGCGCTGCAGCAGTGTCTTGCGGATGGCGGCTTCGTCAGCCTGAGCCGGCGCCACAGCGCTCACCAGCGCCAGCGCGGCCACAAGGCCGAGCAGCGTGCGCTGCAGGGCAGGAGTCTTCGGGTGCTGCGTCATGGCAGGGGCTTTCGAATCGAAAAAAGGAGCGGCGATCAAGCGTCGAGCGCACGGGCGGTCAGCCAGCGCTTGAGCGGGGTGAGGTGGTTGACCAGCGTCAGGCCGCGGTTGCGGAGTTCCCGCAGCACGGGCGCGGGCTCGGCAAACAAGTTCAGCAAACCTTCGGTGAGCTGGCCCATGGCCCAGGTGGGCGCCAAGCGCTGGCGCACGTAGCGGCGCAGCAGTTTGTCGTCGCCCAGCGGGCGCCAGGGCTCGCGCTCGGCGAGCACTTCTGAGAGCGCCACCACATCGGCCAAACCAAGATTGAGCCCCTGCCCCGCCAGCGGGTGCACCACATGGGCGGCGTCGCCCAGCAGCACCCAGCCGGGGCCGCACCAGGCGTCGGCCTGCGCCCGCATCAGCGGCCAGGTGGCGCGCGCGCTGCCGAGTTGCAGCGTGCCGGCTTGGCCGCCGGTGGCCTCGTTCAGCGCAGCTTCAAACGCGGCATCGCCCAGCGCCATCAGCTCGGCCACGCGCTCGTCGGGCAGCGACCACACCAGCGCATAACTCGCACCCGGTTGCGGGTTGTCAAAGGGCAGCAGCGCCAACACATCGGGCGAGCGAAACCACTGCCGCGCCACGCCCTGGTGCGGCTGGCTGGCCACGAGCCGCGCGGCAATGGCTTGGTGACCGTAGGGGCGACGCTCGAAGTTCACGCCGAGGGCCTCGCGGCTGGCCGAGTGTTTGCCTTCGCACAGCGCCGTCAACGCCGCCTCGACCGGTGTATCGGTGACGGTGATGTGCGGCGCAAAGCGCACGGCGGCGGCCAGTTCGCGCTCCAGCACGGGCGCATCCACAATCCAGGCCAGCTCGCTCACGCGCTGTTCCCAGGCGCCAAATTCGAGCACCGCGCCCTCGGCATCACCGGCTATGCGCATGTCGTGCACCGGCGTGGCGGCACCGGCGGGCAGGCCGTCCCACACTTTGAGCGAACGCAGCAGCGCCACCGAGCGGGCGTTGAGGGCGTAGGCGCGCACGTCTTCGGCGGCAGTCGTGCCGTGGGGCGCGGCGTCGCGCACCAAGGCCACCTGCAAGCCCAGGCGCGAGAGCGCCAGTGCCAAACTTTGCCCAACAATGCCCGCGCCGCGAACCTGAATGTCGTGTGGTTTCATCTTGCTCAGATTGTAGGCAGCGGGCCGCGACAGGCGCACTGCACAATCAATGCCCTTTCCCCTTCTATTCCTTCGCCATGCTCCGTCGCGTCCTGCTGATCTTGGCCACCGTGTTGCTGCTGCTCGTGGCCGCTGCCGCATGGCTGGTGATGCGTTTTGACCCCAATCAATTCAAAGGCCTGGCCACCGATTGGGTGAAAACCGAGTACCAGCGCACGCTGGTGCTGGAGGGCCCGATCACGCTGTCGGTCTTCCCCAAGCTGCAGGTGCGCCTGTCCAAGGTGTCGCTGAGCGAAGCGCGCAGCGAACAACCCTTTGCCGCGCTGGGCGACGCCCAACTGCAGCTGCAAGTGATGCCGCTGCTCAAGGGCCAGCTGGTGGTCGACGGCGTGAGCGCCAGCGGCCTGACCGCCCGCTACACCCGCGATGCACAAGGCCACAGCAACATCGACGACCTGCTGCGCCCCCGCGCCCCGGCCGACACCGCCAGCGCCCCCAGTGCACCGCTGCAGCTCGATGTGAGCGCCGTGACGCTCGACGACCTGAGCCTCACCGTGGCCGACGCCATGACGCCGCTGAGCGGCACCGTGGCGCTCAAAAAGCTGCACACCGGCCGCATCAAGAACGGCGTCGACTCGACCCTGGCGCTGCAAGCCGCGCTCGACCTGACGCAGCCCGGCGTCAAAGGCGCACTCAGCGGCAGCGCCGGCTTCACGCCCGACCTGGCCCACGGCAGCATCGCCCTGCGCGACATGAAGCTGGCCTACCAGGGCGACCTGCCGGGCGCCGCCGCCGTCGATGCCAAGCTGCAAGGCGCGCTGCGTTGGGACGGCGAGCACCAAGCCGCCGACGCGCAAAACCTGAGTCTGGCGCTGAGCGCCAACGCCGCCGGGCTGGTGATCAAGGACAGCCAGTTCACCATCGCCGACTTCCGCATGGACCCGGCCCGCAAGAGCCTGAGCCTGAAGGCGTTGAAGATCGCGCTCCAAGCCACGCAAGCCGGCGCGCCACTCACGCTCGACCTGAGCTGGCCCGAACTGGCCGTGACCAACAACGCCCCCAGCGGCAGCGCCTTCAGCGGCGCGGCCTCACGCGGCGGCGCCCTGCCGCTCACCGCCACGTTCAAAAGCGGCGCGCCCAGCGGCAGTTTTGACGCGCTCACGCTGCCCGGCGTCGAACTGTTGGCCAGCAGCCAAACCGCCACGCGCCAGCTCAACGCCACGCTGCGCAGCACGCTCACCGTGCGCCCCGCCGAGGCCAGCGCCGCGCTCGACGGCTTGATGCTCGACGCCAAGATCCAAGACCCGGCCTTGCCCGCCCTGGCCATCACCGCCAAAGGCCAAGCCACCGCCTCGGCCCAGCGCGCCACGTGGCAATTGGCCGGCACGCTGCAAGGCGGCGCCTTCAGCACCCAAGGCAGCGCGCTGCTCAGCGGCACCGTGCCGCAACTGCAGGTGCAAGCCCGCTGGGACACGCTGGACCTGAACCGTCTCTTGCCGCCGGCCACGGCAGCCGCCACCGCCCCCAGTGCCGCCGACACGCCCATCGACCTCTCCGGCCTGCGCGCCGTCAACGGCCGCTTCACCCTGCAAGCCGGGCAGCTGGCCTGGCAGAAGTACCGCATTGCCGACCTCGCCACCGAGTTCCAACTCGACGGCGGCATGCTGCGCCTGCAGCAGCTCAAAGGCCGCGCCTGGGGCGGCGCGTTTGACGCGTCGGGCCTGGCCGATGCGCGCGCCAGCCGCATCGCCCTCAAGGCCGCGGCCAACGGTGTGGATGTGAACGCGCTGCTCAAGGACGTGGCCAACCAGGACACGCTCTCGGGCACCGGCCGCGTCACGCTCGACGTCGACAGCGCGGGCGCCACCGTCAACCAGATGCGCTCGCACCTCAAGGGCACGGCCGCGCTGGCGCTGCGCGACGGCTCGGTGAAGGGCTACAACTTGGCCCGTGCGCTGCGCGAGGCCAAAGCCGCTTTGTCGTTCAAACAAGACGCCACCCAGCAGGCCAAGAAGGACGAAAAAACCGACTTCACCGAGATGACGGCCAGCTTCAACATCAGCGAGGGCGTGGCGCGCAGCAGCGACCTCGACATGAAGAGCCCCTTCTTGCGCCTGGGCGGCGAAGGCAGCATCGACCTGAGCCACAACCGCCTCGACTACACCGCCCGCGCCACCGTGGCCAGCACCACCAAGGGCCAAGACGGCGCCGACCTCAGCGCCCTCAAGGGCCTGACCATCCCCGTGCGCCTGTCCGGCCCATTTGACGCCATCCAGTGGAACATCCGCTGGTCCGAAGTGGCCTCGGCCGCCGTCACGCAGCAGCTCAAGAGCCAACTGGAAAACAAGCTGAAGGACCAGCTCGGCGTGATCGGCAGCGGCTCGGTCAAGAGCGAACTGAAGAACAAGCTCGAAGACCAGCTCAAGGGCAAACTCGGCCTGCCCGGTGCCGCCCCGGCGGCCTCGGGCGCCAGCGCGCCGGCCGCGTCCACCGCGCCGAAGGACGTGCTGAAGGACAAGCTCAACGACAAGCTCAAGGGCCTGTTCCGCTGAGCGGCCCGCCCCACTCAGAAAGAGACCCCGATCGATGAGCGACGTGACCGTCACCCTGGCCGAGCTGCATGTGCACCCGGTCAAATCCTGCGGCGGCGTGATGCCCCTGGAGGCCACGCTGTGCGCCACCGGCTTGGCCGACGATCGGCAGTGGATGGTGGTCGACGCCACGGGCCGCTTCGTGAGCCAGCGCGAACACGCGCAGATGGCACGGGTGCGCCCGCAGCGCGTGGGCACGCAGTGGCAGTTGAGCGCGCCCAGTGCGCCGGGGCTCACGCTGCATGATGAGGCTGCAGGCGCGCCCTGCCGCGTGCGCGTGTGGGACGACGAGGTGGCCGCGTTCGACCAAGGCGATGCCGCTGCCGCGTGGTTCAGCCAACAGCTGGGCCAGGCCGTGCGGCTGGTGCGGTTTGATCCGGCGCAGCAGCGGCTGTCCAGCGCCAGCTGGAGCGCAGGCGTCGCCGCAGAAAACGCCTTCAGCGATGGCTTTCCGCTGCTCGTGGCCTCCACCGCCTCGCTGGCCGAGTTGAACGCGCGCCTGGCCCGCGCCGGCCACGCGAGCGTGGGCATGAACCGCTTCCGCCCCAACCTCGTGCTCGATGGCCTCGATGCGCATGGCGAAGATTTTCTCGACGAGGTGCGCTTCGCCACGCCGGGCGGCGAGGTGCGCATCAAGCTCACCAAGCCCTGCGCCCGCTGCCCCATTCCCGATGTTGACCCCGCCACCGCCGAGCGCGGCCATGCCGTGGGCGACACCCTGGCCAGCTATCGCGCCGACGCCCGCTTGGGCGGCGCCCTCACCTTCGGCATGAACGCACTGATCGTGCGCGGGCAGGGCCTGACGCTGCGCGTGGGCCAGGTCGGCGAGGCGACATTTCGCTTCGATTGAGCGGCGCGCGCGCCCTGCCCCTCGCGCCCGAATAAAATCAACGTTTCGCTCCAGACACCCGAAAGCCCCTCATGAGCCTCAAATGCGGCATCGTGGGCCTGCCCAACGTCGGCAAGTCCACCCTTTTCAACGCGCTGACCAAAGCGGGCATTGCGGCTGAGAACTACCCCTTCTGCACCATCGAACCCAATGTGGGCGTGGTGGAGTTGCCCGATCCGCGCCTGGGCCAGCTGGCTCAGATCATCACGCCCGAGCGCATCGTGCCGGCGATCGTGGAGTTTGTGGACATCGCGGGCCTGGTGGCCGGCGCCAGCCAAGGTGAAGGCCTGGGCAACAAGTTCCTCTCGCACATCCGCGAAACCGACGCCATCGTCAACGTGGTGCGCTGCTTTGAGGACGACAACGTCATCCACGTGGCCGGCAAGATCGATCCGATCTCCGACATCGAAGTGATCCAGACCGAGCTCTGCCTGGCCGACCTCGGCACGGTGGAAAAGAGCCTGCACCGCTACGTCAAAGCCGCCCGCAGCGGCAACGACAAAGAAGCCGCCGCCTTGGTGAAGGTGCTGGAGAAGTGCCAGGCCGCGCTCGACCAGGCCCAGCCCGTGCGCTCGATCGACTTCAGCAAAGAAGAGCTCGTCATCCTCAAGCCGCTGTGCCTGATCACCGCCAAGCCGGCGATGTTCGTGGGCAACGTCGACGAAGCGGGTTTCGAGAACAACCCCTTCCTCGACCGCCTGCGCGAGTACGCCGCCAAGCAAAACGCGCCGGTGGTGGCCATTTGCGCCAAGACCGAGGCCGAGTTGTCGGAGATGGAAGACGACGACCGCGCGATGTTCCTGGCCGAAATGGGCCAGGACGAACCCGGCCTGAATCGCCTGATCCGCGCCGGCTTCAAGCTGCTCGGCCTGCAAACCTACTTCACCGCTGGCGTGAAGGAAGTGCGCGCCTGGACCATCCACATCGGCGACACCGCCCCGAATGCAGCCGGCGTGATCCACACCGACTTCGAGAAGGGCTTCATCCGCGCCCAAACCATCGCGTTCGAAGACTTCATCGCCTTCAAGGGCGAACAAGGTGCCAAGGACGCCGGCAAGATGCGCGCCGAAGGCAAGGAATACGTGGTCAAGGACGGCGACGTGTTGAACTTCTTGTTCAACGTGTGATGACGCGCAGCGGCCTGCGGGCCGCTGCACTCACCACGACAAAGCCCCGCCAATGCGGGGCTTTTTTCATGGCGCGGGCGCCAGCGTCGGCGCAGAGGCCAACTGCGCCAACCACGCCGCATGCGCCCGCCGCACCGGCTCGGCCAGCGCGGGTGGCGGGGGTGGCAGCGCTTCGCTCAGCGGCGGCGCGGGGCGGGCGGACTGCCAGTGGGCGAGCATCCAGGCGCCGCGGGCCGTGCCTTCGAGCGGGTCGGTGGCGCGGCGCAGGGGGCGCGGGGCGATCAGCGCGGCGAGGGCCTTGCCATAGGCGGCATTGCCGGCGAGGGGGCCTTCGAGCATCACGGGGCCGGTGGCGCCGAGGGACTGCAGCATTTGTGCGCTGAGCTGGGCGCAGTAGAGCGCGGCCAACGCGGGGCGCAGGGAGGCGGGCACGGCGGCGGGGCCACCTTGCACCGGCTCGCCGTCGCGCAGCACGAGGCCCTGTCGGCCCGCGTGGGCACCGCCGGCTTCGGCAAAAGCGGGCAGCGCGCTCCAGCCCTCGGCCAGCACCTTGGCCAAGGCACGCTCGGTGGCCAAAGCGGGGTCGGCATCGCCACACAAGGCCGCAAACTCGCGCCCGCCCATGAAGCGCGCGGTGGGCACGGCGCGGCCATCGACGGCCACGTTGAGCAGTTCGTCGCGCTCGGCGTGCAGGCCCTGCGTCGTGCCGCTGGGCGACATGGCCAGCGTCCAGGTGCCGGTGGTGAGCAGCGTGGTGTCGGGCGCGTCGCGCAGATAGCGCGCGAGGCAGGCGTTGCTGTCGTGCACGCCGCAGAGCACCTCGCAGTCCAAAGGCAGGCCCAGCGCCTCGGCTAGGGCAGGACGCACGGTGCCCAGCGGCGCCCAAGCGCGGCGCAGCGGCGCAAACAAGGCCGCGATGCCGCTGCGCTGCGCCCAGTCGGAATAGCGGCCCGCCACCGGCGACCACAGCCCCGTGTGGCAGCCCAGCGATGAGACCTCGCTGGCCGCCACACTGCTGAGCCACCAGGCCCAGTACTGCGGGTAGGGCAGCCAGTGGCGGATGCGTGCCCACACGGTGGGGTGCTGGCGCTGCAGCCAGAAGAGCTGGATGCCGGCGTTCAGGCCCTGCGGCAAATCGGGCGAGCCGGTGTGGCTGAACGGCGCTTGAGCCACCGCAAAATCGCGCCGCGTGGCGGCGTCGTAGCCGTCCCATTCGTAGTCGATGGGCGGCAGCACGAGGCCCTCGTCATTGATGGCGCAAAAGGCCGCGCCGTGGGTGCTGATGCTGATGCGGCCGATGCGTTCGCGGTCGGGCAGCCACGGGATGCTGCTGAGCAACCAAGCTTGCAGGCCGGCCACGCCGAGCGCGGTGGTGCCGTGTTGCGGGTCGGGCTCGCTCTGGTTGGGCCGGCTCAGGCGCGAGAGCACGGCGCCGTGGGCATCCACCACCAGCAGCTTGGCGTTGCTCTTGCCGATGTCGATCACCAGCGTGTGCTTCTCGGTCATGGGCATGTCAGTCCATGTGAAAGAGGCAGGGCAAGGTCTCGGCCACGGGTGAGCCGTCGGCGTTGGTGCGCATGATGTCGCCCATGTGGGCCCACCAGCGTTGCATCACCGGGTGCAGCGGCAAGTCGGCCATGCGGTGGTCAGCTGGGCGCTTGAGCAAGGCGAACAACACGTGCGTGTCCTCGTCGAGAAAGATGCTGTAGTCACTCACACCTGCTTCGCGCAGCAGCAGCACCAGTTCGGGCCAGATCTCGTCGTGGCGCTTTTGGTATTCAGCGCGCTGGCCCGGGTTGAGGAACATGCGGAAGGCGTGGGTTTGCAAGGTCGTCATGGCGGCCCCTTCTTCAAGCGGCTTTGCGCCGGCCAGTGAACAAGCTGGACACGCTGGTGCTGCCCTTGAGCCAACGTGGCAGCACCATCGCCACGATCAGCAGCGCGCCGATGATCATCGACATCACGATGCCCGACACGTTCATCATGCCCAACGCAAAGGTGAAACTGCCCAGCAGCGCCGCGGCCAACACGGTGCCAAACACGCTGCCGCGCCCGCCCTCAATGGCCACACCGCCGAGGATGACGATGGTGACCGCATCCAACTCCCAGCCCATGGCCAGGTTGGGCCGCGTGCTGCCGATGCGGCCGGTGAGCAGCACAGCCGCCACGGCCGCCATCACGCCGGCAAACAGAAACAGGCCCATGCGGTAGCGGTCGACCGCGATGCCCGAGAAGCGCGAGGCGATGGGGTTGGTGCCGATGGCATACACACGCCGGCCGGCCACGCTGCGGTGCAAGAACAAGCCCACGGCCAAGGCCGCGATCAGCAACACGCCAAACTCGATCGGCACGATGAAGCCGGGCACACCGATCAAGTCGCCGATGCTGCCATTGCCCCAGTTGCTGAGCGTGTCGGGGTAGCCGGTGATGGCCTGGTCGCCCAGCAGCACCAGGGCCAAGCCGCGGTAGAGCGACAGGGTGCCGATGGTCACGACGATGGAGGGCAGCTTCCAGCGCGTCACCAGCCAGCCGTTGAGCGCGCCACACAGCAGCCCGCAAGCCACTGCCGCCAACACCATCACCGGCAAGCTGGCGCCAGCCTTCATGGCAAAGCCCATGGCCAGCGAGCACAAGGCCATGGTGGCGGCGATCGAGAGGTCGATTTCACCGGCCACCACCAGCAGCGCCATGGCCAGCGCGATCAGGCCTTTTTCAGAGAAGTTGTAGGTGCTGTCGGCCAAGGCATAGGGCGACAAGAAGCCGTCGATGCCGATGCCAAACGCCACATAGACCAAAACGATGAGCGTGATGAGCACACGCTCCCAGGTGTCGAGCGCCTTCATGCGGAGGCTCCTTGTGAGGTTGTGCCAGCGGGCACGGCGGGGGCCGTGTGCCGCTCCAGAATCTGCCGGCCACTGTGGCCCTGGGCCCGCGCGTTGAGCGCCACCGACACCAGAATCACGAAACCCGCAATCGCCTGCTGCCAGAACGGCGAGACCTGGATCACCGGCAGCGCCGCGTTGATCACGCCGATGAACAACACGCCCAGCAGTGCGCCGCCCACACTGCCCACGCCACCGCCAATGCTCACGCCGCCGATCACGCAGGCCGCCACCACCGTCAGCTCAAAGCCCGAGGCCAGCTCGGTGAAGGCGATGGAATACCGCCCCACCCACAACAGCCCGGCCAGGCCCGCCAACAAGCCCGACACCGTGTAGGCCAGCATCAGCCGGCGCTGCACCGGGATGCCCGCATACAGCGCGGCCGAGGGGTTGCCGCCGTAGGCATACAGCTCGCGCCCCTCGCGGCGCCAGCGCAGCAGCCACAGGCTGCCCGCCACCACCCCGGCGGCAAACCACAGCAGCATGGGCAAGCCGAGCAGGGTGTCGCGCGGCAGGCCCTTGATCAGCGGGTGGATCTGGTGGTCGTTGACCCAGGCCCCACCGCTGGCCACAAAAATGGCGCCGCGGTAGACCGACATCGTGCCCAGCGTGACCACGATCGAAGGCAGCTTGAAGCGCGTGATCAGCCAGCCATTGAGCGCGCCCAGCAGCGCGCCGATGGCGCAAGCCAGCGCGATCAACACCGGCAGCGGCATGCCCGGCCAAGCGCGACCGGCCAGCGCACACAACATGCCGGTGAGCGCCAGGTTGGAGGCCACCGAGAGGTCGATGCTGCGCGTGAGCAGCACCATCATCTGGCCCATCACCAGGATGGCGAGGATGGCCGAATCGTTGCCGATGTCGAGCGCATTGCGCAGTGTGAGGAACACCGGGGCGCGTACGCCCACGGCCAGCGCGATGGCCGCGATGATGGCCAGCAGAATGAGTTCGCGGCTGGGTTGCCAGCGCAGCCTTGCAGGGTGTGACGCGCTCATGCCGCCAGCTCCGGTTTGTGGATGGTGGAAGACGCAGCCTGGTCATCGGCAGAGAAGGTGGCGGCCACCCCGTCGCGCAGGGACGGGTCGCCATGACGTGTCGCCCCCGAGGTGTGTTCACCCATGGCCGGCCCCCCCAGGCCCGACGCTGCCGCCACAATCGTTTCAG
>JBEAOO010000153.1:0-12953 GCA_041164825.1 Pseudomonadota bacterium | reverse complement strand
TCAGCGCGTCCACCGCGCTGAAGCGCTCGACCATCAACTCGGCCACTTGTCCCTCGCCCGCCAAGGTGTAGAGCCGCTCGGCGCTGCCCCAACCGGCGAGCAGTTGGCTGAGTTGGCTTTGCAATGCGCTGCTGGCGCTGTGTGCGGCGTCGCTGAGGCGATCGATCATTGGTCTTGTCCCTGGGGGCGTCGTGCCCGGCGCGGATTTTCGCCGCTGAGCCGCGCATTTCGACAGTTTGGCTTGCGCTTTGTCGCCAAATCACCCAAAGGGGGGTGGCCGCCCAACACTGGGGTGTGGGCCCGGCTCCGGGCGTGTCGCCCCCCTGATGGCGGGTCAGTGGGCTGCGGCCGTGCAGGCCACGTTGGTCTTGCCAGGGCCGGCACAGAATTTGGCGCGGCACTGGTCTTGCGCGTCGCCACTGAGCTGGCCGCAGGCCTTGCGGAAGGCTTTGCTGGTGGTTTTGTGCTCGACCTTCGGCAAGTGCGGCAGCATGGCCTCGAGCAAGCGGGTGTCGTTTTCGGCGGAGCCCGGCGTGTCGTGGACCGCAGGGGCGGGCGTGGCTTTGGTGCCCGGCGATGCGGCCGCTTTGACGGCGTTGGGTTCGGCCTTGGGCTTTGTCAACATGGCCTTGGCTTTGCGTTCGGAGTCGGCTTTGCGATCAGCCGCGGCTTGTGCTTGCGCGGCCTGGGCAGCTCGGGCGGCTAGGCGATCTCGGCGGCGTTGTTCCTTTCGCAGGTCCGCCGCGGCTTCGCGCTCGGCGGCCGAGGCCGCAGCTGCCGCCTTGCCGGCCGCCGCCGCGGGTGCAGTCTCTTTGGACGGGGCAGCGCGCGCGACCAGCGTGGCGGCGGCGGCGCTCGCTCCCGCTGTGGATGGGTTGACTTGCTTGGCTGCGGTTTGTGAAGGTGCGCTCGCGGTGGTGGTGGTGATCGCAGTGGCGGTTGTGCTGGCGGCGGCAGGCGCGGGTGCGGCCTGGACGACCACGGCGGATGCACTGCGCGCTGCCGCCGCCGGCGCGTTCTTCGAGGCAGAGGCGACTGCTGTGGGTGCGTCTGGGGATGCTCCGCTGAGCGAGGTCCACCCCCATACCCCAGCGCCGGCCACCACCAATGCGGCCAAGCCTGCCTTCCACCTTGGGACGCCACGCCCTGCGCTGGTGGGCGCGGCCGGGCCGCCCTCGATGCTGGCTAAGATGCTGGGCCCTGCGTCGGGCCGGGCGTCGGTGTGAGCCGAGCTGGCACCGAACAACTCGGGGCGGGCGCTGCGGGGGGCGTTGGGCTGCGACGTGGGCGGATTCATGGCGGCGGTGTCTGGTTCCAAGGGCGGCGGCCGGCCGGGCGCAGGGGCTCAGCGGATGGTGCGGGGGCCCGTCACAGCGGGTTGAGTGGATGGCGATTCTAGGTAGTGGGCGAACCCGCCGCGGCAAAGGCATCTGAGCGCGTTTGTCACGCTGCGGGTTTGCAGGTTCCAACAATGAGTTTCAAAACGTTTGCGCACCCATGATGTGGCTGGCCGTGATTGCCTATTTTTTGCTCGCCTGTGCGGTGGCGGCATGGCTGTTGCTGCCCGGACTGCGAGAGAGTGTGGCGGCCCGCCTCGGACGCGCAGCAACACGGGCCCGCCACAGGCAGGCTCGCGCCCGGTCTGCCGCCACCCTCCGGGCACGCCATGGCTGGATGCAGGCCGGTGGGGCCGTGCAGGGCGGGCAGCGCTGGGTGGGGCGCCATGCGCTGGGCTTGAGTGTGGCGGCGCTGCTGCTGGTGCTGCCTCCGGCAGTGGTGTACCTGCTCCGCGGCGCGCACACCGCTGCAGACTTTGATGGCAGCGAGGCCCCGCCGCCCGATGCCGTGGTGGCCGCCTTGCTGCAGGGGGAGCAGCTGGTGCCTCCGCCACCGCTGCCGCCCGAGGTGTTCAGCACCGCAGAGGTGGAGCAAGTGCGCCCACAGCTGGCCACCGCAGATCGGCGCTGGGAGCGCATGGACGCGGAGTTTCAGCAGCGCCTGCTGCTGGTCTACCGCATCATGCGCGAGGAGCACGGTTACGAGATGGCGCTGCTGGAGGGCTATCGGAGCCCAGAGCGCCAAACGCTCTTGGCCAGCCTGGGCGCCAACGTGACCAATGCCGGCGCGTGGCAGAGCTACCACCAGTACGGCATGGCCGCCGACAGTGCTTTCATCCGCCATGGAAAACTGGTGATCTCGGAGCGTGAGCCTTGGGCCATGCGGGGCTATGAGCTGTATGGCGAAGTGGCGCAACGGGTGGGGTTGACCTGGGGCGGGCGCTGGAAGAACGCCGACCTGGGGCACATCGAGTTGCGACGCCCCGGGACCATTCGCCCTAAAGTGGGAGCCTGAAAGGGCGGGGCAGCCGGTAAACTCTGAGCCGACCAGATGTGTGGCATGGCCACTGGGGCAGCGCAGGGAGCGATCAAAAAAATGGGGCGACCTTTCATCGTGTTGGGCGACACCACAGACCACGGCGGGGTCGTGACTTCGGCCTGTGGCACCACAGATACGCACGGCAAGCGCATTGCGCGAGTGGGGGATCAAGTGAGCTGTCCGCATCGGCGTCACAGCCCATCGGTCATCGTCAGCGGCGATCCGACCATGATCATTGATGGTCAGCCAGCGGCCCGCCATGGCGACCGCACGTCGTGCGGTGCAATGCTGATCTCGGCGCAGGCGGTCAGCAGCTCTGGCTGACACCCGGCCCGGCGCACGCGCCCTGATGCCACTTGCCTCCCGGGCACGTGGCACTTACCTCGATGGAATGCCGGCGCCCTGAGCGCCCTTTGTTGCTCCCATGTCCAAAGTCTGGAAGATCCTTGCGGTATTGCTCGCCGTCACTGCACTGGTGTGGCTGAGCACGCTGTGGCGCTGGGAGTCGAGCCAGTTCGATCCCGGCAGCGCTGACTTGGTGCTCAACCTCGCCCTGCTGCCGTTGGCCCTCACCGCGGGTCTGGTGTTCACGGTGTGGGCCGTGCGGCGCCTGCGCCGCTACGCGGCGGCACCCGTCGCGTTGCCAGCGGCGGCAGGCCCAGGTGCGCCAGCCACAGCATCCGGCGACGCCGCGTTGCTGGCCCCGCAGCGGCCCCGCGCCAAGGTGCTGGTCGCCGCCGTGCAACTGCGTGCCGGCACCGAATGGCGCTCGGTTCAACAAGCCATCGGCCAAGGTGACTGCAAGGCCGATCTGGATCCGGACATCAAAGACGATGAGGGCGTGGCCGTGTTCACTGCCGCCATGCCCGAGCTCGACACCGAGGCGGTGGCGGCGGAAGCGGCGGTGCTGGTGCAGGCGTGGGCCGCCAGCACACCCGATGCCTGGGCGCACTACGAGCCACCGGTTGAGGCGCTGCGGGCGTTGACGCTCTTGCGAGATGTGCTGGCCGAATTGGCCGAGCCGCTGGAGGCCCAGTGGCCCGCCTTGGCGCCCGTTGCAAGCCCGAACCGTGCTGCGCCGATGCCACCCGAGGTGAGCGTTCGGGTGGGCATTCCCGCGCAATGGTCGGCCCAGACCCAACGACTGGCCACGGCCTGGATCGAAGCGCAAGTGGCGCCGTTGCTCAGCGCGGCACGCGCAGCGGCCTTGGGTGAGCACCCCAACCCGCGTGCGCAAACGTCTGCCGTGCAGTTGCACGTGCACCCCATGGAGCACGCCGAAGCGCTGTGGCAACACGGCGAGCGTCAGTTGCAGCTTTGGTTGAATCAAAAGCAGGCCGGCTTGCTCGTGCTGGTGGGCGCCGACAGTGGCGTCAGCGAGCTGGCCGTGGCGGAGCTGGCGGCGCGCCAAGAACTCTTCTCGGGCGCCAACCCGCGTGGCCGCGTGCCAGGCGAGGGCGCCGGTGCGCTGGTGTGGGCAACGCCTGACTGGCCCGAACTCCCAGGCGCCGAACCGCCCCTGTGCTGGTTGCAAAGCGCGCGGGTGATGCGCCGAGACAAATCGGCCGATGCACTGGGCCGCGTGGGCCCCACGACGATGGTGAATGTGGCCACCGATGCGGCCGTGGCGAGCGGGTGGTCGCTGGAGGCCGTGGCGCACCTGACCAGCGATGCCGATCAACGCGGCTCGCGTGCGAGTGAGCTGTTTGAGGCGGTGCAATCGGCACTGCCGCACCTCGACGCGACGCAAGACGTGTTGCGCCTCGGCGTGGGCTGTGGCGACCTGGGCCTGGCGCGTTTGCTGGCTTGCGCCGGTTTGTCGGCGCGGCAGGTTCAGCAGTCTGAGGCGCCAGTGATGGTGCTGGGTGCGCTGCCCGCGTTCGAGCGCTTTGCGCTGTTGCTCACGCCCACGGCCGAGCCCGCGTCTGATCCCAAGCCGGCCGCCGCGGCTGCCGCTGCTGCTTGACCCCCTTTTCCCGGATACCCACTCTCCATGCAAAAAATCTGGTCGTTCCTTTTGGACACCCGCACCTTGGCCGTCATCGGGCTGGCGGCACTGGCGGCGTTTTTGCTGCTGGGGGCCGACACGCTCAAAGTCGGCCTGATCTGGGCGCTGGCGGTGCTGGCCAGCTTGCTGCTGATCTGGGGCGTGGTGTGGGGCGTGCGCCGCTGGCGCGCACACAAGGCGGGCCGGCAGTTGGAAGCGGCGATGGACGCCGAATCTGCGCGTGCCGTGCAGGCGGCACCCGACAAAGAAAGCCGCGCTGAAATCACCGCCCTGCGTGAGCGCATGCAAGAGGCGGTCAAGACCATCAAGACCTCCAAGCTGGGCCTGACCTCGGGCTCGGCCGCCATGTACGAGCTGCCTTGGTATGCGGTGATCGGCAACCCGGCTGCGGGCAAGAGCACGGCCGTGGTGCGCTCGGGCCTGAACTTCCCGTTTTCCGACAAGTCGATGTCGGTGATTCAAGGCATTGGCGGCACGCGCAATTGCGATTGGTTTTTCACCACCGAAGGCATCTTGCTCGACACTGCCGGGCGCTATGCGATTCACGAAGAAGACCGGGGCGAGTGGCTGGGCTTTTTGTCGCTGCTCAAACGCAATCGCCCCAAGGCACCACTCAACGGCGTGATCATCGCGGCCAGCTTGTCAGAGCTGTCGAGCAACCGCCCTGAGTTCGCCATCGCGCTGGCCAAGCAACTGCGCCAGCGGGTGCAGGAGTTGACCGAGAAGTTGGAGGTCTTCGCGCCGGTGTATGTGGTGTTCACCAAGGCCGACCTGATCTCGGGATTCACCGAGTTTTTTGACGACCGTGACCCGGAGGAGCGCGAGCGTGTGTGGGGCGCCACCTTGCCTTACGACACCGCCGTCAAGACCGACGCCGTGGCCGCATTCGAGCGTCATTTTGACGAGCTCAACGATGGCTTGAAGGAAGCCTCGGTGGTGCGCATGTCGATGCACCGTGGCGATTCTTTGCCGCCGGGCGTGCTGACCTTCCCGTTGGAGTTTGCTGCGCTCAAGGCGCCCTTGCGCACCTTCATCTCCACGCTGTTCGAAGACAACCCTTACCAGTTCCGCCCGATCTTCCGCGGCTTCTACTTCACGAGCGCGGTGCAAGAGGGTGAGTCCACTGCACGCGCGTCGCGCCGTGTGGCCGAGCGGTTTGCCTTGAGCCCGCAACGTGAGGGCGACAGCGTGCTCGCGGCGACTGCCGCTGCCACAGAGGCTGGCGCCCAGGGCGGCTTCTTCTTGCGCGACTTGTTTTCCAAGGTGATTTTTGCCGACCAAAAGCTGGTGCAGCAATACACCAGCCGCAGCAAGCTGCGCTGGCGCTATGCCGCCTTCTTGGGCGGGGCGCTGTTGCTGGGCACAGCGCTGGCCGGGTGGACGTGGTCGTATGTCGGCAACCGCCAACTGGTGGCCAATGTGCAGGCTGATTTGAACAAGGCCATCAAGCTGCAGGAAGGCCGTGTGGATCTGCAGTCGCGCCTGCAAGCGCTGGAGATCGTGCAGGACCGCGTGGGCCAGTTGCAGCGATACCGCGAAGAGCGCCCTTGGACACTGACCCTCGGCTTGTACCAAGGTGATGCGGTGGAAGAGCGGTTGCGCGCCACCTACCTTGCCGGTCTGCAAGAGGTGATGCTCAAGCCAACGTCTCAAACGTTGGCAAGCTACTTGGGTGAGGTCAACAGCGGCGCGGCGAACCTGAAGCCCGTGCTGCGCACGCCGGGCGGTTCGCCGGCCAATGGGCAGGGCGGCGACGACAAGCTCGGTGCCAATTCAGGCGTGTATGTGGCGGCATCGCCCACCAGCGTGCCCGATGCCTACAACGCACTGAAGGCCTACATCATGCTGGGCGATCGCAGCCGCATGGAGCCAGGTCACCTGGGCGACCAGGCCACCCGTTTCTGGCGGGTGTGGCTGGAGGCCAACCGCGGCGCCATGCCGCGCGAGGACATGATCCGCTCCGCCGAGCACATCATGTCTTTCGCCTTGACGCAGGTGTCAGCACCTGACTTCCCGGAAGTGCAAACCAACCTCGCCGTGCTCGACACCACGCGTGAAAACCTGCGTCGTGTGGTCAAGGGCATGCCGGCGGTGGAGCGCGTGTACGCCGAAATCAAGGCCCGCGCGGCCACGCGCTACCCCACCATGACGGTGGCCCGCTTGGTGGAAGACGCCGACAAGGACATTGTTGCGGGCAGCTATGCCATCTCGGGCACGTTCACCCGCGAGGCCTGGGAGGGCTTCATCGACGACGCCTTCAAGGAGGCATCGACCAAAGAGAGCCAGGCCGACGACTGGGTGCTGAAGGCGGCCAGTGCCGACGACCTGACGCTCGAAGGCAGCCCGGAGCAAATCCGCAAAGCGCTGGTCCAGCTCTACAAGTCTGAATACGTGGTCGAGTGGCAGAAGTTCATGCAGGGCGTGAGCGTCAAGGAGTTCCGCTCGTTTGAGCAAGCCGTGGTCAGCATGAACCGCCTGGGCGACCCGGCGGCGTCGCCTGTGGGCAAGCTGATTCAGGCCTTGTACGACCAGACCTCTTGGGACAACCCCAGCATCCTGAACGACCGATTGGCCAAGGGGCAGAAGACGTTCGTCGACTGGTTCAAGCAATCCATCATGCGCATGGCGCCCAGCCAGATGGAGGTCAAGGTGGACATGACCACCGGCCAGGCGGCGATCCCGATGGGGCCAATCGGCAAGGAGTTTGCTGGCCTGACCCGCTTGATGGTGTCTCGCGACAGCACGCCCACCCTGATCCGCAACTACCTGCAGGCGCTGTCCAAGGTGCGGACCCGTTTCAACCAGATGAAGAACCAGGGCGATGCGGGCCCGCCCAGCCGCCAACTGATGCTGCAAACGTTGGAGGGCACGTCGGAGTTGAGCGAGGCCCTGAAGTTGGTGGAAGAGCAGATGCTCAATGGCCAGACCGAAGCCGCCAAAGCCACGCTGCGGCCCTTGCTGGTGCGGCCACTGATCCAATCGTTTGCTGTGATCGTGGCGCCGGCCGAAACCGAGATCAACCGGGTCTGGGCGGCTCAGGTGTACGAGCCCTTCCAGCGCACCCTGGCGGGCAAGTACCCGTTTGACAAGGCCTCGCGCATGGAGGCCACGGGCGGGGAGATCGCCAAGGTGTTTGGCCCGGAAGGCAGCGTGGCCAAGTTCAGTGAACAGGCCCTGGGCGCGCTGGTGGTGCGTCGCGGCGACACCGTGACGCCGCGCACCTGGGCCGAGATCGGCCTGCAATTGCGCCCGGAGTTTGCTGCGGGCTTCCCGAGCTGGGTGGCGGCCTTGCCGGGCCAAGCGGGCGGCGGGGGCGCATCGGCGGGCGGCGGTGGAGGGGGCGGTGGCGCAGGCGCCGCGCCGGCCGCAGCCAGCGATCAACAAACGCGCTTCCAGATCTTGCCCACGCCGGTGCCGGGCCTGTCGGAATACACCATCGAGATCGACGGCCAACAGCTGCGCTACCGCAATGGTGTGGCCAGTTGGACCGACTTTGTGTGGCCGGGTCAGGGCACGCCAGGGGTGCGCATCACTGGCGTCACCACCGATGGGCGGCCGGTCGAATTCTTGAACGAGCCCGGGGCCTATGGCCTGGAGAAAATGTTGGGTGGCGCCAATCGGCGGCGCGTCTCGCCAGGGTGGTTTGAGCTCACCTGGCGCAATGGCAATGTGGGCGTCACGGCGCAGCTCAAGCTGATCGCCAGCCCGACCAGCAGTGCGCCGGCAGCAGGTGCCGGATCTGCAGCAGGGGGCGCGGCAGGTGGCGCTGCGCCCGACACGCCCAGCGCGTCGGGCAGCTTGCGCGGTGCCCAATTGCCTGCTCAGGTGGTGGGGGGGGGCGCCGCTGTCGCAACGGTGGCGGGCGCCACGCCGGTGCCTGTCGCGCCCAGCAGCGCCGCTGCCAGCGGGGTGCGCCCATGAGCAGCACGCAAACCGGTCAAGTTGTCTACTTTGGCAAGCTGCGTTGCCGCGGCGATTTCGTGCGCAGCGCGGCCGGCACCGCGCTGATCCAGAGCATCGATCAGTGGATGTCGCAAACCATGGAGCGCCTGGCTGAAGACTCGCGCTGGAAGCTCATCTACGATGCCGCGCAGCCGGTGCATTTCGCCATCCAGAGTGCGCAGAGTGCGGTCGGCTTGGTGGGCCACTTGGCGATGAGCCAGGACGCTTCGGGCCGCCGCTTCCCGTTCGTGATGGCGGCGTCCTTCGATGCCCCCGAGGCCGCGCAGCTGCTGCCGCTCAGCCCACTGGCCTTGCAGTCGGTCTGGGCCTCGTTGGACAGCCTGGTGCGCCAAGCCCTGCAGGCGAGCGACTTTGCGCAGGTTCAGGAGTCGCTGAGCCCACCGCCGCTGCCGCTGGAAGGGCGGCTCGATGTGCTGCGCGAGCGCTACGCTGGCTTTGCACGCGGGACCAGCCTGGAGCGGTTTGAGGCCATGGTGTCGCCTGCCGGCGCGGATCCGGTGTCCATGCGCCAGACCTTGCTGGCGCTCGGGCTGTTGCTGCAGCCGGTGCTCACGCAAGGCCATGCGGGCCTCAACAAGGGGCTGTTGTTGCCCCTGCCCACCGACCCGGTGTCGCTCGCGCCTGCGCTCACGCTGTGGGTCGATTTGGTGAGCCGCTTCTTCAAGCGCACGCAGGCCGAAATTGCCCTCTTCGTCACCCGGCACGGCGAGCGGCCCGTGCTGGTGATGGGCTTCCAGGGCGCGTCGGCGGTGACGCTGCGCACCGTGATCGACGACGGCGCCTGTCGGGCGGACAACGTGTCCGTCACCGACGCGGCTTGGGTTGAGGACTGGATCGAGGGTGACTACGGTCTGCGCAAGCTGTCCAACCACCTGCTGGCACCGTCCTTGTCGTTGGCCGCTGCGGTCGACATGTTCCGCGAAATCATCTTGGGCGAATGACCACATGACCTCCTGTCTGCGCACCCCGCGCCCGCGTGCCAGCTGGGCCGCCCTGTGGCTCACCTGGCTGGCCATGGGCGCCCCCCTGCACGCCCAAACCACGGCGCCAGCCCGCCCAGCGGCTGCGCCCAACCCGGTGATCGTCTCCGGCACCGTGCCCGACGAGGCCACCCGCAACGCCATCTTGGCTCGCGTGCGCGAGCTGTATGGCGCCGACCGGGTGGTCGACCAGCTCGGCGTGGGTGCCGTGGCCGCCCCGCCCGACTGGACCGGCTATGTGCAAAAAATGCTTGGCCCGCAGCTCAAACAAATCAGCCACGGCCAGATCTCCATCCATGGCAACAATGTGGAGCTCAAGGGCGACGTGGCCAGCGAAGACGAGCGACTCAAGCAAGCCGCGCAACTCACCGCCGTGCTGAACCCCACGTACGCGGTGCGCAATGGACTGCGCGCCGCCACGCCCGACCAGGGCTTGCTCGACGCCACCTTGGCCAATCGCATCATCGAATTTGAGCCCGGCAGTAGCGTGCTGCGCCCAGCTGGCTTGGGCATCTTGAACGAGATGGCTGCAGCGCTGCGCAAACTCGGCTCCAAGAAAGTGGAGGTCATTGGCCACACCGACGCCGATGGCCCGCGAGAAGCCAATATCGCGCTCTCACGCGCTCGCGCCGAGGCCGTGCGCACCTACCTGGGCAGTCAGGGCATTGCACCCGCCATGATCAGCACCACCGGCCTCGGCCCCGACCAACCGGTGGCGCCCAACAACACGCCAGATGGCCGCGCGCGCAACCGGCGCATCGAGTTCAAGCTCGCGCCTTGATGCGAGTTTGATCCCAGCGCCCGGCGCCAGCTGACCAGGCTGAACAGGCTGAACAGGCTGAACAGGCTGAACAGGCTGACTGGGCGCTTGGGAGTCAACTGCGCCACCGCCTCGGTGGCGCGGGTCCTCAGGCGGCGTTGTCGCTCTGGGGCAGCACGCCCAGCAGTTCTTCCACGTGCGACAAAGCACCCGGGTCTTTGAGCACCGTGCGCAGCCACACGTGCAAGGGCATGTCGCCCCATTGCACGGCCTTCTCGGCCAGATAGGCCACGGGGCTGTGTGGCTCAGTCGCGCGGAAGAAGGTGGCCACCTCTCGCAGTTGCGCCAACGCCTGCTCGCGCGAACGTGGCGGGCCGCCCAAGCCCGCTGCGGCCCCGGCGGCGGGGCCCGCCGCCTCGGCACCTGCGCTGGCCGCGTGCACCGAGCCGCCTGATGCACTGGGCGCAATCGACTCGCCCAGCAACGCACCGGCTTCTTTGGCCACGCGCTGCACCTCGTGCAGGGCACCTGCCAGCGCTTCGCGGGCGGGCACAAAACTCGGGCCGTCCTGACCCAATTGGGCATCAATCACTTCTTGCCATTGCGCCAGGGCAGACAAGCAGCCGTCCACCCAACGCACGGCGTCGCGCAGCGCCTCTTTGGGCGTTTCGCGCAGGGCCCGGTTCACTTTGTCGACGGTGATGGCGTCGGACTGCAAGGCAGCCGCTTGCTCGGGGTGTCGATCCAGTGTGGCCTGCAAGGCCCGCGCGGCTTGCATCTGCGTGATGGAGTACGCCGCACCACCTCGGCCCTGCGTCAACGGTGCCCGGGTGGCCAAGGTCACCGTGCGGTTCAAGAACCACGCGATGTTGCCAATGCGTTGCTCCATGTCACCATCTTCGACCTCCGGATACAGGCCATCCCAGTAGCGCTGGCACAACGCTGTACACAGTTGCAGCCCGGTGTGCAGGCCGGCGTAGCCCGAGGTCAGTGCCGCGGCCTCTGCCCACCACATGGCCAGACGCAGGTCCTTCGAGCTGCTGACCAGCAATTCACCACACCGCTTTTGGGTGCCAGCCCAATCAGCCGTTTTCAAGGCGGTGACCCACTCTCCCTGGTCCAGGGTCGGATCGTCTTCACGTCGCAATTCGGCGATCGCATCAAACTCATGCGAAAAGGACAAATCATCGCCACAAGGGGCCTCGGGGCGGACGGGCTGGAGCAGGTCTTCGATGGTCATCTGTGCAGTTTAGCGGGCGCCTGCACGGTGACGTGCTCGGCTGGGCGCCTCCCTCCGAAGAGGGGGAGGCAAGGGTGGCGGGGGCGCTTCGCCATGCCCGTGCTGCCCGCTTCAAGGTGGTGGCCGACCTCAGGCTTTATGAGGCCGCGGCGCGAACCGGTGAGGTTTTGGGAAGGGTGCGGGCTGGGCTGCGGGCCCGCTTGACCTAGAGAGGCTTGACGCAGCACCGCTGGGCCTAGAGCAGCTGGACGCCGGGCCCCAAAAATGTTCGCCCGCAGTGCTGCGCTCGCTGTTTCTGGCCCGCAGCCCCACCATCAAAACCCTGGGAAGTTGACTACATGGTGCCTACATGACAACGGCGAGCCCCAAAGCAAAAAGCCACCGCGAGGGTGGCTTTCTGAGCTAAGTGCTTGTCGCACTTGGCTTTGATGGTGGTGGCGCTTCAGGGATGCGGTACCCGACACCCTGAAAATCCTAGAAAACCTTTGTAAATCAACAACTTGCGCGCGTTGCCCGGTAAAACGCGTGCGCTACAAGTGGACCCCCGAAGTGTACCCCCGTTGTGGCCTCGGCGGTTGGGCTTTGATCGGCCCAGTTCATCGCTTGCGCCGTGCTATTGAGCGCCATGTCCTTTCAGCGGGCTCTTGGGAATCCCAGAAAGGCTGAGTGGCAGCATCGCGCTGCAAGGGCACCCATTCACCGAGGGTTCAGAGGAAGGTAACGCAATTTGCAAGCCAGTGCGTTCAGCAATTCCGCCAGTGAAGGTGGCGGCTTCAAACTGGTTTTGGAAGTCCAGCCCGCGGCGAAGCGGTGCCTGCTCCCGACGAGGGCACTGCAAGTCTTCGCCTCGGTGCTGAAAGGATGAAATTGGTGCGGGCCTTGCCGGCCGTCACAGTCGGTGCCTTGCGGTATTCGACTTCAGTCGCTATGTTCACTCAGCCATTCAAGATCTTTGCGTTCCCAGCAGGATCGATGACGATGGTTGCGGAACCACCGTGCAAGCGCAGGCTGCTGCAGGACAGTGTCGGGCGGGGCCGTGAGAAACCCAGCCGGAGCGCCTGCTTCATCAGTTGGCTGTCGCCCAACAGTGCTGCGAGCTCGCTCAGGCTGATGCCTTCGTTGCCGATAAACAGACAACTGGCGAGCTTGTTCCAGTTGCCGACACTGGCGCCACCCACGGCACTCTGGCCAACACCCGGAACGGCGTCGCCGATCCGTTGCAGTACTTCATCTGCAATCCGCATCGCTTGCGCATTGATCAGCTGACTGTCTGAAGTTTGCGCCAGTATCAAGACTTGCGGGTCTAGGCCGGCGCGCAGGAGCAGCGCCAGAAGTGCTTCCCGATCTGCGACTGGTCGGGACAGGGCGCCCATGACGAACATGCCACCCATCTGAGGCACGCCCGGTAAACGGGCTCCGTTCTTTACAAGCTTCTGCACGGTGGCGACGCTGGCGTTGCCGAGGACTGCACATTCGAGATCCGGGCAGCGATCGGACGGGTTGTTCGGGTCTACTGCCGACGCCAGCTTATCGAGCTTGTCATTGGCCTGTGCCACGCCCGTCTTGACGGACCCCAGATCCGTCTGCATCTGCTTGAGCCGCTCGCCTATCTCGTCGAGCTGACGG
>JBEAOO010000152.1:0-12470 GCA_041164825.1 Pseudomonadota bacterium | reverse complement strand
TTGCCGAGGATGACCAGGCCGGGTTGCTCTTTGTCGACCAAGGCCTTGAGCAGCTTGGCCACGGCCAGCGGCTGCAGCTCCACGTCGGTCTCAACCAAGATGGCGCGGTCGGCGCCAATGGCCAGCGCGGTGCGCAGGGTTTCTTGGCATTGGGTGACGCCGCAGGACACGACGATCACTTCGGTGACCACGCCCTTTTCCTTCAGGCGCACCGCCTCTTCCACGGCGATCTCGTCGAAGGGGTTCATGCTCATTTTGACGCCGGCGATGTCGACACCCGTGCCATCGCTTTTGACGCGAACTTTGACGTTGTAGTCCACCAAGCGTTTGACCGCGACCAGTGCTTTCATGTTGCTCTTTGCTCCTCAATAAAAATCAGTTGTTGATCTGGACCACTGTGCGGCCGTGCAACTTGCCCTGCAGCAACTGCGTGGCCGCGTCCACGGCCTCATCCAAGGTGATGGTTTGGGTCATGCCCGCCAGCGCGGCCACAGACACATGCTGGGCGAGCAGCGCCCAGGCTTGTTGGCGGAGGGTGTTGGGCACGTAGACACAGTTGATGCCATACAAGGTGACGCCGCGCAGGATGAAGGGCATCACCGAGCTGGGGAAATCGGCGCCTTGGGCCAAACCACAGGCGGCCACCGCGCCGTTCCAGCGCGTGGCGGCGCAGGCGTTGGCCAGCGTGTGGCTGCCCACCGCGTCGACCACCCCGGCCCAGCGCTCGCTCTGCAAGGGCTTGCCCGGTGCCGACAACGCGGCACGGTCGATCACCTGCGCGGCCCCCAAGCGTTGGAGGTGCGCTGCTTCGTGGGGCCGCCCCGTGGACGCCACGACCTCAAAGCCCAGCCCCGCCAGCAGCAACACGGCCACCGAGCCGACACCACCCGATGCCCCCGTCACCAGCACCGGCCCGTCGCCCGGGGTCAGCCCGTGGCGCTGCAGCGCCATCACACACAAGGCGGCGGTGTAGCCCGCCGTGCCGATGGCCATGGCCTGTTGCAGCGTGAACGCGGCCGGCAATCTCAGCAGCCAGTCACCCGACACGCGGGCCTTCTCCGCGAGGCCACCCCAGGTGGTTTCGCCCAAGCCCCAGCCGTTGACCAGCACGGCGTCGCCGGCTTGCCATGCCGGGTTGTCGCTGTGCGCCACGACGCCGGCCAAGTCGATGCCCGGCACCATCGGCCACTGCTTGAAGATGGCGCCTCGGCCCGTGATGCCGAGTGCGTCCTTGTAGTTGAGGCTGGAGCAGGCCACCCGCACCAGCACATCACCCGCGGGAAGCGCGGCGTCGTCGATGTCTTGCAGCAAGGCCGGCGCTCCGCGCTCGGCCACCATCAGGGCTTTGAACATGCTGTTTCCTTTTGTCGGCGGCGGGTCAACCGAGGGCGCGCTGTGACCAGCGGCGGATGATGTCGTGCAGGCGGTCCAAGCCGTCGGTCAGCGCGGCCGGGCCGGGTTGCAAGATGAGCGGCGATTTGATCTCGTGAATTTCGCCGTTCAACACGGCCGGCACATGCTGCCAACCGGGCCGTGCGGCCACCACCTCGGGGCGAAATTTTTTGCCGCACCAGGAGCCGATGATGATGTCCGGCGCGCGCGCCACCACCGCCAGCGGATCGGCCAGGATGCGGTCGCGACCCATGGGGGCCCGCGCACACTCGGGAAAAATGTCGTCGCCGCCGGCGATGCCGATCAGCTCGCTCACCCAACGGATGGCGGACATCGGTGGGTCGTCCCACTCCTCGAAATACACCCGTGGACGGCGCGGCAACGCGGACGCCGCCTGCGCCACCTGGTCCAGGCCCCGCTGCAGGCCATCGGCATAGGCGCGGGCCTCAACCTCGGCACCCACCATGGCGCCGAGTCGCATCACGTAGCCGAGGATGGCGTCCACCGAGCGGTGGTTGCTGATCCACACCTCCACGCCGTGTCGGATCAGCGCTTGCGCGATGTCAGCCTGCATGTCGGAGAAGCCGATGGCCAGGTCGGGCTGGAGGGCCAGTATGGCGTCGATCTTGGCGCTGGTGAAGGCCGACACGCGTGGCTTCTCTTGTCGCGCCTGCGCAGGCCGCACCGTGAAGCCCGAGATGCCCACGATGCGATGCGCTTGGCCGATGGCGTACAGCACCTCGGTGGGCTCTTCGGTGAGGCAGACGATGCGCTCGGGGAAAACTGCGGCCATGGTGGTCGGGGCGTAAACAGACTCAGGGGCTCAGCCGCTCAGAACTGCGCGTCGTGCAAGGCCAGCGCGGCGTCGGCACCGTGCAACACGGTGTGGGCCAATCCGGCGGCGCCGCTCAGCACATGGTCCGCATAAAAGCGCGCGGTCAGCACCTTGGCCTGGAAGAATTCGGCGTCGCCCCCGCCCTGGGCCAGGTGCGCCTGCGACACCAACGCAGCCCGCCCCATCTGCCACCCGCCAACCACCAGGCCAAGCAGCTCCAAAAAGGGCACCGCGCCCACCGACGGCCGGCGGGCATCCTGCGGCCAGGCCGCCAGAATGAACGCAGTGGCGCTGGACAAAGCCTGTATCGCCCCATCGAGGCTCCGGCCCATGGCCTGCAGGTCGCCGTCGGATTCGCGGCCCAGTTGTGCGCCGACCTCACTGATTTGTGCGATCAAGCGTTGCAGCGTCCGCCCGCCATCTTTCACCACCTTGCGGCCGAGCAGGTCAGCGGCCTGGATGCCGGTGGTGCCTTCGTAGATCGGGGTGATGCGTGCATCTCGCAGGTGCTGGGCAGCACCGGTTTCTTCGATGTAGCCCATGCCGCCATGGACCTGCACGCCCAGCGACGTGACCAGCACCGCCGTCTCGGTGCTCCAGCCCTTGACGATCGGAATCATCAGGTCAACGAAGGCCTGCTGTTGCTGCCGTTCTGCGGCGTCCGGGTGAGCCGCTGCGGCGTCCATGGCGGCGGCCACCACACAGGCGACCGCACGCAAGGCCTCGGTGCGCGACTTCATTTGCAGCAACATGCGGCGCACGTCGGGGTGGCGAATGATGGCGACCTTGTCGCGGCTTTTGGCGCCCAGCTCCGGGCCTTGCACCCGGCTGCGCGCAAAGGCGAGTGCGCGTTGGTAGGCCCGCTCGCACAGGCCCACGCCCTCCAGGCCCACCGAGTAGCGGGCCGCGTTCATCATGATGAACATGTACTCCAGGCCGCGATTTTCGTCGCCCACCAGCCAGCCCAGCGCGCCTTCGCCATCACCAAAGGCCAACACGGCCGTGGGGCTGGCGTGGATGCCCAGCTTGTGCTCAATGGACACGCAACGCACATCGTTGCGCGGGCCCAGGCTGCCGTTGGCGTTCACCAGAAACTTGGGCACCACGAAGAGCGAGATGCCCTTCACGCCCTCGGGCGCGTGGGGTGTGCGTGCCAGCACCAGGTGCACGATGTTGTCGGTGAGGTCGTGCTCGCCGTAGGTGATGAAGATCTTCTGCCCATGGATGCGGAAGCTGCCGTCGGCCTGCGGCAGGGCGCGGGTGCGCACCGCCGCCAGGTCGGAGCCGGCCTGCGGCTCGGTGAGGTTCATGGTGCCGGTCCAGGCGCCGCTCACCAGCTTGGGCAGGTACATGGCCTGTTGCTCGGCACTGCCACAAAGCTCAAGCGCCTCGATGGCGCCCCGCGTGAGCATGGGGCAGAGCGCAAACGACACGTTCGCGCCGTTCCACATCTCCTCCACCAGCGACGAGATCAGCCGCGGCAACCCTTGGCCGCCGTGTGCGGGCGCGCAGGACAAGGCGTTCCAGCCGCCCTCGGTGAAGCGCGCATAGGCCTCACGCCAGCCCCGGGCCGTGTGCACCTCGCCATCGATCCAGCGCGCGCCTTCGCGGTCGCCGCTGCCGTTGATGGGCGACAGCACACCCGAGGCAAACTTGCCCGCCTCCTCCAAAATCGCCTGAGCCAGATCGGCCGTGGCGTCTTCAAAGCCGGGCCAAGCCGACACGGCGTCGATGCCGGCGAGTTCGCGCAGCACGAACTGCATGTCTTTCAGGGGGGCGGTGTAGTCACTCATCTGGGGTGCAGTCGGTTCGTGGGTTCAGGCGTAGGCGAAAAAGCCCTGCCCGCTCTTGCGGCCCAGGCGGCCCGCGGCCACCATTTCTTTGAGCAGCGGAGCGGGCCGGTATTTGGGGTCGTTGAAGCCGTCGCAGAAGACCTGCATGATGGCCAGCAAGGTGTCCAGGCCAATCATGTCGGCCAGGGCCAGCGGGCCAATGGGCTGGTTGCAACCGAGCTTCATGCCGGCGTCGATGTCGTCAGCGCTGGCCACCCCTTCGGCCAGCACGAAGATCGCCTCATTGATCATCGGGCACAGGATGCGGTTGACCACAAAGCCGGGGTTGTTCTTCACGCTGATCGGCGTCTTGCCCACCCGCTGCGCAAACTCAACCGCCAGCGCATGGGTGGCGTCCGAAGTCTGCAAGCCGCGGATCACCTCCAGCAACGCCATCAGCGGCACGGGGTTGAAAAAGTGCATGCCGATGACCCGCTCGGGCTGGCTCACCACCGCCGCGAGTTGCGTGATCGAGAGGGAGGAGGTGTTGGTGGCGATCACCGTCTCGGGCCCCACCAGCGCGTCGATCTGGCGCAGGATGCGCAGCTTGAGTTCCAGGTTCTCGGTGGCGGCTTCAATCACGAGCTGCGCGCCGTGCAGGTCCTCGTAGCGGGTGGACCCCTGCACGCGGGCCAGCGCCGCGTCGCGGTCGGTGGCGCTCAGTTTGTCCTTCTTGACCAGGCGTTCCAGGCTGCCACCCAGCGTGGCCAAACCGCGCGCAATCGCCGCGTCCGAAACGTCGATCATGACGACCTTGAGCCCGGCCACCGCGCAGACCTGCGCGATGCCGTTGCCCATGGTGCCGGCGCCGATGACGCCGATGGTGTTCAAGTTCATGGTCTGCCTTGTGGGGCGCAACAGCGAGATAAAGGGAAGACAAATGCGAACCGGTCGGTGCTCACGCTGCCGGCCCCACTGAGCCTCGGCGTGGCCCACATTGAGCACGCGGGCCAGCACGAACATCAGGTCGGACAGGCGGTTCAGGGCGTGCCTCGCGGCCGGCGTGACGGCTTGCACCTCGGACAAGGCCAACACCGCCCGTTTGGCGCGGCGGCAGATGGTGCGGCACATGTGGGCTTGGGCCACGGCGAGCGACCCGCCCGGAATCACAAATTCCTGCAAGCGCGGCAGCGTGGCGTTGGCGGCCAGGAGCCAGCAGCCAGGCGACGAGCGCGGCCACGCGCGCCGGCTTGAGCAGGGTGTGGCCCGGAATGCTCAGCTCGCCGCCCAGGGCCCGCAGATCGTGCTGCGTCTGGCCCAGCAAGGCGCTGGTGTTCAGCCCGTTGGCGGGCACGCCGAAGGCGATCAACCGCCCGATGGCGCTGTTGAGTTCATCCACATCGCCCATGGCCGCGACACGCTGGTCGGCCTTGCTGACGCGCCTGCCGTCACCCAAACCGGTGCTGCCATCGACGCCAGTGCGGGTGGCGATCGCGCTGAGTCGGTGGCCCATGCTCAGTGCGCCGCCGCCATGCCAACCGCCGGGGTTTGAGATCCCACGGCCGCCGCCGCTGCCAGCCACAGGGCTTGCAGGTCCTGGTCGCGGCTTTGGGCGGCCGCATGTTCGCAATACGACCAATGGGTGGCTGGCACGTCGGCACCCGCCTGCACGGCCATCGAGAGTCGGATGACGGCGAGCCGTGCGTGGCCAAAGCCGATGCTGCGCTCCAGCAGCGCGAGCGCCGCATCGCGCGCCAATTGCCGTTGTTCAATACCGGCCCCGGGCAGGGCACCCGCAGACAGGCTGCGCTTGAGATCGCGTATGGGTTGGCGAGACATGATGGACCGCCTCACATGCTGCGACGGTACTGCCCACCCACCTCAAACAGCGCGCTGGTGATCTGCCCCAGCGAGCAGCAGCGCACGGCGTCCATCAGCACCTCAAACACATTGGTGTTGGCGATGACGGCGGCCTGCAGCCGAGCGAGTTGGGCCGGGGCTTCGGCGGCGTGGCGGGTGTGGAAATCGGCCAGCCGGCTGAGCTGGCTTTGTTTCTCGTCGTCGGTGGAACGGGCCAGCTCAATGGGGCCGAGGTTGGCATCACCATGCGGGTTGCGGAAGGTGTTGACGCCGATGATCGGGTACTCACCGGTGTGCTTGAGCATCTCGTAGTGCATCGATTCTTCTTGAATCTTGCTGCGCTGGTAGCCAGTTTCCATCGCGCCCAGCACACCGCCGCGCTCGGCAATCTTCTCGAACTCCTGCAGCACCCTTTCTTCCACCAGCTCGGTGAGCTCATCGATGATGAACGCGCCTTGGCTGGGGTTCTCGTTTTTCGCCAAACCCCACTCGCGGTTGATGATGAGCTGGATCGCCATCGCGCGGCGCACCGACTCTTCGGTCGGCGTGGTGATGGCCTCGTCAAACGCGTTGGTGTGCAGGCTGTTGCAGTTGTCGTAGATGGCGATCAGCGCTTGCAGCGTGGTGCGGATGTCGTTGAACTGGATCTCTTGCGCGTGCAGGCTGCGACCCGAGGTTTGGATGTGGTACTTCAGCTTCTGGCTGCGCTCGTTGGCGCCGTATTTTTCCTTCATGGCCACGGCCCAGATGCGGCGCGCCACGCGGCCGAGCACGGTGTATTCCGGGTCCATGCCGTTGCTGAAGAAGAAGCTCAGGTTGGGCGCGAAATCATCGATGTGCATGCCGCGCGCCAAGTAGGCCTCCACAAACGTGAAGCCATTGCTGAGCGTGAACGCGAGCTGGCTGATCGGGTTGGCGCCGGCCTCGGCGATGTGATAGCCCGAGATGCTCACCGAGTAGAAATTGCGCACGTCGTGGTGCACAAAGTACTCGGCGATGTCGCCCATCACCTTGAGTGAAAACTCGGTGGAGAAGATGCAGGTGTTCTGGCCCTGGTCTTCTTTCAGGATGTCGGCCTGCACAGTGCCGCGCACATTCGCCAGCACCCAGGCCTTGATCTTGAGGCCTTCGGTGTCGGTGGGTTCGCGGCCGTTGTCGGCGCGAAACTTTTCGAACTGCTGGTCCATCGCCGTGTTCATGAACATGGCCAAGATGCTGGGCGCCGGGCCGTTGATGGTCATGCTGACGCTGGTGGTGGGGCTGCACAGATCGAAGCCCGAATACAGCACCTTCAGGTCGTCCAGCGTGGCGATGCTCACACCCGAGTTGCCGACCTTGCCATAGATGTCGGGCCGCGGGTCGGGGTCGTTGCCGTAGAGCGTGACCGAGTCAAACGCGGTGCTCAAGCGCTTGGCCGGCATGCCCTCGCTGACCAGCTTGAAGCGGCGGTTGGTGCGAAAGGCATCGCCCTCGCCGGCAAACATGCGGGTTGGGTCTTCGCCCTCGCGTTTGAAGGCGAAGGTGCCGGCGGTGTAGGGGTAGCTGCCGGGCGCGTTGTCGAGCATCAGCCACTGGAGCACCTCGCCGTGGTCCTCGTAGGCGGGCAAGGCCACTTTGCGGATTTTGTTGCCGCTCAGAGTGGTGTGGGTGAGTGCGGTGCGAATCTCTTTGTCGCGGATCTTCACCACGTACTCGTCGCCGGCGTACGCTTTTTGCATCTCGGGCCACTGCGCGAGCAGCTTCTTGGCGTCGGCATCCATGCGGGCCTCGCGCTGATCGGCCAGTTGCAGCAAGGGCGCAGGGGCCCCATCGGCCATGGCCTGCGCCTCGCTCAGCATGCGCGCGCTGGCACGCAGCTGCTGCACCTCGCGCGCCAGCCGCGCTTGGGCGCGGGCGCGGGTTTTGTAGCCACGCACGGTGTCGCTGATTTCGGCCAAGTAGCGCACGCGGGCGCCCGGCACGATGGGCGTTTGGTGCGTGCTGTGGCGGGTGTCGACGCGCGGCAACTTGCCGTCTTGCAGCGGCAGGCCGAGCTCGATCAAGCGGACCTTGAGCGCTTGGTAGAGCGCCGTCACGCCATCGTCGTTGAAGCGGCTGGCCATGGTGCCAAAGACCGGCATCTGGTCGGGCATGACGGTGAAGGCTTCGCGGTTGCGCTGCACCTGTTTGGCCACGTCGCGCAGGGCATCGAGCGAGCCCTTGCGGTCGAACTTGTTGATGGCCACCAGCTCGGCGAAGTCGAGCATGTCGATTTTTTCCAGCTGGCTGGCGGCGCCGAACTCGGGCGTCATCACATACATGGGCACGTTCACCAGCGGCACGATGGCGGCGTCGCCCTGGCCGATGCCGGAGGTCTCGACAATGATGAGATCGAAGCCCGCCACCTTGCAGGCGGCCAGCACGTCGGGCAATGCGGCCGAGACCTCGCTGCCGGTGTCGCGCGTGGCCAAACTGCGCATGTAGACGCGCTGGCCGGAGTCGGGTGCGCTGTCGGCGCCCCAACCCGGCCGGCCCTCCGCAAGGGCAGGTGCGCTCAGCGGCGCCGCTGCGCGCCGCCAGGGCGCGATCGCATTCATGCGAATGCGGTCGCCCAGCAGCGCACCGCCGCTCTTGCGGCGCGAGGGGTCGATGCTGATGACGGCGATGCGCAAGGCGTCTCCCAGGTCGAGCCGGAAGCGGCGGATCAGCTCGTCGGTGAGGCTGCTCTTGCCGGCGCCGCCGGTACCAGTGATGCCGACCACCGGCGTGCTGCTGGCCTGCGCGGCGGTGCGCACGGCGGCCACCAGGGCGGTGTCGGCGTCGCCGTTCTCCAGCGCGGTGATGAGTTGGGCCAGGGCGCGCCAAGCGGCTTCGCCGTGGCCCTGCACGGCGCCGATGGCGGTGGGGGCGTAAGGCGACAAGCTGCGGTCGCAGCGCATCACCATCTCGCCGATCATGCCTTGCAGGCCCATGCGCTGCCCGTCTTCGGGGCTGAAGATGCGCACGCCTTGGTCGGCCAGCGCCCGGATCTCTTCTGGCACGATCACCCCGCCGCCGCCGCCAAACACCTGGATGTGCTCGCCGCCACGCGCCTTGAGCAGCTCGACCATGTAGCTGAAGTATTCGTTGTGGCCGCCCTGGTAGCTGCTGACCGCTATGCCCTGCGCGTCTTCTTGCAGTGCGGCCGTCACCACCTCATCGACGCTGCGGTTGTGGCCCAGATGAATGACCTCGGCGCCCATGCCCTGCAGAATGCGTCGCATGATGTTGATGGCCGCATCGTGGCCATCAAACAAGCTGGCGGCGGTGACGAAGCGCACCTTGTGGGTGGGGCGGTATTGGGCCAGCGCTTGGTATTCGGCGGTCAGATCGGTCATGGCAAATCTCCTGTGCCAGACACTGTAGGCAAGCACGCACCGCCGCGCCATGACCTGGGCAACCAAGGTGGTGGCGGTTTTTGCCACCCGATGGGTTTGATAATCGGGCCCACACCAGCCCGCCCGAGGTCGTGCACCTCGTCGAGTAGCCCTCCCCCACAGCGTGAGCCACGTGAACCCTTTGAGTGACCCGATGGAGCGAGACACCGTGGCGATGTACTTCGTGCGGGCTGCCGTGTCCGGGTTGCCGGCCGATGCTTGCGCGCGCGCGGTGGCGGCTGCGGGCATTCCCTTGCCGCTGCTGCAGGCCGATGCGGCCCGTGTGCCCGCCGCCGCGTTTTCGGCCCTGTGGCTGGCGGTGGCCCGCGAGTTGGACGACGAATTTTTTGGCCTCGACACACGCGCCATGAAGGTCGGCAGCTACGCGCTGATCTGCCAAGCGGTGCTGAGTTGCGAGGACCTCGGCCGCGCCATCAAGCGCATGTTGCGCGGCTTTTCACTCTTTCTGGACGACGTGCGGGGGGAGTTGCTGGTGGAGAGCAACGACGCGGTTCTGCGCATCCACAACCGCATTGCCGACGCGGCCGACCGGCGCTTTGCGGACGAGACGTTTCTGATCCTCACGCACGGGCTGATGTGCTGGTTGATCGGCCGGCGCTTGGCGCCGCATCGCCTCGATTTTTCGCAGCCGCGGCCCGCCCATGCTGGCGAATACACCTCGATGTACTCGCAGTTCGTGCACTTCGATGCGCCGTTCACCAGCCTGCGTTTTGACGCCAAGGCGCTGTCAGCGCCAGTGGTGCAACACCGCGCCAGCCTGCAGCAGTTCCTGCGCACGGCGCCGCAATCGGTGTTCCTGAAGTACAAGAACGAAGACAGCTGGACCGCCAAGCTGCGGCGGCGCTTGCGCGAGGCGGCCGGCGCGCACGAGTGGCCGGTGTTTGACGAGCTGGCCACCGCTTTGGGCACCACCCCCACCACGCTGCGCCGCCGTTTGGAGGCCGAGGGCACCAGCTTCCAGGGCATCAAAGACCAGTTGCGCAGCGACCTCGCCATCGACCGCTTGTGCCACAGCAGCCTGAGCGTGGACGAGATCGGGGCGGAGCTGGGCTTTGCCGACGCGAGCGCGTTTCACCGCGCCTTCAAGCGCTGGAACGGCCTGCAACCGGGTGAGTACCGGGCGCGTCGTTTGCGGGCTGCTGCGGAGGCCTGAACACGCCCCCGTCCAGCCGCGGCGACACGCCGGGCGATCCACGGGGTTGTCAGTCAGGTCCGTTCACGGGTAAATCGCCCGGGCATTGGCCGCCTGGACAGCGTGGGTGAAGACGGTGTGGCTGCCGGCTCAAGGCCAGCGCGGAGGGCGGGTATTTTCCGTGTGAACGCAACGGGGCACCTCGCCCCGCCGGGCTTGCATTGCATTGCGCTGCGGCTGATGCGCAACGCAAGCGAGTGCCTCTCTATCGAGTTGCAGCGCAGGCCAGCATGTCGGCCACGCGCGTGAACTTCTCTCGCGGTTTGTCGACGAGCGCCCCGCGACGCTGTTCCTCGGTGTCAATGCGCTGCCAATCGGCATAGCTGACGGCGCCTGCGATCTGGACCGCTTGGGGACCAAACAGGCCCACGGCGCCGGGCTTGGGTGACGGGTCGCATTGCGCCAGATCGGCTTGAAGACCCTGCACCGTGGCCACCGCATCGGCGCGGTTCGTCCCGATGATCCCGGATGGACCGCGCTTGATCCAACCCACCACATAAACGCCCGGACAGCCGGCGACGCGGCCACCATCGTTCGGGATCACACCCCGGATCTCGTCGAATGGAACGCCAGGGATCGCGCGGCCACGGTAGCCAATGCTGCGGAAGACCAAATCGCAGGGCAGCGTTGCCGTGTCGCCCGTGCCAACCGCTTGTTGGGCGAATGGCGCACCGGCCAAGCGATTGCGCTCCAACACCATCTGGCGAACACGGCCATCACCATGGATGCGGACCGGGGCTTGCAGAAAGTGGAAGACGATGCGCCGGCCGGCGGCCATCGACGGGTCATGGGCCCACAGCCGAAGAATCTCGACGTTCTTGGCGGCCACGAAGTTGGTTTTGTCGTCGAGCTCGGTCGTCGACTCGGCGTTCAAATCCAAGTTCGCCAACGGGGTCTCACAACGGCAACCCGGGATGTCGCCCAGTTCGCGGAGCTCCTTGTTGGTGAACTTGGCTTGAGCGGGACCGCGGCGGCCGATCACGTGGATCTCGCGCACGCGGCTCTCGGCCAAGACGTCCAGCGCGTGCGCGGCCATGTCGGTCTTGCGCAGTTCGTCAACCGGCTTGGAGAGGATGCGCGCGACGTCGATCGCCACATTGCCCTGGCCGATGACCACCGCCACCTCGCGGCTCAGGTCGAACTGGGCGTCGCGGTGGTCGGGATGGCCGTTGTACCAGCCCACGAAGGCTGTGGCCGTGTGACTGCCTGGCAGATCCTCACCAGGGATGTCCAGCCGGCGATCCGACTCGGCGCCGCTGGCGAAGATCACCGCATGGTGCGACGCCCTCAGCTGCGCCAACGTCAGGTCCTGACCGACCGTTTTGTTGCCAATGAAGCGAAAACCCGGCGACTGCGCGATCTTGTCGAAGACCAGTGCGGCCTGCTTGAGCTTGGGATGATCCGGGGCGACACCATGGCGGACCAGACCGAACGGCACCGGCAGCCGCTCAATCATGTCGACCGAAACCGTCAGTGGCAGCTTCAGCAGGGCCTCGGCCGCGTAGAAGCCACTCGGCCCGCTGCCAACGATGGCCACACGCAAGGGGTTGTCGGGCGAGCCCAGGCCGGGCGACAGGCGATCAGAAGCCGAGTTCACGTTTGCGCGCCTCGGACGTGGGCAGGGGCACCTGTTTATCGGCGATCACGGGCAGCTTCGTTGCGCGCTCGGCATTGATGGCGATCCACTCCAATTTATCGGGTGGCAGGTCAGACACCTCGTAGATGGCATGCACCGGACAGGCCTGCACGCAGGCCGTGCAGTCCACGCACTGGGCGTTGTCGATGTAGAGCATGGTGGCATCGCCGTGGAAGCAAGCCACGGGACAGGTGGTGACGCAGTCAGTGAAACGGCAACGCTGACATTTGTCGGTCACGATATGAGGCATGGCGACTCTTCTTCTGAGGGAGTGGTTGGGATGACGTTGGCGCACGGTGCGCGGCGGGAAACCGTGCTCACGGTGGCGGGGCCATGGGCTGGAAATGCTCCATGGCCGGGCGCTCGG
>JBEAOO010000151.1:0-8694 GCA_041164825.1 Pseudomonadota bacterium | reverse complement strand
GAGCCGATGGACAAGAACCGGATATGAGGCGGCGCCGGCCAGGGCGAGCGGGCTGTCTACCGCAAAGCTCTTGTGGTCACAGGCCAGGCGACGTAGATGCGGCGGTTGTGCGGTGAAGGATTGCGTTCTTACCTGGGGAGATCTCGCCTCACGCCTGAAAGGGCGACGCCCGATGGAGGCGCAAGCGAGAAGTCAGCAGAGGCCGTAGTAGCTGGAGCACGCGTCAAAGGCGGCAAAGCACAGCGAAGGGCCGAAGGAGTGGGAGGAGTAGCCCTGGGGCTCTCGGAGTTGGAGCGACTCAGATGTTCACGTAAGTGAAGCTCGCCAGGATATCTGTGAGGGTGCAGCCCGAGTGGATTTGGCAGCGAGGTAACCAACTGCGGCGGGTCGCCAGTCAGCGATGCCAGGAGCCGTGCGAGGCAACTCGCGCGACGACCTCAACCGCTTCAACCGCCCGGTGCGGACCCGCATGCCGGGTGGTGTGGGAGGGGTCCGGCCTGAAACGGCCGGCCCCTATCCCGTTCGGAGCACATCGGCCTGGCCCATCGCCGCCCTCGCGCCGAGCTCCGAGTGGGAAACCTTCGACCGGGACGCAGCCTCAGACCCAGGCGGCTGCAGTGTGCAAAGAACCGAACTTCCCAGCAACGACGAACGGCTGGCTCACACTGTGAGCCAGTCCGCAGGGCTCACGGCAGCGCCAGCACCAGCGCGTTGACCTTGGCCCAGGCCTCTACCTCTTCGCGCAGGAGATGCACGGTCCGTGGGTTGCGCTCGGCCCACTCGATGGGGTAGCGCAGGCGCGCGGTCTGGCGTTGGGCTCTGAGTTCGAGCATTTGGCTGTTGATGGGGCGGCGCGCGTGGCACTTGATCACCGCCAAGCGCAGGCACAGGGCCTGCCAGGCAAAGGTGGCGTCGGCCAGCGCGGGCTCTGATTTGCGCAAGCCCCCGCGCTGCGCCAGCAGCAGATCGCCCAACACACGCTGCTGCGATTGCGAGAACCCCGCAGCATCCACATGTGACATCAAATACGCGCTGTGACGGTGGTGGTCGTGGTGCGACACCATCATGCCCATCTCGTGCAGCGCGGCGGCCCATTGCAGCGCGCGCTGCGCCTCGCGGTCGGCCTTGGGCTGCACCTGCTCAAAGAAGGCGCCAGCCACTTGCGCCACGCGGGCGGCTTGTTGCACATCCACGCCGAAGCGCTGCTGCAACTCGGCCACCGCGCCATCGCGCGCGTCGTGGCCTTCGATTTGCTGGTCGGCGGCCAAGCGCTCGTCGAGGTCGAAGATCACGCCTTGGCGCAGCGCGCCGCGCGCGGGCTGCAGCACCTCGATGCCGAAGTGCGTGGCCAGCGTGTAGAGGATGGACACCCCACCGCCCACCACCGCGCGGCGGTCGTCCTTCATGCCGGCCAGGGCCAGCTTGTCGACGCTGCCGGCGCGCAGGCACTCTTTCATCAACCAGCGCAGCGCATCGGGCGTGATGGCGCCATCAGTGATGCCGTTGGCGCTCAGCACATGCGACACCGCGCCCACCGTGCCTGAGGAGCCCAGGGCCTCTTCCCAGTGCGTGGCGGCAAAGGGTTCCAGCGCTTCTTCCAGCTCCGCGCCGGCAGCGATTTGCGCGCCACGGAAGGCTTCTTCGGTGAAGCGGCCTTCCGCAAAGTAGCGCAGCGACAAGCTCACGCTGCCGACCTGGAACGACTCGGCACGCAGCGCTTGCGTGCCCAGGCCGAGGATCATCTCGGTGGAGCGCCCGCCGATGTCGATCACCAGGCGCTGGCGCTGCGAGGGCTGCAGGCGCGACACGCCGGCGTAAATCAAGCGCGCTTCTTCGCGCCCCGAGATCACCTCGATCTCGTGGCCGAGCACGGCCTGGGCGCGCAACAAAAAGTGGTTGCGGTTGCGCGCTTCGCGCAGGGTTTGGGTGGCCACGGCGCGCACTTGCGGCGCGCCATAACCCTTGAGCCGCGTGGCAAAACGGGCTAGGCAGGTGAGGCCGCGCTGGCTCGCTTCTTCGGTCAGCATGCCCTGGGCGTCGAGGCCGGCGCCCAGTCGCACGGTTTCTTTGAGGTAGTCGACGCGGCGGTAGCGGCCGCCTTGCAATTGGCCGATTTCGAGGCGGAAACTGTTGGAGCCGATGTCGATGGCGGCGCGGTGCGTGGGCCAGCGACTGGAAGCGGGAGCGGGGGCAAGGGAAGCGGGCACGTTCATGGGCGCAGATTGTCGCGGCTTTCCGTGTCAGGGGCGTGAGTTGGCGCCAACTTGAGGCCGCCCTGTTCGTGCCCGCTGGGGCGTCGCGCCTTCTAAACTCGACCCCGGCGCCAACACGCCATCTGCGCCTGCGTTGCCCCCACTTTCACCGAGACCTGTCATGACCACTGCCCCCCACCTTGAGCCCGGCATTGCCGCTGCCAGCGACCGCTACGCTGCCGCCGTGTTGCCGGTCGGCCCGTTGGTGATCCGCACGGCGGCCGATGGCCTGTTGGCGGGCGTGGTGCAGATCGAGGTCAACGGCGTCTCGCTGCCTGCTTACCGGGCCGCGCCCGCGGCCTCGCTGCCAGCGGGCAGCAGCTGGCCGGTGGTGCTCGTCATCAGCGAGATTTTTGGCGTGCACGCGCACATCGCCGACGTGGCGCGGCGTTTCGCCCAGTTGGGTTACTTGGCGATCGCGCCGGAGTTGTTTGTGCGCCAGGGCGATGCCGGCGCCTACACCGACATCCCGCGCCTGATGGACGAGGTGGTGCGCCGGGTGCCCGATGCGCAAGTGATGGCCGATCTGGATGCCGTGGTGGCGTGGGCCGCCACGCAAGGCGGCGACCTGAATCGCCTCGGCGTGACGGGCTTTTGTTGGGGCGGGCGCCAAACCTGGCTCTACGCCGCGCACAACCCGGCGGTGCGTGTGGGCGTGGCTTGGTACGGCCGGCTTGAAGGCCCGACAGGCCCTTTGCAGCCGCACCACCCGGTCGACATCGCTGCCGAACTGAAGGCGCCAGTGCTGGCGCTCTATGGTGCGGCCGACGAGGGCATTCCGCTGGCCTCGGTGGAGCGCATGCAGGCTGCGCTCAAGCTGGGCAATGCGCACGCGCGGGACTCGGAATTTGTCATCTACCCCGATGCACCACATGCCTTCCACGCTGACTACCGGCCTGGCTACCGCGCTGCGCCGGCACAAGATGGCTGGGCGCGTTGCCTGGCAGCGTTGCGAGGGCATGGCGTGGTGTGATGCGGGCAGGCGTTAATGCGCACAAGCTATCGGTGCTCGGGGAGTTCGGTTCTCGGCGCGTTGCCGCACTGGGCCCGAGGCTGCTGACCGGTCCGAGGCGTCCCATTCGACGGTCGGTGCGATGGCGGCGATGGGCCCGGCCGATTTGCTCCGTGTCCCCCGGGTCCGCTGGCGCGAGCCCTCCTCCTTTACCTGCGCAAATCGGCCCGGCCCATCACCGCCCCAAGCAGCACCTCGGCATGCCACGTAGACGCATGCCACCGATGGTTCAGGGAGCGCTGAGCCGCATTCGCTTTGCGCAGGTAAAGGGGGAGCCGGCCGCAGGCCGGCGGAGGACACGGAGCAAAGCGAATGCGGCACAGCGCTCCGGGCACCTGCCTTGGAATGAGACTCCTCGCAGCGCAGCGAACGACTCTTGCCGCTCGGTGCGCTGCTGATCCCTTTGTTGGCTGGCGCAGCTCAGCACCAGCCCGCCACTCAGCGCACCACCAGCACCGGAATCGTCGAGTGCGTGAGCACCTTCTGCGTTTCGCTGCCCAGCAGCAGGGCTTGCACGCCGCGGCGGCCGTGTGAGGCCATCACGATCAGGTCGCACTGGTTGGCCTTGGCGGCATCGATGATGGCTTCCCAGGCGTGCAGCGCTTCGACCGAGCTGCCTTGCACGGGCACACCGGCTGTGCCGGCCGCAGCCAGCACGGCTTGCACGCGCTCGTTGGCCATGCGCTCTTGGGCGTCAAAAAACGCTTGCGGCGGCGTGGGCTGCATCTCGGAAATGGCGCTGTACGGGAAGGGCTCTTTCACCGACACGGTGAAGAGCTGGCCGCCCTCCAGTTGGGCCATGCCGATGGCGGTCTCGATGGCCTTTTTGCTGATGTCGGAACCGTCGGTGGGCACCAGAATGCGCTTGAACATGGTCAACTCCTGCGGGGGTTTGAGATGACTCAGTGTGGTCCGGCCACCGCCGGATTGCATTGACTCTGATCAAGTCAGCGCGGTCCGTTTCACCCTTTGGCCACTGGCCGCGCCGAGTCGGCCGACCACTCGCTCCACGAGCCCGGATACAGCGTGCCCAAAGCGCGCCCGGCCACAGACGCGGCCAGCAGGTTGTGGCAAGCGGTGACGCCCGAACCGCACTGGTGCACCACCTCGGGCGCAGCCGCCAGTGCGCCCAGCAGCACATCAAACTCGGCCTGCAGTTGTGCGGCCGGTTTGAAGCGCCCGTCGGCTTGCAGGTTGTCTTTGAAGAAGCGGTTGCGCGCGCCCGGGATGTGGCCGGCTTGGGCATCGAGCGGCTCCACCTCACCGCGGTAGCGCTCAGGCGCCCGGGCGTCGATCAGCGTCACACGCGGCAGGCGCTGCTGCAACTCATCGGCGTTGATGCGGGGCAGGGTGCTGGCGCTGAGCGGGTAGGGCGAGGTGGCGGCAGCTGCCGAGGTGTCACCGGCTTCCAGCACGCCGCCAGCGGTCGTCCACGCGGTCACGCCGCCATCGAGCACCTGCACCTGTTCATGCCCCAGGTCGCGCAGCATCCACCACAGCCGGGCGGCGTACATGGCGCCTTGGCGGTCCATCACCACCACGCGGCGGGTGGGTGTCAGGCCCCAGGCGCTCACGGTGGCGGCAAAGGCTGCGCGCGAGGGCAGCGGGTGGCGGCCGTTGTGGCCGGTTTTGGCGCCGCACAAGGCCTCGTCCAGATGCACATACAGCGTGCCGGGCACGTGGCCTTCGGCGTGTTGGCGGCGGCCAGCCTCGGGGGCGGTCAAGTCGAAGCTGGCGTCGAGCAGCAGCGGCGGTGGGCTGCCGGGCTGGGCCAGCAGGGCTTGCAACTGGGTGGCGGAGATCAAGGGGGAGGGGGTCATGGGGGTGGGCTCAGAAGGTGGGACGAGCGGGCATGTCGGATGGGTTCACACCTTCTCACGCTTCGGTGGAGGTGGCGGCGGTGCTGTCGGGAGTTTTTTGGCTGCGCAGCAGCGTGGCGCCCACGCCGGCCAGCACGATCAGCAGCATGCCAGCCAAGGCCATGCCGGTCACCGGGTCGTCAAACAGCAGCACGCCGTAGGCAAACGAAAACGCAATGCCGAGGTATTGCAAGCTGGCATTGACCAGGGTTTTGCCCGTCGCGTAGGCGCGCGTCATCAGCAACTGGGCCACGGTGGCGCACAGGCCCACGCCCAGCAGCAGCGCCACACCGCGCCAGCTGTGCGCATTCAGCCCGGTGAACACCGAGCTCAGCGCGCCCGCGATGGCGCAAAACAGCGAGAAGTAAAAAACGATGCGGTACTCGGGCTCGCCCGCGCGGCCCAGCGTGGTCACTTGCAAATACGCCATGGCCGAGAGCATGCCCGAGAGCAGGCCGATCAGGCCGTACCAGAGCTGGTCGCGGTCGAGCGTGGGTCGCAGAATCAGCGCCACGCCGGCAAAGCCCACCAGCACGGTGACCACCAAGCGCGCATCGACCCGTGCCGAGCCCAAGGCCACGGCGCCGCCCATCAAAAACAGCGCCATCCAAATGGACGACATGTAGTTCAGCGTCATGGCCGTGGCCAGCGGCAGGTGCTGGATGCCGTAGAACCACAAGCTCATGGCCGTGACGCCGGCCGCGCCCCGGCCCACATGCGCCAGGGGCACGGGCGTGCGCAGTGTGCCGCCGCGGGCGCGGGTCATCACGCCAACGATGAGTGCGCCCAAGGCGCCGCGGTAGAACACGATCTCGCCCACGCTGTAGTCGGCCGAGGCCAGCTTCACGCACACGCTCATGGTGGCGAACAAGAAGGTGGCGATCACCATCAACCAAGGGGCAGGCAAGCGAGACAAGAACACGGTGGTGGCAGGCCCGGGTGAGCGGGCGGCGGTCATGAGAATGAAGAAAGCCCCGCAGCGCTGGGCTGTCGGGGCTTGGGTGGGGCGGGTCAGTGGTTCAAAGCGCCGGGGCCAGCGCGTCAGTCATCTGGCGCCGGTACCACTCGTGGAACTGCTGCATGCCGTCTTCCATCGGGCTCTGGTAGGGGCCGACCTCGTCGTCGCCGCGCGCCAGCAAGGCCTTGCGGCCAGCGTCCATGCGCAGCGCGATCTCGTCGTCTTCGATGCAGGTTTCCATGTAGGCGGCTTGTTGCGCCTCCACGTACTCGCGCTCAAAGGCGGCGATCTCTTCAGGGTAGTAGAACTCCACCACATTGATGGTTTTCTGCGGGCCCTGCGGGTAGAGCGTCGACACGGTCAGCACGTTGGGATACCACTCGATCATCACGTTCGGGTGGTAGGTGAGCCAGATGGCGCCGTGCTGCAGCGGGCGGTCGCCCTGATAGTCGAGCACCGCTTGCTGCCAGCGCTCGTACACCGGCGAGCCCGAGCGCCCCAGCGCCTTGCCCGCCGGGCTGGCCACGCCCACGGTCTGCACCGAGTACGCATCGCCCATTTCCCAGCGCAGGTCGTCACAGGTGACGAAGTTGCCGAGGCCGGGGTGGAAGGGTCCGACGTGGTAGTCCTCCAGGTAGACCTCGATGAAGGTCTTCCAGTTGTAGTCGCACTCGTGCACGTGCACCTTGTCGAGCACGTGGCCGCTGAAGTCCAGCGTCTGGCGCGGGCCGAGGTGGGCCAAGTCAGCGGCGATGTCACGGCCGTTGTCCTCAAAAATCAGGCCGTTCCAGCTGCGCGTGCGGTACTGGTTTAGGTTCAGGCACGGGTCGTTGGCAAAGTGCGGGGCGCCTTTGAGCTCGCCCTTCAAGTCATACGTCCAGCGGTGCAGCGGGCAGACGATGTTTTGTTGCGTGTTGCCGCGCCCGCGCAGCATCACCGCCTGCCGGTGGCGGCAGACGTTGGACAGCAGTTGCACCGTGCCGTCGCGGTTGCGCACCAGCGCGCGGCCCTCGCCTTCTTGCGGCAGGGCGTAGTAGTCGCCCACCTCGGGCACGGCCAGCTCGTGGCCGAGGTAACGCGGGCCGGTGTCGAAGATGCGTTTCTGTTCCGCCTGGAACAGCTCCGTACTGAAATACGATGAAACCGAGAGTTGCGAGCGGCTACGCTCCAGCGTTTCTGCGCTGATGCTCAGGTCGGACATGATCCCCAGGATCTCCAAAAACCCATGTCGAACCACCGGGCTCAGCGCGAATTGCAACAAGGTGCAAACCGGTGACCCAGCCAAACCACCCGGCGCTGCGCGCCTTGAAAGGGCACAGCTCGCCAGTGGGCGGGGCCGTCATGCCGGGTGGACCGGTCGGCGACGGGTCGCGGATTGTAGCTGTCAGGGGATGTTTGAGGGGTTCCGCCAGCCATCTCCTCGGGCGTCACTCCCTCTTGCGGGTGCCCACCCGGGCACCCGTTGGGGGTGGGCTGGCTGACTACAATGCCTGCTTTGCCCTGCGCGACATGCCCAAAGCCCCCATCCCCCCCGCCACCGCCCTGCCTGCGACCTACGAAGACGCGCTGGGTGAGCTGGAGCGCCTGGTGGCGGCCATGGAAGGCGGCGCTTTGCCGCTCGACCAGTTGCTGGGCAGCTACCAGCGTGGCGCCGAGCTGCTGGGCTTTTGCCGCAGCCGCCTGGATGCCATCGAGCAGCAGGTGAAGGTGCTGGAAGACGGCCAGCTCAAGCCCTGGACGGCCTGACCCGGCGCGCTCGCCGTCTCGTGCCACACATCATTCAAAACGACATGGAACAATTTTCTGCGTGGGTGAACCGCACGCTGGCCGAGGTAGAAGCCGCGCTGGAGCAGTGGGTGCCGGCCGAGACCCCGGCGGGCCTGGGTTGGGCCATGCGCTACGGCGTGCTCGACGGTGGCAAGCGCCTGCGCCCGCTGCTGGTGCTGGCCGCCAACCGCGCTGTGCACGGCGACGCCGCTGCGGCGCTGCGCGCGGCCTGCGCGGTGGAGCTGATCCACGCCTACTCGCTGGTGCACGACGACATGCCCTGCATGGACAACGACGTGCTGCGCCGCGGCAAGCCCACCGTGCACGTGCAATACGGCGAAGCCGCCGCCATGCTGGCCGGTGACGCGATGCAGGCGCTGGCGTTTGAGATCCTCACGCCCGACGCGGGCATGGCCCCCGCGCTGCAAGCGCGGCTGTGTGCGCTGCTGGCCCGCTCGGCCGGCCACGCCGGCATGGCGGGCGGGCAGGCCATTGACCTGGCCAGCGTGGGCCGCCCGCTCAGCGAGGCCGAGCTGCGCGACATGCACCACCGCAAAACCGGCGCCCTGTTGCAAGCCAGCGTGATGATGGGTGCGGCTTGCGGCAGCACCTCGCCCCAAGCCGCCTCCGCGCTGGCCGAGTACGGCGACGCGCTCGGCCTGGCCTTTCAGGTGATCGACGACGTGCTCGACGCCACCCAAGATTCCGAGACGCTCGGCAAAACCGCCGGCAAAGACCAAGACCAGAACAAGCCCACCTACGTCAGCCTGATGGGCCTGGACGCTGCCTCGCGCCACGCTTGCGAGCTGCGCGACAAGGCCCAGGCGGCGCTGCAACGCAGCGGCC
>JBEAOO010000150.1:0-8463 GCA_041164825.1 Pseudomonadota bacterium | reverse complement strand
CGGTCGCCCAGCCAGTGTTGCAGCCACTGCGCGTGCTCCAGCAGCGTCGCCAGTGGCTGGCCGGGCTGGGGCACGAGCAGCGCCAAACAATCGGGCAAGCCGGCCAGATAAGGCGCGGTGGGCACAGCGCCTTCGAGGTCGCTGGGCCAAGCGAGGTAGTGCCCTTTGGCGGCGCGGCGCCGCGCCACGGTGATCCACTGCGAGAGGTTGCCGTAGCCGCGCCGGGTTTGCGCGAGCAGGATGAGGCGCGGGCCGGTGGGGGTGGGCGGGGCGGGGGCGTCGGCCGCGTGGGTGGCGGCTTGCGTTGATGCGTTTGTGGATGCGCTTGTGGACGAGAACGCTGCCACGCCGGGCTCGCTCAAGCGCATTTCGGCGCCAATCACGAGGTGCAATTGCTGCCGCTCGGCCTCGGTGTGGGCGCGCACCACGCCGCTGAGCGAGCACTCGTCGGTGAGGGCGAGCGCGCTGTAGCCGAGCTGCACCGCACGCTGCACCAACTCCTCGGGGTGCGAGGCGCCGGTGAGAAAGCTGAAGTTGCTGCGGCAATGCAGTTCGGCGTAGGCCGGGGCGGCCGGCGGGAGAGCGTCGCGCATGTCGGGCTCGTTCACAGCGGCTCAACCAAACAGGCCGTGCAGGTACCAGCCCTCGTGGCCGACGCTGGCGGGCGCAGGCTCGGCCGCGCGCAACACGGCCGGCAAGCGCTCGCGGTAGAGCCACACCAGCGCGCCGTCGTGGGCCTGGGCGACGTGGTAATCGCGCTCGGCCAAGGCGGCGTCCCACCACCCCGCTTCGATGCGCTCGGGGCCGCACAGCAGTTGCAGCGGACGCCCCTGCCAGAGCGGCGCACCACTGCGCTGCGTGGCCAGCGGCTGGGGCGCGGGCAGCAACCAGAGCGGGCGCGGGCCGAGCGGATCGGGCGTGGTGGTGGCGGTGGTGACGTGGCGCGTTGTGGGCGCTGCCGTTGGCGAACTTGCTGGCGACATGGTTGGTGCGACGCCATCGGCCGACAGCGGCGCAGGTGCTGGTGGGCGCGAACGCGCGAGGGCGGGTGCAGGCGCACTGGCCGCCGCCGCCACACGCGCCAAGCGCAGCGCCTGCGCGCCCACATCGGCGGGGTGGGTGGGCAGGCTGCGGCTGGCGCGCTCGGGACGGTGCTCGTCCACGCGCTGCAGGCGCTGGATGCGCTCGGCGCCAAGCCGCGCTTGCAGGCGCTCCACCAGCCGCAACAGGCCCTCGCGCTCGCTGCGGGGGGTGGGAAACAGCTCGCCGTGGGGCGCGGCTTGCAAGGCCACGTCGTCGCAGTGCAGGCGCAGGGCCAGCGTGGGTGCAGGCAGCGGCAGGTGGGCCAGGCGCTCGCGCAGCAGCAGGGCCAGGTGGGCGGGGTCGCGGCTGGGCTCGGCGAGCGAGATCTCGAGCAAGGTGGCGTCGGGCGTGCTGTCGTGCTCGCGGCGGTGGCGGCGCGGCTCGTGCTGCAGACTGAGCACGCAGCGGCGCACCAGCGCGTGGCGCGCGGTGGCCCAGATGACGAGCCGCGCCAGCAGCATCTGGGCAGCGTGCAGCACCTGCTCGGTGCTGTCGGCGCGGGCATTCAAATCCAGCCGATCGGCAAACACCTCGGGCAGCAGCAGCCACTCGCGCGGCTCGGGCTGGGCGCCGAGCGCGCGGTCGATTTCATCGAGCAGCGCCGGGCCAAAACGGCGCGCCAGGCCGGCGCGGGGCAGCGGCAACACATCGCCCAGCGTGTGCAGGCCCATGGCGCGCAAGGCGTCGAGGTGGGGCGCGGCGGCATCGAGCCCCGCCAGCGGCGCGTGGGCCAGCAGGTGAGCGAGGGCGGGCAGGTCGATGCAGTGGACGCCGCCGGGGGGCAGCGACACGGGGTCGTGGGCAGCCTGTCCGTCGTGGGGCACAGGCGGCTGCGCCACGGCGCCCGCACCATCGCGCAGCGACGGCCCCCAACGCGCCAGCAGCAGCGCGCCATGCGGCGTGGGCGCGCTGGCCCAGTGCAGTTGGTGGCCGAGCGGCGCGAGTGTGTGCAGCAAGCGCCGCAGCAAGGCGGGCAAGCCGCCAAAGTAGCGCAGGCTGGCTTGCACCTCCAGCAACACGGCGCTCGGCGGCGCCAGGCTGACGGCGGGCGTGAAAGCGAGCGCGGCGTGGCCCACAGCGAGCAGGGCCCGGGCATCGCGCGCGGCATCGACCTGACCCAGCAGCAACTGCGGCACCAGCGCCAGGGCGGTGGCGCGTTTGAAGCCGGGCTGTACGCCCAGCGCCTGCGCGGCGCCGTTGAGCAGGGCCACGCGGTGGGCGTGGAGCAGGACGATGGGCAGGTTGTCGGCGTTGTCGTTGTCGTTGGCGGTCGCCGCCTCGGCCGTGCTGTTGCTGTTGCTGTTGCTGTTGCTGTTGCTGTTGCTGTTGCTGTTGCTGTTGCTGTTGCTACTGCGACCCGTGTCGCCTCCGTGCCCGTCGAGCTTATCGCCGCCGCCCTCGCCCTGCTCCACCGCGGCCGCCCCAACCGCACTCAAGCGCTGGGCCGCGAAGGACTCCAGCGAGAGCAAGGGCAGGTGCAGGGCGATCCAGCGCATGGGGGACGACGTCAACAACAACAGAAGCAGCGAAGGGGCCAGAAAACGGCAGAGGCCAAACGGGATGCGTGGGCCAAACGGGAAGAGCGGGATGAGCGGGAAGTAGCGGACGAGTCACCCTGTCAAGCCTCATCAACATGCATCAGCTCCCCAGGTTGATGAAGGCGGCGGCACGCAAAGGCGCACTGCCGGACAGCCCCGCCGTCAGCGCGAGCGCGCACGCTTCGGCCAGCGCCTGGGCCCGCGACAGCGGCGCCATCGGCGGCGCGTTCGTGGGTGCGTCGTGGCCCGGTCGACCAGCGCCAGAGCCAGGCGACGCCGCCGGCCCGCCCAAAGGCCCCAAGCGCGCGCCTTGCGCACGCCGCGCGGCGGCCAGCCCCAACACGGCAGGCAGGCGCAGGTGCAGCGGCTGCTCCAGTGGCGGGCCGCGGCGTTTGAGCACATGCAGCGTGAGCTGATCACCGCCGGCCGGGGCCAACTGCAGGCGCAATGGCGCGGGCGTGGGCTGCGGGGCGGCAGCAGGCTCGCGCAGCACGAACGCCGGGCCGAGGTGGGCGGCGGCCGCGAGCTGCAAACGGCGCAGGCGCTCGATGCGCAGGCGCGGCGGCAGCCAAGCGAGCACGGCGCCGACGTGGCCACTTTTGAGGGCTTGTTCGAGCGCCCAGAGGCTGTCGCCTCCGCCCGCACCGCCAGCGCCACCGCCACCGCCACCAGCACCAGCCGCCGATGAACGCCCCGCGGCCGAAGCGGGCGAGCCGCCTGAGCCATCCGCACCCACCTCGGCCCGGGTGTGGATGACGAGCAATTGCTCGGGCTCGATGCCGAGCGCCGCCAAGGCCCAGGCGCACAACTGCGCGGGCGGATCAAACAGCATGACCAAGCGCCCCGCGCGCTGCACGCTGGCGAGCGCATGGGCCAGCAGGCGCACCTCACCCACGCCGGGGTGCGGCAGCAGCAGCTCGGTGAGGGCGCGGTGCGGCCAGCCACCACCGGGCAGTTGGGCGTCGAGCGTGGCCCAGCCGCTGGGCTGAACGGCCACGGCTTGGCGGCCGAGCTGGTGGGCACGCCAGACGAGCGGGTGCAGCGTGGCGGGGTCAGGCCGCTCGGCACGCGGCTCGGCACGCGGCTCGGCACGCGGCTCGGCACGCGGCTCGGCACGCGGCTCGGTGGGCGTAGGCCCCGCCGCCTCAAGCGCCTCGTTGCCCCCGAGCGCAGGGGGGGTGTCAGGGCGGCGGGGACTGCGCCCGCCCGTGCCTGTGGCGGGCGCCAACAGCAGGTCCAACGCTGCGTCGCCCACCGGGGCAAACATCGCCCCTGCAGCCGCGGCCACACCTGGGTTGAGCACCACCTTGCTGTCAGCCGCCCACAACGCCGCCAAGGCGGTGGGCCAGGGCACGGGGGCAAAAAGCGGCGGGCGCCATGCCGGCGCCGTCCCCACCCACACCGACCCAGGCGCCGCCGCCGTGGCACGCCGCTCCAAGGGCGGCCGCCCCAGGCCAACCCGCGCCAGCCCAGGCGCTGCGGGCTGCGGCGCATCGGCAAACAGGGGCAAGGTGGCGGAGGCCAAGGGCAGGGAAGGCATGAAACAACTGTACTTTCATACAGTATTTTGAGCAAGCCCATCCGCAGCTCAGGTCGGGAAAATACGCTGGGACCTCAAGTTGTTACACAAAGTACCGATAAGCTTGGCACCGGGATCGTGCACACAGCTGTCAACACCAGCGGGCGAGCCCTCAGCCAGACCACAAGGAAAAACATGTCGTTTGCTTTGCTTTCTCAGATTCGCCAGCGTGTGGTGGTGGGGGCACCGTTGCCCTTCAACATCCGCGATTCGGACCGCACCTTGCTGCTGGCCCGAGGGCAGATCGTGGCGAGCGTTGGGCAACTGGAGGCGCTGCTGGCGCGCGGTGTGCTGGTGGACATGGATGAGCTGATGTCGCCCACCGCCCGCGTGCGTGCCGCCCGGCCCGAAGAGTTGCCCGAGATGTGGCGCGGCTGCATGGCGCAGGTCAACAGCGTGCTGCAAGACCAATCGGGCCAAGAAGGCTTTCTCGATGCGCTGACCGAAGCGAGCGCGCCGGTGCTGGCCCTGGTGGAGCGCGACAAAGACCTGGCCATCTTTCAACTGCTGCGCCAAGAGGGCAACGCCCATGTGCAGCACGGCGTCAACCACTCGGCGCACACCGCCATCACCGCCTACCTCACGGCCCAGCGCCTGGGCTGGAGCGCGGACGATGCTGAGCGCGCGTTCAAGGTGGGGCTGACGATGAACATCTCGATGCTGGAGCTGCAAGGCCAACTGGCCGTGCAAGGCACGCCGCCCACCGACGAGCAGCGCCAAGCGATTGACGCCCACCCCGAGTTCAGCCGCCGCATGCTGGAGATTGCTGGCGTGACCGACGGCGAGTGGCTGCGTGCGGTGTCGGAACACCACGAAACACCGGACATGAACGGCTACCCGCAGGGCCTGCGGGCCAGCTGCGAAACCGCCGAGCTGGTGCGCCGTGCCGACATCTACATGAGCAAGCTCAGCCCACGCAACAACCGCACCGCCCTGGGCGCCGACAAGGCCGGCCGCGCGATGTTCATGCAAGAGCCGGGGCACCCGATGATCTCGGCGCTGGTGAAGGAATTTGGCGTCTACCCACCGGGCTGCTGGGTGCGTTTGCACTCGGGCGAAACCGGCTTGGTGATTCAACGTGGCAGCACGGTGATGGCGCCGATCGTGGCGGTGATGACCACGGCCGCCGGTGTGCCGCTGGAGCAGCCGCTGCGCCGCGACACCGAGCGCCCGGGCAACGGCGTGCAAACGGTGATCAGCGCCCCGGAGACGCCGATCCGCCTGCAGCCCGAGTTGCTGATGAAGTTGACGACCCGCGCCGCGGCTTGATCACACGCTGCGGGGGCGCGCACGGCAACGCGGCGCGCCCTGCTTGACCTGCTCGACCTGCCGCATGATGGCGACATGTCGACCGACCCTGAACCCCTGCTCGCGCTGAACGCGCCCTGCCCTTGCGGCGGCGGCGCTTTTTCCAGCGCTTCGTCCAGCGCCACTGACGGCCTCACCTACGGCGCCTGCTGCGCCCGCTGGCACAGCGGCGCGCAGCACCTGCAAGCCCCCACGGCCGAGTCGCTGATGCGCTCGCGCTACAGCGCCTTCGTGCTGGGTCTGCACGACTACCTGCTCGCCACCTGGCACCCGCGCACCCGCCCGGCCACGCTCGGCCCCGACGAGCCCGGCCTGCGCTGGCTCGGCCTGCACGTGAAGCAACACCGCCCCATCGACGCCGACCACGCCACCGTGGAATTCGTGGCGCGCAGCAAATTCGGCGGCCGCGCCCAGCGCATGCACGAGGTGAGCCGCTTTGAGCGCGATGCGCAGGGACATTGGCTCTACATCGACGGCGAGGTGGATTGAGAGGCTGACGCACTTGGCCCCTGCGCGGGCAAGGGAACTGAAGCGCCTCACCGGCACTCCAGCCCTGTTGCGCCGCACACTGCGGCCTGTGCCTCGCGTGACCCGCGTGCGCCACCCACTGGAACCCGACCCATGCCCCCTGCCCTGCCTACCGCGCCCGCGGCGCCCGCGGCCACCACCGCCACCACAGCCCCTTTGCTGAACCGCCGCACGCTGCTCGGCTGGGGCGCCGGTCTGGGCGCCGGCGTGGTGCTGGGCGGCGCCAGCGGCTGCGCTTGGCGCGGCCAAGGCTTTGACGACGGCCGCGGCGCGCCGCCCACCGGCAGCCTCAGCAGCGACACCGGCAACCCGCGCGTCAGCCAGCACGAGATGGAGTGGGTGGATGCGCGCCGCGACCGCGCCGTGCCCGTGCGCCTGTACCTGCCCACCGACCCGGCCGCCTTGAGCCGCCCGCTGCCGCTGATGGTGTTTTCGCACGGCATCGGCGGCTCGCGCCGCGGCTACAGCTACCTGGGCCACGCCGCGGCCGAAAACGGCTGGGCCAGCCTGCACCTGCAACACATCGGCAGCGACCGCAGCCTGTGGATCGGCAACCCCTTCACCCTGGTGAGCCGGCTCAACCAGGCCGCGCAAGACAGCGAAGCCGTGGCCCGCGCACACGACCTGCGCTTCGCCCTCGATCAGCTGCTGAGCGACCCGCAGTTCAGCGCCCGCATCGACGCCCAGCACATCATTGCCGCCGGCCACTCCTACGGCGCCAACACCAGCCTGCTGGCCGCAGGCGCCAGCGTGACACGCGGCGGCCGCACCCTGGCGCTTCGCGACGATCGCCTGCGCGGCCTGGTGCTGCTGTCGGCGCCGCCGTTTTATGGCGAGGCCCACCCCGAGACCATCCTCGGCCCGGTGCAACTGCCCTCGCTGCACATCACCACCACCGACGACGAAATCGTCATCCCCGGCTACCAGAGCCCGCCCAGTGACCGCGTGGCCGTGTACCAAGCCACCGGCAGCCGCAACAAGGCGCTGGCGGTGTACAAGGGCGGCCCACACAGCGTCTTCACCGACCGCAGCACGCCCGGCGGCACGGCGCTCAACGCCGACATCAAGCTCGCCACGCGCGAGCTGCTGGTGTGCTTTTTGAACTGCATGCAGCAGCCCACGCTGCCCACCGTCGCGCCGCTGCAAAGCAGCCAGTTCGCGCCCTGGGAGAGCCGCCACGCCAGCTTGCTCGCGCACTTCGAGTTGCAGCAGCGCGGCTGAATCGCGCGCCACACCACGCGCCTGAGACAATCGGGGCCCCGTTCGCAACCGCGCGCGGGTGCACACCTTTTCCCCGAGACGACAACGACGATGGCGATTCAATGGTTCCCCGGTCACATGCACGTGACCCGCAAGGCGATTGCCGAGCGCATCAAAGCCATCGACGTGGTGATCGAGATGCTCGACGCCCGCCTGCCCGGCTCCAGCGCCAACCCGCTGCTGGCCGAGCTCACCCAAGGCAAGCCCAAGCTCAAGCTGCTCAACAAACAAGACCTGGCCGACGCCGAGCGCACCGAGGCCTGGCTGGCCCACTACAACAGCCTGCCCGACACCCGCGCCATCGGCCTGGACGCCAGCGTCACCGCCCCGGCGCGCCGCCTGGTGGAGGCCTGCCGCGCGCTGGCGCCGCTGCGAGGCGGCATGGTCAAGCCGCTGCGCCTGATGATTTGCGGCATCCCCAACGTGGGCAAGTCCACGCTCATCAACACGCTGATGGGCAAGCGCTCGACCAAGACCGGCGATGAAGCCGGCATCACCAAGGTCGAACAAATCATCATGCTGGCCAGCGACGTGGCCCTGGTCGACACGCCCGGCATGCTGTGGCCGCGCATCAACATCGAACAAAGCGGCTACCACCTGGCCGCCAGCGGCGCCGTGGGCCGCAACGCCTACGACGAAGAAGAAGTGGCCATGGCCCTGCTGGGCAGCCTCAAGCGCCCCTACGCCAAGCTGCTCGAAGCCCGCTACAAGCTGCCCGAGGCCGTGAACGGTGTGGCCACCGCCGAGCGCACCGACGACGAGCTGCTCATCGCCATCGCCCGCCACCGCGGCGCGGTGCAATCGGGCGGCCGCATCAACCTGCAAAAAGCCGCCGAGATCGTGCTCAACGACTACCGCCCCGGCACGCTCGGCCGCATCACGCTCGAAACCCCCGAAGAATTCATCGCCTGGACGGCCGCCGCCACTGCGGCCGATGCCGCGCGGGCCGAGTTGAAGAACAAAAAGAAAAAGCAGCGCGGCAGTGGCGTGCGCGACGCCGCCTCGGGCGATGCGCCGGCGGATGCGGATGCGGATGCGGATGCGGATGCTTTCGCTGACGAGGCCGCTGAGGACGACGCAATCGACGAGTGAGTGGCTGCGGCTGCGGCTGCACGTTGCCAGACCACTGAGCGCTTGAGCAGCGCGGCAGGCCCGGGCCGGTGGGGG
>JBEAOO010000149.1:0-3831 GCA_041164825.1 Pseudomonadota bacterium | reverse complement strand
GACATGCCGCTGGCCTCCAACCCGACCGCCTTCAGCTTTGACGACGCGACCGACCCCGGCACGGCCAGCCAGCCCTACGCGCGTGGCCTGATCGACGCCATGCTGGAGTTGCCCGTGGAATCCAAGAGCGCCAAAAAGTGATGATGTTGCTGCGACGAGTTGCCCGTGGATGGGGGGGGCGGGCCCCTGTGATGGTGGTGATGGCCTTGGTGGCATTGAGCGTTGCGTGGATGCCGGCCCAGGGCCAAGCCACGGCCGCGACGCCGGTGGCCTTGGCCGAAGCCCCCGCTGCATCCGCTGCGCCCGACCTGGCTGCGTCGTCCCCGGCCGCCGCTGCGGCCCCTGCGTCCCCCGCGCCCGATTGCCGCGGCGTCACCGACCGCGCCAACGCGGCCGACTTGAAGGCCGCCACGGCACAAGCCCAAAAGGCCCCGCCCGACGCCCAAGCCCAGCACTTCCGCGACGCCATTGCGCTCTGGTCGCAGGCCGTGGCGCAGTGTGAGGGCCGGGCCCGCGAGCGGGCGCAGCGCAACCTGGCCGACACCACCCAGGCCAGCGCGGTGGTCAACGAACTGCTCGACGCCGGCCCGCAGTGCGCCGCCTCGCACAAAGACGCCACCAGCCTGCAAGACCTGGCCCGCCAGGCCAGCGCCGAGCGCCGCTGGGGCGATGCCGCGCGCCTGTACCGCAAGGCCGAAAACCTGTGGGACGCCGCCGCCGAGCGCTGCACCGGCGCTCAGCAAGACCTGGCGCTGGCGCGCCGAGATCAATCCGAGACCGACGGCCACAACGCCGAATACTGCGCGCCGGTGTTTGACCGCGCCCGCGAGCAAACGCAAAAGCTGCGTGCCGGCGCCGCCGGCATGGACGAGGCGCAAAAGAAGAGCGGCTCGCTGCTGGCCGAAACCCTGTGGCGCGAGGCCCTGCCGCGCTGCCGCGGCGCCGCGCAAGAGCTGGCGCGCAACAACGCCAACGCGCTGGCGCGCGAGCGCGGCTCGCCCTGGGTGGCCACGGTCGACCCGGCCGCGCCGCCGCTGCCTGGCCTGCCGCCGCCGCCCACGCCGCCCGCTGCAACCGTGGTGGTGGTGGCCGGCACCGCTGCAGCCGGCGCATCCGGCGCCAAGGGCGATGCCAAAGTCAGCGCAGCCTCGGTGGGGGCGTCAGCCGGCCGCGCTGCGGCGCCCGCCGCGCTCGCTGGTGGCACCGCCGCTGCGATCACCGCCACCGCCGCGACCACCGCCGCCATGGCGGCCGACGCAACGGCTGCCGCCCCCGCGGCCAGCGGCGGCGGCCTGTTCGGCAGCCTGCTCGCCGCCGTCACGCCCACCGCGGTGGTGGAGGCCGTGAAGTCGGCCACCAGCGATGCGCCCATCGCGGCACAGGCGCAGCCGGCCGAGTTCGTCAGCGGCAGCACGCGCTTCACCGGGCAGTTCATCACCGATGCTGGCGGCGCCACCTACTCGGGCCGAGGCCAGGTGCGCTGGGCCAATGGCGACAGTTATGACGGCACGCTGGTGAAGGGCCAGCGCCACGGCAGCGGCAAGCTGGTGTGGGCCAGCGGCCAGCAGTACGACGGCCTCTGGGTCAACGACGTGCCGCAGGGCAAAGGCCGCATGCGCTTTGCCAACGGCAACCAGTACGACGGCGAGATCGGCAGCGGCTTGCCGCACGGCCAGGGCCGCATGCTCTACGCCACTGGCGACACCTACACCGGCCAGTTCCAGCGCGGCGGCCCGCAAGGCCGCGGCGAGTACGTGTGGAAGAACGGCCAGAGCTACAACGGCGAGTGGCAGAACGAATCGCCCCAAGGCCAGGGCACGCTGCGTTTTGCCAATGGCGATGTCTACGACGGCCAGGTGCAGGGCGGTGTGGCGCAAGGCACCGGCCGCATGACCTTTGCCAGCGGCGATGTGCACACCGGACTGTTTGTGGGCGGCGTGGCCGATGGCGCGGGCCGCTATGCGTGGAAGAACGGCGACGTGTTCGTCGGCCCCTTCAAGGCCGGCCGCAAAGAAGGCAAAGGCACCCTCACCTGGGCCAACGGCGACAGCTGGGAAGGCCTGTTCAAAGACGATGCCCAAGTGGGCGAGGGCGAGCTCACGCGCAAACACTGAGTGGATGCGCGCCGCGCATCCACTCAGCGCGCGCCCGGCGTGCGTTTGGCCTGTGTCTAGTCTGTGTCTTGCCCGCGTCTGGCCTGTGTCTGGCGCGTGCCCGACCTTTTGGGTGCGCGCTCAGCCCAAGACCCGCTCCAGTGCGGCCCGCTGCGCCGCGCTGAGCCGCCCGCTGGCTTCGGCCAGGCGCAGTTGCCGCTCGGTCATTTGCGCGTAAAACGCGCGCTGCTCGGCGCCCAGCGCGCCAAACGCCGCCAGGTGCCGCGCCACCACGCCCGCATCGCCGCGCGACACCGGCCCGGCCAGCGCACCGGCCAAGCCCTTGGCGCGCGCCGACTTGAGCGTGCCTTCGGCCAGCGGCAACAGCGCCTGCAAGGCATCGGCCTCGCTGACGCCAAAACTCGCCCAGGCCTGCACCGCCTCGTCCAGCATCGAGAGCAAAAAGCTCGCGGCATAGCTGGCGCCCCCGTGGTACAGCGCCCGTGCGCCCGGCGGCAGGGCGATGGGGCGCATCTGCAGCAGCGCGGCCAGCGCACGCAGCTGCGCATCCAAGGCCGGCGGCGCTTCGATCGCCACGCTGCAGCCCGGCAGCAGCGCCAGCGCTTGCTCGGGGTCGGAAAAAATCTGCAGCGGATGGAAGCCGCCAATGAGCGCGCCGGCATCGGCCGCGGGCTGCAACACGCTCACCTCGGTGGCGCCGCTGCAATGCACCACCGCCTGGCCCGCGCGCCAGGGCAGGGCGGCAGCGGTGGTGGCAATGGCGTCATCCGGCACGGTGAGCAACACCAGGTCCGCGCGCGCCACCGCCTCAGCCGCGCTCAGCGCCACGCAGCCGGGCAAGGCATCGGCCAAGGCTTGCGCATGGGCCGGCGTGCGGCTGGCGACGCACGCCACCGGCTGACCCGCACGCTGCCATGCCCGCGCCAAGGTACGGGCCAAGCGGCCGCAGCCGATGAAGGCGATGCGCAGGGGCGCCGCGATGGCGGCGGCTTCGGGCGAGGTGTCGGTGGCGAGCATGGGCATGGGCACGGACCAGGTGGCGGGGGGTGAAGCCGCAAGCATGCCCGAAGCCGAAGCCTTCCTTTTGCTCAACCCTGCGTGGCGCCAGCCGCCACTCAAGACTTGCCTGCCGTGAACCCGCCGTCCACCAGCAGGTTGGCCCCGGTGATGAAGCTGGCCTCGCTGCTTAACAAAAACGCCACCGCGTTGGCCACCTCTTCCGAGCGCCCCAGGCGGCCCAGCGGGTGCAGGCCGATCAGCGCCTGGCGCATGTCGTCGGGCAGGCCGGCCAGCAGCGGCGTGTCGATGTAGCCCGGGCCGACGCTGTTCACGCGCACGCCGTGGGCTGCGCCTTCGAGCGCCAACGTGCGCGTCATGTTCACCACGCCGCCCTTGGCCGCGGTGTAGGCCGCCGTTTGGCTTTGGCCGAACACTCCCAGGATGGAGGCGCAGTTGACGATGCTGCCGCCGCCCTGCGCATACATCGGTGCCAGCGCGGCGCGCGCCACGCGGAACACGCCCATCAGGTTGATGTCGATGATGCGCAGAAAGTCGTCGTCGGGGTAGTCCCGCGCCGGGTTCAGCCCGCCGATGCCGGCGTTGTTGAACACGCCGTCGAGCCGGCCCAGTTGCGCCACGGTCTCGCTCACCATCGCCTGTACCTGCGCGGTCGAACTCACATCGCAGGCAATGAAGAGGCAACGCCGGCCGTGCTCAG
>JBEAOO010000148.1:0-4278 GCA_041164825.1 Pseudomonadota bacterium | reverse complement strand
GGGGTTGGTCAGGGGCCCAAGGATGTTGAAGATGGTCCGCACGCCGAGTTCGCGGCGCACCGGGGCGATGTTCTTCATCGCCGGGTGGTGGTTGGGCGCGAACATGAAGCCGATGCCGCATTCGTCCAGGCAGGCGGCCACGGCGCGCGGCGCGAGCTGGATGTTGGCGCCCAGGGCCTCCAGCACGTCGGCGCTGCCGGTCTTGCTGCTGACGCTGCGGTTGCCATGCTTGGCCACCTGGGCGCCGGCCGCGGCGGCGACGAACATCGAGCAGGTCGAGATGTTGAAGCTGTGAGCGCCATCGCCGCCGGTGCCGACGACGTCGACAAGATGGGGCATGGGCCCGAGCGGCACCTTGTTGCTGAGCTCGCGCATGACCTGGGCTGCGGCGGTGATCTCGCCGATGGTTTCCTTCTTCACGCGCAGGCCCATCAACAGGCCGGCCATCATCACCGGCGACATCTCGCCGCTCATGATGCGACGCATCAGCACCAGCATCTCGTCGTGGAAGATCTCGCGGTGGTCGATGACGCGGGCCAGGGCTTCGCTGTCGGTGATGGGCATGGGGGTGTGCTCCGGGGTCGCGGCGCCGCTCATGGCGCGAGGCTCAAGAAGTTCTTCAACATCGCATGACCGTGTTCGGTCAGGATGGACTCGGGGTGGAACTGCACGCCTTCGAGCGGCGTGCGCGTGCCCGCCAGCTCGCGGTGGCGCACGCCCATGATCTCGCCGTCTTGCGAGGTCGAGGTCACTTGCAGCACGGACGGCAGCGTGGCTTTTTCGATCACCAGCGAGTGGTAGCGGATCACGGTGAACTGCTCGGGCAGATCGCTGTAGACGCCGCGGCGGTCGGTGGTGATGACGTCGGTCTTGCCGTGCATCTGCGTTTGCGCGCGGACGATGTGGCCGCCCAGCGCCGCGCCGATGCTCTGGTGCCCCAGGCACACGCCCAAGATCGGCAGCTTGCCGGTGAATTCTTGGATGGCGGCGATGCACACACCCGCTTCCGCTGGCGAGCACGGGCCGGGCGAAAGCACCAGCTTGTCAGGGCGCAGCGCGGCGATGCCGGCCACGTCGATCTGGTCGTTGCGAATGACGCGCACGTCCTCGCCCAGTTCGCCAAAGTACTGCACCAGGTTGAAGGTGAAGCTGTCGTAGTTGTCGATCATCAACAGCATTTAGAACCCCTCTTCCACCAGTTCGGCCGCACGGATCAAGGCACGCGCCTTGGCTTCAGTTTCCTTCCACTCCAGCTCGGGCACCGAGTCGGCCACGATGCCGGCCGCGGCCTGCACGTACAGCGTTTGGTCGTGGATGATGCCGGTGCGGATGGCGATGGCCACATCCATGTCGCCGGCAAAACTCAGGTAGCCGCAGGCGCCACCGTAGATGCCGCGCTTGACCGGTTCGAGCTCATCGATGATTTCCATCGCGCGGATCTTGGGCGCGCCCGACAGCGTGCCGGCCGGGAAGGTGGCGCGCAGCACGTCGAGGTTGTTCACCCCCGGCTGCAGCAGGCCTTCCACGTTGCTGACGATGTGCATCACGTGCGAGTAGCGCTCGATGTCAAACGCCTCGGTCACCTTCACCGAGCCGGTCTGCGCGATGCGGCCGATGTCGTTGCGCGCCAGATCGATCAGCATCACGTGCTCGGCGCGCTCTTTCGGGTCGGCCAGCAGTTCGGCCTCGTTGCTGCGGTCAAGCTCGGGCGTGGCGCCGCGCGGGCGGGTGCCGGCCAGCGGTCGGATCGTCACCTTCTCGCCCTCGGCCACATGCTCGTGGCGCACCAAGATCTCGGGCGACGCGCCAACGATCTGGAAGCTGCCCATGTCGTAGAAGTACATGTACGGCGACGGGTTGAGCGTGCGCAGCGCGCGGTACAGGCTCAGCGGGCTGGCGGTGTAGCGCTTCTTCAGGCGTTGGCCCAACACCACTTGCATGCAGTCGCCGGCAGCGATGTAGTCTTTGCAGCGCAGCACGGCGGCTTCAAAGTCGGCCTGCGCGAAGTCGCGCTGCACCGGCTGCGCGGCGCTGGCTTGCACGGCCGGCGCGGTGACCGCCGTTTGCAACTGCGCCATCAACTGCGCCAGGCGCTGCGAGGCGCGCAAGTAGGCCTCGGGCTGGCCCGGGTCGGCGTAAACAATCAGGTGCAGGCGGCCCGAGAGGTTGTCGATCACAGCCAGCTCTTCGCACTGCAGCAGTTGCAGGTCGGGGGTGTCGATGCCACCTTCTTTCACGGTGTTCGCCAAGCGCGGCTCCATGTAGCGCACGGCGTCGTAACCGAAGTAGCCGGCCAGGCCACCGCAGAAGCGCGGCAAGCCCGGGCGCAGCGCCACCTTGAAGCGCTTTTGGTAAGCGGCCACAAAGTCCAGCGGGTTGCCGTCAAAGGTCTCGACCACCTGCCCGTCGGTCAGCACCTCGCAGTGCGTGCCGGTGGCGCGCAGCAGCGTGCGCGAGGGCAGGCCAATGAAGGAGTAGCGGCCGAAGCGCTCGCCACCCACCACCGATTCGAGCAAGAAGGTGTTGGCGCCATTGCCCGCGCCGCGTGCCAATTTCAGGTACAGCGAGAGCGGCGTTTCAAGGTCGGCAAACGCCTCCGCGGTGAGCGGAATGCGGTTGTAGCCTTGCTCGGCGAGTTGTTTGAATTCGAGTTCAGAGATCACGTCAGGGGCCCTCCACAGCCCGGCGGGGCGCTCAAGGCCCCGTTGGTGATGCTGTTGCGGAATGCGCAGAAACCGGCCGGTTTCTGCGCTGGCAGCGAGGGCAAGCAGCGGCCCCACAAAGGGACGGCGACTGCCCATCGGCCAAGTCAACCATCGTGACGCGCGGGCTCTCAGGCCCCGGCCGCTTCACGCACGCGGGTCAGCGGCGCCAGGGCCAGGCTCCCCGGTCGTGCGACCCGGTGATGGTTGGTTTGCGAGGCGTGAACATGGCAAAAGTGTAGCAGGGCGATACGCCTCACCACCCGGCAACACAGCCATGGCATGCTTGCAGAATGCATAAAAAAACCCTCAGCCGTCGTTGGCTTTTGTCCTCCGCCTTGGCCCTTGCGGGCTGGGGTGTCCTGCACACTGGGGCGAACGCGCAAGCGCGCGAACTGGCGGGCGCGCGTTTTGAGCCGGCCGTCAACATCGCCGGCAGCCGCCTCGTGCTCAACGGCGCGGGCATCCGCTACAAGGCCATCTTCAAGGTCTATGCCGCCGGGCTGTATGCGGGCACCAAGGCCAACACGCTGGCGGCCATCACCGCGCAAAGCGGGCCCAAGCGCATGCACATCGTGATGCTGCGCGACATTGATGCCAACGAGCTCGGCCGTTTGTTCACACGCGGCATCGAAGAGAACACCACCCGCGCCGAGTTCGTGGCGCTGGTGCCGGGCACCATCAAGATGAGCGAGATCTTCTCCTCGCGCCGCAAGCTGTCCACGGGTGAATACTTTGACGCCGACTGGCTGCCCGGCACGGGCCTGGTGGTGTCGGTGAACGGCAAGCCCGTGGGCGAGCCGATCAAGGAGCCCGAGTTCTACAACGCGCTCTTGCGCATCTGGCTGGGCCAGGTGCCGGCCGACTTCATGCTCAAGGATGCGCTGCTGGGCATTCAAGCCAGCAGCAGCGGCACCAACTGAGGCTGCCGCCCTCAGCGCGCCAGCAGCTGGTCGATGCGGTCGAGCACCGCATCGGCGCCCACCGCGGCCACTGGCTCGCCGTGGTTGTAGCCGTAACTCATCAGCACCACCGGGCAGCCGGCGGCGCGCGCGGCTTGCGCGTCGTTGCGCGAGTCGCCGATCATCAGCGTGCGCGCGGGCGCGGTGCCCAGCGCCTCGCAGGTCTTGAGCAGCGGCAGCGGGTCGGGCTTTTTGCGCTCGAAGGCGTCGCCGCCAAAGTGCATCTCGAAGAAACCGGCCAGGCCCTTGCGCTGCAGCAGCTCGGCTGCAAACGCACCCGGCTTGTTGGTCAGGCAGGCCAGGCGCCAGCCCGCTGCACGCAGCGCCGTGAGGCCCTCGACCACGCCGGGGAACACGGCCGAGTGCTCACCGTTGACCACGCGGTAGTGGCGCTGGTAGGCGGCCCAGGCCGCGTCATACAAGGCGGCAGGCGCGCCCACCTGGGCCAGCGTGCTGCGGATCAGATGCTCCGAGCCCTTGCCGATGGTGTGTTCGATGAAGGCGCGGTCCACCGCCGGCTGGCCCAGCTCGGCCAGGGTCAAGTTCAGCGCCACATCAAAGTCGCCCAGCGTGTCCACCATCGTGCCATCGAGGTCAACGATGGCGGCGTCAAA
>JBEAOO010000147.1:0-4211 GCA_041164825.1 Pseudomonadota bacterium | reverse complement strand
CGTAGATCGCCTCCATGCCCAGACCTTCAAAGCCAACGACCTTCGCGCCTTTGATCGCGCGGCTGACGAGATAAGCGGCGCCGCCCACGGCCATCAAATAAGCGCTCTTGTGGTTGGCGATGCTCTGGGTGGCGGCGGGACCGCGTTCGGATTTGCCGACGCTGGCAAGTAGCCCCAAATCAAGCATCATGTCGCTGAACTTGTCCATCCGCGTCGCCGTCGTGGGGCCAGCCGGGCCGACGACTTCATCGCGCACCGGATCGACCGGGCCGACATAATAGATGACGCGGTTGGTGAAGTCGACCGGCAGCGGCTCGCCCTTGGCCAGCATGTCGCTGATGCGCTTGTGCGCGGCGTCGCGGCCGGTGAGCATCTTGCCGTTGAGCAGCAGGGTGTCGCCCGGCTTCCAGCTGGCCACTTCGGCTTGCGTCAGGGTGTTGAGGTCAACGCGCTTGCTCTTGTTGTAGTCGGGCGCCCAGTGCACGTTGGGCCAGAGGTCGAGGCTCGGCGCTTCGAGGAAGCTCGGGCCGCTGCCGTCGAGCACGAAGTGCGCGTGGCGGGTGGCGGCGCAGTTGGGGATCATGGCGATGGGCTTGCTGGCGGCGTGGGTGGCGAAGGTCTTGATCTTCACGTCCAGCACCGTGGTGAGGCCGCCCAGGCCTTGCGCGCCGATGCCCAGGGCGTTGACCTTCTCGTACAACTCGATGCGCATTTCTTCGAGCTTGTTTTGCGGGCCGCGGTCGAGCAGTTCGTACATGTCGATGTCTTCCATCAACACTTCCTTGGCCATCATCACGGCCTTCTCGGCCGTGCCGCCCACGCCAATGCCCAGCATGCCCGGCGGGCACCAGCCGGCGCCCATGGTCGGCACGGTTTTCAGCACCCAGTCGACGATGCTGTCGCTCGGGTTGAGCATGTACATCTTCGACTTGTTTTCCGAGCCGCCGCCCTTGGCCGCGACGATCACGTCGACGGTGTGGCCCGGCACCACTTCCATGTGGATCACGGCGGGCGTGTTGTCCTTGGTGTTTTTGCGGGCAAAGATCGGGTCGTCCAGCACGCTGGCGCGCAGCACGTTGTCGGGGTTCAGGTAGCCCTGACGCACGCCTTGGTTCACCGCATCAGCGATCGAGCCGCTGAAGCCTTCCCATTTCACGTCCATGCCGATCTTGAGGAACACGTTGACGATGCCGGTGTCTTGGCAGATCGGGCGGCGGCCTTCGGCGCACATGCGGCTGTTGGTCAGGATCTGGGCGATCGCGTCCTTGGCGGCCGGGCTTTGCTCCCGCTCGTAGGCGCGGGCCAGGTGGGCGATGTAGTCGGCCGGGTGGTAGTACGAAATATATTGAAGAGCACTGGCAACCGATTCGATCAAATCAGCTTGGCGGATGGTGGTCATGGTGAGCGTCTTTCGTGGTTCTCGGTACGGGGCCGGCGGGGCGTCTGGCTGACTGGCCGGCGGCATCATCGGCGCCCAGGCTTGCGCCGGGCTGGCGTGGGGGCCATCTCTCAGTGTGATTGGGGGGCGTCGGCCGCGGCGGCTGCCGCATGGCTGCTGTGCAGCAGGCGGTCGGTGGCGGCAATCGCCAGAGCCGAGAGCAAGAAGGCGACGTGGATCACCGTTTGCCACAGCAGCACCTTCTCGGTGTAGTTCTCGGCGTTGATGAAGGTTTTCAGCAGGTGGATGGAGCTGATGCCGATGATGGCCGTGCCCAGCTTCACCTTCAGCACCGAGGCGTTCACGTGGTCGAGCCACTCGGGTTGGTCGGGGTGGCCGTCGAGGTTGAGGCGCGAGACAAAGGTTTCGTAGCCGCCCACGATCACCATGATCAGCAGGTTGGAGATCATCACCACGTCGATCAGGCCGAGTACGACCAGCATGATCACGGTCTCGTTGAGGCCGGTCAGTGGCACGTTGCCCACGTAGCCAATGCTCTTGACCAGAATTTCCAGCGCGTGCTGGTCGCCGAACGCGGCCTGGATCAGGTGTACCAATTCGACCCAGAAATGGAACACATAGACCGCTTGGGCCAGTATCAACCCGAGGTACAGCGGCAACTGCAGCCAACGGCTCGCGAAGATCACGGTGGGCAGGCGGCCCAGGGGCTTCTGAGGAGGTGTCGGGGGTGTGGCCATGGGGTGTTTTCAGGCGGGTTGTGCTGGTAAACACTGAATTCTAGACGTGGCATGTCTCGTGCAGAGTCAAGCCCTGAATGCAGGAGTAAGGCCTTCGTCAGACCGGCGGCCCACAGTCCCACCCGGAACGCACCTGCGTGCATGCCATCACACGGATCACACTGAGATCGAGGAGACAAAACCATGAGCGACGAACAGTCCACCATCTATGCCCCCACCGCGGCGGTTGCAGCGTCGGCCCATGTGTCGGGCTTTGCCGCCTACGAGGCCCTCGTCAAGGAAGCTGAAACCGACTACGAAGGCTTCTGGGCCCGCCAAGCGCGCGAGCTGATCAGCTGGAAGACGCCCTTCACCAAGGTGTTGAACGAGGCCGAAGCGCCGTTCTTCAAGTGGTTTGAGGACGGCACGCTGAACGCCTCCTACAACTGCCTAGACCGCAACATCGAGCGTGGCCTGGGCGACAAGACTGCCATCATTTTTGAAGCCGACGGCGGCGAAGTCACCAAGGTCAGCTACAGCCAACTGCTGGCCAAGACCTGCCAAATTGCCAATGGCCTGCGCAGCCTGGGCATCCAAAAGGGTGACCGCGTGGTCATCTACATCGCCATGTCGATCGACGGCGTGGCGGCCATGCAAGCTTGCGCCCGCATTGGCGCCACCCACTCGGTGGTGTTCGGCGGCTTCTCGGCGCAATCGCTGCGCGACCGCATTGAAGACACCGGCGCCAAGGCCGTGATCACCGCCGACCACCAAGTGCGTGGTGGCAAACAACTGCCGCTCAAGAGCATCGTCGACGAGGCGCTGGCCCTGGGCGGCTGCGAGTCGGTGAAAAACGTGCTGGTGGTCAAGCGCTCGGGCGCCGACATCGCCATGACCGCCGGCCGCGACCTGTGGATGGCCGACGTGGTGGCCAGTCAGCCCGTCACCTGCGAGCCGGAATGGGTTGAGGCCGAGCACCCGCTGTTCTTGCTCTACACCAGCGGCTCTACCGGCAAGCCCAAGGGTGTGCAACACAGCACCGGCGGCTACCTGCTGCACGCAGCCCTCACCACCCAGTGGACCTTCGACCTGAAGGCCGACGATGTGTTCTGGTGCACGGCCGACATCGGCTGGGTCACCGGCCACACCTACATCACCTACGGCCCGCTGGCCCTGGGCGGCACCGAGATCGTGTTTGAAGGCGTGCCCACCTACCCGGACGCCGGCCGCTTCTGGAAAATGATCCAAGACCACAAGGTCAGCATTTTCTACACCGCACCCACGGCCATCCGCTCGCTGATCAAGGCCGCCGAAGCCAACGACGCCGTGCACCCCAAGAGCTACGACCTGAGCAGTCTGCGCATCCTGGGTTCGGTGGGCGAGCCCATCAACCCGGCCGCCTGGGAGTGGTACCACAAGCACGTGGGCGGCGGCCGCTGCCCGATCGTTGACACCTTCTGGCAAACCGAAACCGGCGGCCACATGATCACCCCGCTGCCGGGCGCCACCACGCTGGTGCCGGGTTCGTGCACGCTGCCCTTCCCGGGCATCATGGCCGCCATCGTTGATGAAACCGGCAAAGATGTGCCCAATGGCCAAGGCGGCATCTTGGTCGTCAAGCGCCCGTGGCCGTCGATGATCCGCACCATCTGGGGCGACCCGGAGCGCTTCAAGAAGTCCTACTACCCGGAAGACTTCAAGGGCAAGTACTACCTCGCTGGCGACGGCGCGATCCGCGACGAAAAAACCGGCTACTTCACCATCACCGGCCGCATCGACGACGTGCTGAACGTCTCGGGCCACCGCATGGGCACGATGGAAATCGAATCCGCGCTCGTGGCCAATCCGCTGGTCGCCGAAGCCGCCGTCGTCGGGCGCCCCGACGACCTGACCGGCGAGGCCGTCTGTGCGTTCGTCGTGTTGAAGCAGGCGCGACCGGAGGGGCCCGCCGCCGACGCGATCGCCAAGACGCTGCGTGATTGGGTCGCCAAGGAAATCGGCCCCATCGCCAAGCCCAAGGACATCCGCTTCGGCGAGAACCTGCCCAAGACGCGCTCGGGCAAGATCATGCGCCGCCTGCTGCGCTCGATCGCCAA
>JBEAOO010000146.1:0-2830 GCA_041164825.1 Pseudomonadota bacterium | reverse complement strand
GGATGCCCAGCTCCAGACGCAGCTGATCGGGATGATCATAACTCTCGCTTGAGCGCCCGAACACCCGGCGCGCCAGCTGATCGATCTGATAGAGTGCCGCTCCCAGCTTCTTGGTCAGTTCGGCAGTGGTGGCCTGGAGTGCGGCGATGGTCACGTCTTTGTCGGCCAACTGCTGAGCGTGCGTCGGTGCGCTCGATTGGACTGCGGATGGCTCGTTGCTCACGCTCGCGATGATCGGAACCGCGCTCACCGCGAGCAGCGAATTACACTGATTTCAGTGATGTATTCGCTCCACGCATTAACCAACCGGCAGCGCAGGCATACGCGGGCCAACGGGATGCCGATACTGCGGCCGATAGCGCGCATCGCGGATCTCGATGCCCTCAAGCAACAGCTGGAGCTCGACCGGCGACAGCTCGACGCGCGCTCCCTCACCGGCGGATTGCCCTGCCGCGCCAGCGGAGCGCCACTGTCCCGGCACACCGAACCGCCCCGACGACAGCCGCTTCGCCAGCACCCAGAACCCTGAGCGATCGAACACCAGGATCTTCACCCGATTCATCGCTTTGCCCACGAACACGAATGCATCTCCTGACAGCGGATCGTCCGCAAACTCTAACCGCACCAGCCCCGCCAGCGAATCGAATGACTTGCGCATATCGGTAGGTGCCCGACGCAGAAAGATCCGTTGCGGGAAACCGACCGTCAGCACGGCGACCGGCCATCCGCACTCAGTGCGGCGACTACGTGGCGCAGCAGCTCAGCATCGAACCCGCGCGGCACCCGCACCACGGCGCTGCCGACCACCACGTCCAGGGCTTCCGACCGCGGCGCCGCGGCGATCTGGACGAAGCCCGGCGACGATGAGTCAGCCGCACGCGCGAGCCAGTACCTCAGGACCCAGGGAGCGATCTCGCGCTGCCGACAGAAGGACGCCTGGGTCTGCCCAGCCTCACGACGATGCCACTCTGCGGCGAGAGCCAGCCCATGTGATGGACTGAGGCGGCGATGGGGGACGGATGACATGGGACCTCCCGGGAGGTCGGCCATGGTAGCGCGGCTCGGCGCAGGCAAGGGTTCGAGACGGCCGAACGCTTACGAAGAGACCAATGAGCGCATTCACCTCATCGCACCGAAGTTCGTTGCTGAAGTCGAACATTGCATCGTCTACGGCCTGCCGGCCGCGGCTGACTCCACCGTCGCTGCCACCGCCACGTCAGCGGCGATGACGGTGACGAAAGTCGCTCCGCCAGCGCCGCAGATCATTCTCGGTGGCCTGCCCACCACCGCGTTGCTGGTCCAGGTCGCGTTCAACAAGTTTGGCCTGCACCTGCCGCTCGATCGCCAGTCCAAGGAGTTCGCCCGCCTGGGCTGCGCCATCGCCAAGTCGACGATGTGCGGTTGGCTGACGTCGTTGGCGAAGTTCTTCGCTCCGGTGATCACCGCCCTGGAACGGCAGGTCCTCGCCAGCGGCTTCCTCTTCAGCGATGACATCCCCGTAGACATGCTCGATCCCGGCAGCGGGAAGACCAAGCAGGTACGCTTCTGGAGCTACCTCGGCAGCGGCCCTGACGGCGGGCGATTGCCGCAGGTACTCTTTTCATTCACCGAAGATCGCTGCGGACGCCACCCCAGCGACATGCTCACGGATTTCTGCGGCGTGCTGATGGCGGATGCTCTGGCGCAGTACGACAAAGTCGTCGCTCTCAACCTTATCATCCGCCTGCTCTGCTGGGCGCACGTGCGGCGCGAATTCTACCAAGCGCGCCACACCGACCCGCGCTGTGGTGAGATGGTCATCTTGATCGCGAAGCTGTACGCCGCCGAAGCCAGCACCAAGCGGCGCGTCGAGCGTGACCGCCTCAATTACGCCGCCGCGTGTCGCCGCCGCTGGCGACTGCGCCAGAGCTACAGCGTCCCGGTTCTTGCCCTCATCAAAGAACGACTCGATAAATGGATGCCGCTGACCGGCACCGAGCCCGCCACACCAGACAGCCCGTTGGGCAAAGCCGTCACCTACGCCAACACCCGCTGGACCCAGTTGACCGAATTCGCCACCACCGGCGATCTACCAATCGACAACAACCCGGTGGAAAATGCTCAGCGCCCCATCGCCGTCGGCCGAAAGAACCACCTTTTCCTGGGCAGCGAATCCGGCGGCCTGGTCGCCGCCACCTGCTACTCCCTCATCCAGAGCTGCCGCCTGCAACTGATCGACCCCGTCGGCTACCTCATCCAGGTCAGCGCCAGACTGCTTGCCGGAGAAACCGACTACGACGCGCTCACTCCCTGGGCCATCGCCGAAGCGCAGCGCAAGTCCGCGGCGGACAGGGCCGTCTCGTAGGAAGTCGGACGCCCCGTGGCCTTGGCCCTGCAGCGTGTATCGTCGCGCCCATGACCGGCACCGTGCTGCGCACACCAAACTGGTGGGATGACGTCGGTGAACCGCTCATCCAACCGGCGCAACCGGCCAGCCTGCTCGACACCGCGAGCGACCGGCTCGCGCTGGCGGCCATCACGCAAACCGAAAGCGGTCACCATGGCGCGATCGCCGCCATGCTGGGCCAATGGTCCATCGACCTCAGACAGCGAAACCCGGACCTGGCCACCGTCATGTCAGTACTTCTGGGATTGGACCGGCTAGGCCGCCAGGAATGTGAACCGCAGACGTGGCGCCATCTCAAAGCGGCCGAAGGTGCGGTTGCTGCCTACGTGGCACGGGAGCAGGGCGGGTGAGGAGGCAAAAAAGCCGCCGAACGCTTACGATCGAACACAGAGCGCCAGAAAACCAGGCAGATAGAGAGTTGCATGCTCGTGCACTGTCACCCCA
>JBEAOO010000145.1:0-9574 GCA_041164825.1 Pseudomonadota bacterium | reverse complement strand
TCACATACAGGGGCTGGATGAACTGGTGATCGGCCGCGCGCAGGGTGCCGGTGTGAAAGCCGCCCAGCATGGCCGGCGTCACCTTGGCGCCTTCGAGTGCGCGGGCCACGGCCACCGCGTCGGTGCTGCGGGCGCGCTCGATGGCCGCGGCCAACATCTCGATCATCACCTGCATGCGGGCGTGCACATAATCATCTTGCGGCTTGGCGAAGCGCTGGCGGAAGTCGGCGTAAAAGCGCTCCGAAGCTACGCCGCCCACATTGGGATGCCACTCGGCCACGGCCAAAACCCGGCCCACGCCGGCCTCGCCGATGGCCGCCGGCGCGCCGAGTGCGTTGCCGTAGAAGGTATAAAACTTCGCATCGACACCGGCCTCGCGGGCGGCCTTGATCAACAGCGTCAGGTCATTGCCCCAATTGCCGGTGACCACGGCCTGCGCGCCGCTGGCCTTGATCTTGGCCACATAGGGCAGGAAGTCTTTCACCCGGCCCACGGGGTGCAGCTCGTCGCCAACGATCTGGATGTCGGGCCGCTTGGCCCCAATCTGCGCGCGAGCACTGCGCAACACGGCCTGGCCGAAGCTGTAGTCTTGGCCGATCAAATACACCTTTTTCACCGCCGCGTCGCCGCGCATCACATCGGTGAGCGCCGACATGCGCATGTCGGCATGGGCGTCGAAGCGGAAGTGCCAGAAGCTGCATTTCTCGTTGGTCAACGCCGGATCCACCGCCGAATAGTTGAGGAACAGCAAGCGCTGCGCTGGCTCGCGCTGGTTGTGCTTGTTGATCGCCTCGACCAAGGCCGCGGCCGCGCCGGAGCCATTGCCCTGCAGCACAAAGGGGGCGTGCTGATCGACCGCCGAGCGCAGCAACGCCACGGACTCCTCGGGGCTGCCTTTGCTGTCGAGCCTCACCAACGCCAGCGGCCGCGCGCCGCCCGGCAAGTGCACGCCACCGCGCGCGTTCACCCGGTCCACGGCGATCAGCAGGTTGCGATACACCGCTTCGCCAGCGTTGGCAAAGCTGCCCGACAGGCCTTCAATCATGGCCAGCTTGATGGGCTCGGAAACGGCGGCAGCGTGCGGCGCGCTGTGGCCGAGCGCGGCGCAGAGCGCGGCGAGCGCCCAGTGACTGCGTTTAATGGTCATGCGTTTGCTCTCATTGGCGATTCGGTCTGGCCCTGCCGCGCCGGTGTCGGATCGCCCGAGTTCGCGGAGGGGATGGGTTGCGGCCGAGGTGAGGGGGATGTCATCGCGCAGTCGACCGCCGGCCTGTTGCTCAGGCCTCAGCCAGCGGCCAGCGCGGGCGCACGTTAAAGGCGTAGTCGGTGTGCGCTTGCGCCAAACCGCGCTGCAAGCGCATGGCGGCCGCCAAGGCGATCATGGCGCCGTTGTCGGTGCACAGAGCGAGCTCCGGGTAGTGCACCCGCACCTGGCGCCGGGCGCAGGCGGCGTTGAGCTGCCGGCGCAGCGCCACGTTGGCGCCCACCCCACCCGCCACCACCAAGCGCTTCAAGCCCGTCTCGGCCAGCGCGGACATCGACTTTTTCACCAACACATCGACGATGGCTTGCTGCGTGGACGCGGCCAGGTCAGCGCGCTGCACCTCACTCACGCCCTGCGTCGCGGCGTCGAGCTTCACCCATTGCGTGCGCACCGCCGTCTTCAAACCGGCAAACGAAAAATCAAGGTTGCCGCTGCGCAGCAAGGGGCGCGGCAAATCAAAGGCGTCCGCCCTGCCCTGCTCGGCCAGCTTGGCCAAGGCCGGGCCACCGGGGTAACCCAGGCCCATCAGCTTGGCCGATTTGTCAAAAGCCTCGCCGGCCGCGTCGTCGATGCTCTCGCCCAACAGTTCGCAGCTGCCGACGTCGTCGACACGCATCAGTTGGGTGTGCCCCCCCGACACCAGCAAGGCCACAAAGGGAAACTCCGGCGGATCGGCCGACAAGAAGGGCGAGAGCAAATGCCCTTCGAGGTGGTGCACACCCAGCACCGGCTTGCCCAAAGCGGCGCCCAAGGCACAAGCCACGCCCGCGCCCACGAGCAGCGCGCCAGCCAAGCCGGGCCCTTGCGTAAAGGCCACCACATCGATGTCAGCCAACGAGCCACCGGCCTCGGCCAGCACCTGGCGCGTCAAAGGCACGACCCGGCGAATGTGGTCGCGCGAGGCCAGCTCGGGCACCACGCCACCGTAAGCCTGATGCATGTCGATTTGGCTGTACAGCGCGTGCGCACGCAATGTGGGCACCACCGTGCCCGGCTCGGCACTCACCCAGGCCACGCCTGTTTCGTCACAGGACGATTCCACACCCAATACATTCATGCAGACAGTTTAAAGGGCGGGCCGAACGCCGCCCCTCGGGCCGCCGACGCACCGAGCGTGCCCAGCGTCACCCACTCGCACCCTCAAACCAGCGTTTTTATCAATTTTCGCTGTGACTTTCATCACTGGGCGGCCGCTTGCGACTACCCTGTCGTCGGGAAATCTGCCTACGCCGGCCCACCGGTGAGGTGGCATCACACTGAAAGACGTCGGGGAATGAAAGAGTACCGGTTGCTGGGTTGGCCTGAGTTGCCTGCCCCCTACAACAAGACGCCGCATCGGCGCATGCTCAGTGACATGTCGCACCGCCACATGTCGACACAACAACTGGCCTTGAGCAGTGGCCTGCGTCGCAGCGAGGTCCGAAAATTCATCGCCATGCTCTCGGCGCGCCACCTGCTGGAGCAGCGCGAGGCCACCACGCCAGGGCCGCTCGCCAGCTCCTTTCAGCCCCTGCGCAACTGGTTGCGCCGCTGCTTGGCCGCCGCCTCCCGCCCCTGAGCGCGACACATCGGGCGCGGGCTGCACGCCGGGACACCCGCGCCCGCACCAGCGCAGCGCTCGGCAAGGAGCGCGCACCCCTCACCCCCAAAACCTGACATCCACCCCGAGGCCAAGCCGCCCGGACTAGGTGCAAATGGGCCGCCTGGCGGTGCAACACACGCCGTTCTGGTGCGCAACGAGACGGTTCACGGCCCAAAAAGCAAGGGTAAGCCCTGGCACACCGCTTGCTGAGTAGCAAGCAAGAAGGTCAACGGCGACTTTCTAAAGACACCAGCGGCGCCCAAGCCAGATCTTGAGCCCACCGCTGACAGGACGACGGCGTCCCCACCGACCCCTTGCTGGGCCTGTGCGGGCGCCGTTTTGTTTTTCTGCGAACTCACAGCGGAACCCTTGCCATGCACTCCAACGATTCCAACTCCTCTTCGCTCTCCCTGTCCCGACGCTCGCTCGTCCAGGCTGCCGCGGCGACAGGCGCCGCCGGCTTGCTGCCCGGCCTGCAGTCGCTGGTCCACGCTCAGGGCAGCGACAAGCCCGAGAAAGAAGAAGTGCGCATCGGCTTCATTCCGCTGACCGATTGCGCCAGCATCGTGATGGCCTCGGTGCTGGGTTTCGACAAGAAGTACGGCGTCAAGATCATCCCGACCAAAGAAGCCTCGTGGGCCGGTGTGCGCGACAAACTCGTCAACGGCGAACTCGACATGGCCCATGTGCTCTACGGCCTGGTTTACGGCGTGCACCTGGGCGTGGCCGGGCCGAAAAAAGACATGGCCGTGCTGATGACCCTGAACAACAACGGTCAGGCCATCACGCTGAGCAAAAAACTGGCGGACAAAGGCGCGGTAGACGCCGGCTCGCTGGCCAAGCTGATGGCCGGCGACAAGCGCGAGTACACCTTCGCACAAACCTTCCCCACGGGCACCCACGCCATGTGGCTGTACTACTGGATGGCCTCGGCCGGCATCAACCCGATTCAAGACGCCAAGGTCATCACCGTGCCGCCGCCGCAAATGGTGTCCAACATGCGCGTGGGCAACATGGACGGCTACTGCGTGGGTGAGCCCTGGAACCACCGCGCCATCATCGATGGCATCGGCGTGACCGCAGCCACCACGCAAGACATCTGGAAAGACCACCCCGAAAAGGTGCTGGGAACCACCGGTGACTTCGTCAAGAAGTACCCCAACACCTCGCGTGCCGTGATCATGGCTGTGCTGGAAGCCAGCCGCTGGATCGACGCCAACTTGTCCAACAAAAACAAGATGGCCGAAACCATCGCCGACAAGTCGTATGTCAACACCAGCGTCGACGCCATCAATCAGCGCATCTTGGGCCGCTACCAAAACGGCATGGGCAAGACCTGGGACGACCCGAACCACATGAAGTTCTTCAACGACGGCGCGGTCAACTTTCCGTACCTCAGCGACGGCATGTGGTTCCTCACCCAGCACAAGCGCTGGGGCTTGCTGAAGGACCACCCCGACTACCTGGGCGTGGCCAAGCAGATCAACCAGATCGACCTCTACAAACAAGCCGCCTCGGCCATGAAGGTCAACGTGCCCAAGGACGTGATGCGCACCAGCAAGCTGATGGACGGCGTGGTGTGGGATGGCAAGGACCCGAAAAAATACGCAGACGGCTTCAAGGTCAAGGCTTGATCTTGTGAGTGACACCAAGGAGAACACCATGGTCAGTGCAGTCTTTCACTCTCCCCTGGAGGCGGTCGCTGAAGAGCGCGCCGCTGCGGCATCGGCGTCCGCCGCGGCCCCCGTCAAGGTCGCTGCTGCCCCCGTGGCCGCACCGGCCGCCCGAAGCCGCATCGATTGGGGCCAAGGCCTGCTCAACGCCTTGGCTCCCCTGGCAGGCGCCGGCCTGTTGATCGGCATCTGGGCGCTGCTGACGATGAAAGAAGGCAACCCCTTCCCCACGCCGCTGGCGACGTGGAAGGAGTTGATCGTGCTGTTCTCCGACCCGTTCTACAGCAAGGGCCCCAACGACCAGGGCATCGGCTGGAACATCCTGTTCTCGCTGGAGCGCGTGGCTGTGGGCTTTGGTCTGGCCGCGCTCGTGGGCATCCCGATGGGCTTCATGATCGGCCGCTTCACGCTGCTCAGCCGCATGCTCAACCCGCTGATCAGCCTGCTGCGCCCGGTCTCGCCACTGGCCTGGCTGCCGATCGGTTTGCTGGTGTTCAAGGCCGCCAACCCGGCCGCCATCTGGACCATCTTCATCTGCTCCATCTGGCCCATGATCATCAACACCGCCGTGGGTGTGCAGCGTGTGCCGCAGGACTACTTGAACGTGGCCCGCGTGCTCAAGCTCAGCGAGTGGAAGGTGATGACGCGCATCCTGTTCCCCTCGGTGCTGCCCTACATGCTGACCGGCGTGCGCCTCTCGGTGGGCACAGCTTGGCTGGTGATCGTGGCGGCCGAGATGCTGACGGGCGGCGTGGGCATCGGCTTTTGGGTCTGGGACGAATGGAACAACCTCAACGTCACGCACATCCTGATCGCCATCTTGGTGATCGGTGTGGTGGGCCTGCTGCTGGAAACGCTGCTGGTCAGCGTCGCCAAGCGCTTCAGCTACGACGAGCACTGAACCCCGCACCGACACTGCACCAGGACGCACCACCATGAACCACTTCATCGAAGTCCAAAACGCCGAAATGGTGTTCCACACCCGCAAGGGCAGCTTCCACGCGCTGCGTGAGATCAACCTGACCGTGGACAAGGGCGAATTCATCACGCTCATCGGCCATTCGGGCTGCGGCAAGTCGACGCTGCTGAACCTGATTGCCGGTCTGACGCTGCCCAGCAGCGGCACCCTGCTCTGCGACAACCGCGAAATCGCCGAGCCCGGCCCGGAGCGCGGTGTGGTGTTCCAAAACCACTCGCTGCTGCCTTGGCTGACCTGCTTTGAGAACGTGCACCTGGCGGTGGAGCGCGTGTTTGGCCCCAAAGAAACCAAGGCCCAACTCAAGCAGCGCACGCTCGACGCCCTGGCGCTGGTGGGCATGGACCACGCGGTGGCCAAACGCCCGCACGAAATCAGCGGCGGCATGAAGCAGCGTGTGGGCATTGCCCGCGCGCTGGCGATGGAGCCCAAAGTGCTGCTGATGGACGAGCCCTTCGGCGCCCTCGACGCCCTCACCCGCGCCCACCTGCAAGACGAACTGCTGAAAATCGTGGCCCGCACGCAAAGCACCGTGGTGATGGTGACGCACGATGTGGACGAAGCCGTGCTGCTGTCGGATCGCATCGTGATGATGACCAATGGCCCGGCCGCCACCATCGGCGAGATCCTCACCGTCGACCTGGCCCGCCCGCGCAACCGGGTGGAGTTGGCCGAAGATGCCGGCTACGTGCGCTGCCGCAAAGCGGTGCTCGACTTCCTCTACACCCGCCACGGCCACGTGGAAAAACAAGCCGCCTGAGGCCCACGCAGCACGCATTCGGGCACGCGACTTGCGTGGCAATGTGGGCAGCTTCGAGCGCTGTTTGTTTTGTTCTCCTCAACCGGGTCAGACCCGTTCAAAGCCCCTGTGCCGCAGCGCACGGGGGCTTTTTTTCTGGCGGATCAGCTGGCCGAAACACGCCGAGCCAGCGCGTCGCATGGGCGAAAAAGGGGCACCATCCCGGTGCCCGTGTGCAACGCTGAGGCGCTCAGCGCCCCACCCTCGCTCAGTGCTGCTCTTTGGCGTGGTTGATCGTGTACTTGGGGATCTCGATCGTCACGTCGCTGCCGGCCAAGATGGCTTGGCACGAGAGGCGCGAGTTGGCCTCCAGGCCCCAGGCGCGGTCGAGCAGGTCTTCTTCCACCTCGTCGATCTCACCCAGCGACTTGAAGCCCTCGCGCACGATCACGTGGCAAGTGGTGCAGGCCGCACTCATGTCGCAGGCGTGCTCGATGGCGATGTGGTTGTCCAGCAGCGCCTCGCAGAGGGAGGTGCCAGCGGGCGCGCTGATCTGCGTGCCTTGAGGGCAGTACTCGGCGTGGGGCAGGATTTTGATGATGGGCATGGCGGCAGGCGCTTGGGAGGCAGTGTTCGTGGGGTGCGGCGGCGGATCAGACGTCTTCGATGCGTCGGCCGGACAAGGCTTGTTGGATGCCGCGGTTCATGCGCTCGGCCGCAAAGGCCTCGGTGCCGTGGGCCAGCGCTTCAACGGCGGTGTCAATGGCCGCGTGGTCGCTGCCTTCACGGATGTGCGCGAGCTGCACCAGCAAGGCCTCAATGGCCGCGGTGTCATCGGCGCTCAGCAAATCACCATCGGCCGCCAGCGCAGCGCGCGTGGCCAGCAGCATGCGCTCGGCCTCCACGCGCGATTCACGCAGGCTGCGCTCGCGCATGTCGCCCTCGGCAGTAGCGAAGCCGTCTTGCAGCATGCGCGCCACCTCGTCGTCCGACAAACCGTAGCTCGGCTTGACGGTGATGGCGGCTTCCACGCCCGAGCCCTCTTCGCGGGCGCTGACGCTCAGCAAGCCATCGGCATCGACCTGGAAGGTGACGCGGATGCGCGCCGCACCCGCCACCATGGCGGGAATGCCGCGCAACTCAAAGCGGCCCAGCGAGCGGCACTCGCTGACGATCTCGCGCTCGCCTTGCAGCACGTGGATGGCCATCGCCGTTTGGCCGTCTTTGAAGGTGGTGAAGTCTTGGGCCCGGGCGGTCGGGATGGTGCTGTTGCGCGGGATGATGCGCTCCACCAAACCGCCCATGGTCTCCAGGCCCAGCGAGAGCGGGATCACGTCGAGCAGCAGCATCTCGTCCGCACCGGCGTTGCCGGCCAGCGCGTTGGCTTGCAGCGCGGCGCCCAGCGCCACCACCTCGTCGGGGTTCAGGTTGGTGAGCGGCGTGGTGCCAAAGTGCGCGGCCACAGCGGCTTGCACCATCGGCATGCGGGTCGAGCCGCCCACCATCACCACGCCCTTCACATCGGCCTTGTCGGCCTGCGCATCGCGCAGCACCTTGCGCACCGCGGTGATCGTGCGCGCCAGCAGCGGCGCGCTCAGTGACTCGAACTGTGCACGGGTCACGCGCACGTTCAGCTCACCGCTGGACAGCGGGCACGCCAGCTGCGCGTGGTCGCTGCTCGACAACTTTTCTTTGGCGGCGCGCGCGGCCACCAGCACGGCGCGCTTGTCTTCGGCGCTGTCGGCCGTGCGGCCGGCTTCGCTCAAGGCCCAGCCCGCCAGCAGGTGGTCAAAGTCGTCACCGCCCAGGGCTGAATCACCACCGGTGGCCACCACCTCGAACACGCCCTGGCTCAAGCGCAGCAGAGACACATCGAATGTGCCGCCGCCCAGGTCGTACACCGCGTACAAGCCCTCGCTGCCGTTCTCCAGTCCGTAGGCGATGGCCGCAGCCGTGGGCTCGTTGATCAGGCGCAGCACGTTGATGCCGGCCAGTTGCGCGGCGTCTTTGGTGGCTTGGCGCTGCGCGTCGTCAAAGTAGGCGGGCACGGTGATGACGGCACCAAACAGCTCGTCGTCAAACGTGTCTTCGGCGCGGAAGCGCAGCGTGGCCAAAATCTCGGCCGACACCTCGACCGGCGACTTCACGCCGTCGATGGTGCGGATCTGCACCATGCCCGGGGCGTCGACAAAGTCGTAAGGCAGCTTGCTGCGGTCGGCCACATCGGCCAGGCCGCGGCCCATGAAGCGCTTGATCGACAGCAGCGTGTTGAGCGGGTCGCGTGCGGCCTCGGCCAGCGCCGCCGCGCCAATTTGGCGGCGACCCTCGGGCAGGTAGCGCACGGCCGACGGCAAAATCACGCGGCCTTCGGTGTCGGGCAGACACTCGGAGACGCCGTTGCGCACCGCGGCCACCAGCGAATGCGTGGTGCCCAAATCAATGCCCACGGCGATGCGCCGCTGGTGCGGGTCCGGCGCGCCGCCGGGTTCGGAAATCTGCAAAAGAGCCATGTGTTTATTGTTCCAGTGCCTCTAAGCGGGCATCGACATCTTGCGCAAAGCGCTCGACAAACATCAGCGCGCGCACTTGTTCGGCGGCTTGCTCGGCCGCGCCGTCCGGCGCATCCAAAGTGGCGCCCAACGCGGCCAAGGCCTCGCGGCGGTGCGCAGCCACTTGCGCGGCCAGCGCTTCCACCGCGGCCAGCGTGCGCGCATCGTCCAGCGCCTCGCGCCATTCCATTTGCTGCATCAAAAACGCGGTCGGCATGCGCGTGTTGCTCTCGGCGTTGACCGGCGCACCGCGCATCTCGCACAGCAGCGTGGCACGGCGCAGCGGATCTTTGAGGTGTTGATACGCCTCGTTCACCCGCACCGCCCACTGCATGGCCACGCGCTGGGCCGCCGCCCCCTGAGCGGCAAAACGATCGGGGTGCACCTCGGTTTGCAGCGCGCGCCAGCGGGCGTCAATGGCCGCGCGGTCTTGCTCGAACCGGGGTTCGAGGCCGAAGAGTTCAAAGTCGTTGCTGTCGAGTTGCATGGTGGGGGCGGGCAGCAAAAAGGCGCGGAGGGCCCGCGCCTTGTTGCCTGTCGGGCTGAGGAATGCCCGTACCTTACACGCGGAACGACTCGCCGCAGCCGCAACGGTCTTTCTCGCGCGGGTTGCGAAACTTGAAGCCCTCGTTCAGGCCCTCGCGCACGAAATCGAGTTCGGTGCCGTCAAGGTAGGGCAAGCTCTTCGGATCGATCAGCACCTTCACGCCGTGGTCCTCAAAGATCACGTCTTCCGGCGCCACATCGTCGGCGTACTCAAGCATGTAGGCCAGGCCCGAGCAGCCGGTGGT
>JBEAOO010000144.1:0-13815 GCA_041164825.1 Pseudomonadota bacterium | reverse complement strand
AAAGCTAATTAATAGAATTTAAAAAATAGCTTTTGCGCATTCGTAGAGGGTATGCGAACGAAGACTCGATGGACCTGTGGGAACTACATAGGGGCCTTCCCCATGGGCTGGGAGATCTCGGGAGGGGCTTTCCGCGCGCGCGCTGGGCGGTCGATTCGCTCAGGCTCGTCGGTGCGCGGGCCCGGTGGTTCAGGCGAAAAACGCCTGCAAGACGCCCGCAAAACGCCCGCATGACGCCGGCAGGACGCACGGAGGGGGGAACGCCGGCGCGCCGCACCAGGGGGGGGTGCGCGCAGCGGCGGGTTGCGGTGCGGGTTGGGGCGGGGCCAGGCATGGCGCCTGTGGCCCGCGCGGCGCCGGGGCACTCTGTGCGCGGTCTGGGCCGTCTTCTGCGCAACCCCGCAACCCCGCACGGCCGGCGCGGTGGCCGTGGCCGGTGCGGTTGGGGCGGCCGCTCAGTCGCCTCGGTGCCTCAAGGCTGAGCCCGCACTGAGCCCGCGGTGCGCGCGGGCTCAGTGCATCAATGCATCGCCTTCGTCAGGGCAATACGCAGCTGCCGGTGCCGCCATCGCGGATGTAGCTGTCGGTGGACAAGGTGCCGTTGACGGCCGTGATGACGTTCTGGCCGGCGTTCAGGAACACCAGCGCGCGCGGGCGCAGTGCGCTCAGTTGTGTCAGCGGCACGCCATTGGCCGACACGTTGAGCAAGAAGCTGCCGTTGTCGAACAGGTTCACAAAGGGCTGCGTCAGTCCGGTGCCGGGGTTGAGCGCGCAGCCTGGCGCCACGGTCAGGTAGGACTTGCCGCTGACGGCGTATTCCAGCGTGCCGTCCGGGCTGTAAAAATTGCCCGGCGTGGCGGGCACGTTGCATTGGCCGCTGGTGACGGCGTAGGTGTAGGTGTCGATCGCCTTCTTGCTCAGCGCCACGGTGACCGCGTTGCTGCCGTCGGCCAGCCACAGGTCTGCTGCGGGCGTTTCGGCCTGGAGTTCTTTGACCTTCACGCCATTGAGCCGCAGCACGGCCTCGGTGCGCGGCGCGGGGTTGAACAAGCCCGCTTGCACCTTGGGTGCGTTCAAGCCGGTGGCTGGGTTGATGGCGCATTGCGGTGTGGACGTGGCGAAGGTCTTGCCGCTGGCGCCAATTTGCACCGTGGTGGCTGCGCCGACCGGTGTGCTGACGCTGGCTGCGGCGAGTCCGCCGGCCACGGTGGTGAGCAGCGCGCGAAGGAGGGGTGAATGACGGTTCATGGGGGTCCCTGTGTGGTGGTTGGTGGGTGGGTGGGTGGGTAGGCTCGGCGGACCTGCTGCATTCGCAGGTCCGTCCGCCGGCCGACATCGCTGCCGGCCTGAAGGAAAATGGGCGAGCGACTCAGCGGGCGCCGAGCGGCTGCGCGGCATGGGGCTTGCGCAGGCTGCGCCAGCCCGCCAGGCCCAGCAGGCCCGCGAGCATCAGCGCATACGTGCTGGGCTCGGGCACCGGCACTGGCACTGGCACTGGCACTGGCACTGGCACTGGCGCCGTGCTCACCGCTGACAACCGGTTGAACGACGTCAGCGTGGTGGTGGGCTGCCCCAGGTCGTTGCTGGCGAAAATGCCCAGGCCACCGCCCGATGCGCCGAATGCCGTGACGAGGTCCGGCACGCCTGCGGCTGCGGAGGACAGCGGCGCGCCCCAGAAGGCAAAGTAGATGCCGGTGATGCGCTGGACCGCCAGGTCAGAGGCGTCGCCGCGGCGATACAGCGGATCGATGCCGCTGTCGTCGCAGAGGGTGTCGGTCGAACCGTCCGGGCACACCATGCTGGCCGTCATGCCACTGGCCGTGGCCCCTTCGGCATACAACTGCACCGAGAGCCCCGGCGGATAGGGTGCACCGGCGCCGCTGAAGGTGGTGTTGTTGACCACCAGCCCCAGGGACGGCGCCTTGAGAGATGCGCCGTTGGCGAAGCTGAGCTGCAGTGCGCCCGCGCCGGTGTAAAAGCTGGAGTTGCCAGCCCAAATGCCGGCATAGCTGGGCGAAAACACATCTGCGGCATAGGCCGGCTTGGTGGCCGTCAGCACGGGGTCGGCGATGCTGAACGAGCCCGTGTAGGCGAGGGTGACGGGCGAGCCGTTCTGCGCCGTGTTGTAGATGCCGGCGAAGCTGTAGTGGGTGGTTTGTGCCTCGGCAGGGGCGGCAAACAGGGCGGCGCTCAGCAGGGCGACGGCGGTCAGTGGGCGGTGTGTTGTCATGTCAAATCAACTGGCGTGGGCTGTGGGCAAGTGGGGTGGGCGGCGGCTTCGGCCGGCCTCGGCGCCGGCAGGGCTTGCAAGACCGATCTGGCGCGGCGGCTTTATAAATGTGTAAAACGCACTTTCAATGTAAAGAGTTTTGTGACGGGCGTGCTTATGGTTGTAAGCAAAGGTGTCCGCTTGCCGGGGCGCGGCCCGGCCACGGCGGATGGCGCTGACCCCGGTGCGCCGCGCACGCCGCGGCTGGCCGCGAGCGCTTGTTTCACCGGTTTGCGCGCAGGGCCTCCCGGCGATGGGTGAAAATCACGGGCTGCAGTGGGCATCGCGCCCGCGACCCCCCTTCACCGACCGGACGCTCGCGCCCAGTCCCCGACGACCACAGAGGTAATTCATGCCTGTCTACCGTTCCAAGACTTCCACCGGCGGCCGCAACATGGCGGGCGCGCGTTCGTTGTGGCGTGCCACGGGCATGAAAGATGGCGATTTCGAGAAACCGATCATTGCCATCGCCAACAGCTTCACCCAGTTCGTGCCCGGCCACGTGCACCTCAAAGACCTGGGCCAGCTGGTGGCGCGCGAGATTGAAGCCGCAGGCGGCGTGGCCAAGGAGTTCAACACCATCGCGGTGGACGACGGTATCGCCATGGGCCACGACGGCATGCTCTATTCGCTGCCCAGCCGCGACCTGATCGCCGACTCGGTGGAGTACATGGTCAACGCCCACTGCGCCGACGCGCTGGTGTGCATCTCCAACTGCGACAAGATCACCCCCGGCATGCTGATGGCGGCGATGCGCCTGAACATTCCCGTGGTGTTTGTGTCGGGTGGCCCGATGGAGGCCGGCAAGGTGCGCCTGGCCAACCCGCAAACCCAGGTGATGGAGTTCAAGAAGCTCGACCTGGTGGACGCCATGGTGATGGCCGTGGACGACAAGGTGAGCGATGCCGACCTGGCCGAAGTCGAGCGCTCGGCCTGCCCGACCTGCGGCAGCTGCTCGGGCATGTTCACCGCCAACTCGATGAACTGCCTGACCGAAGCCCTGGGCCTGAGCCTGCCCGGCAACGGCACGGTGGTGGCCACGCACGCCGACCGCGAACAGCTCTTCAAGCGCGCAGGGCGCTTGGCGGTGGAGCTGTGCCAGCGCTATTACGAGCACGAAGACGAATCGGTGCTGCCGCGCTCGATGGGCTTCAAGGCGTTTGAGAACGCGATCACGCTCGACATTGCCATGGGCGGCTCCACCAACACCATCCTGCACATCCTGGCCATCGCGCAAGAGGCTGAGATCGACTTCACCATGCAGGACATCGACCGCCTCTCGCGCGTCGTGCCGCAGCTGTGCAAGGTGGCGCCCAACACCAACAAGTACCACATCGAAGACGTGCACCGCGCCGGCGGCATCATGGCCATCTTGGGTGAGCTCGACCGCGCTGGCAAGCTGCACACCGATGTGCCCACCATCCACAGCAAGACCATGAAAGACGCGCTGGACGCCTGGGACATCGCCCGCCACCCGTCGGACGCGGTGAAGACCTTTTACATGGCCGGCCCGGCCGGCATCCCCACGCAAGTGGCGTTCAGCCAAGCCACGCGCTGGCCCAGCCTGGACGTGGACCGCGCCGAAGGCTGCATCCGCTCGGGCGAACACGCGTTCTCGCAAGAAGGCGGTTTGGCCGTGCTGCACGGCAACATCGCGGTGGACGGCTGCGTGGTGAAAACCGCCGGCGTGGACGACTCGATCTTGGTGTTTGAGGGCTCGGCCTACGTGACCGAATCGCAAGACGAAGCGGTGGCCGACATCTTGGCCGACAAGGTCAAGGCGGGCGACGTGGTGATCGTGCGCTACGAGGGCCCCAAGGGCGGCCCGGGCATGCAAGAGATGCTCTACCCGACCAGCTACATCAAGAGCAAAGGCCTGGGCAAAGCCTGCGCGCTGCTGACCGACGGCCGCTTCTCGGGCGGCACCTCGGGCCTGTCGATCGGCCACTGCTCGCCGGAAGCGGCCGCCGGTGGCGCCATCGGCTTGGTGAAAACCGGTGACAAGATCCGCATCGACATCCCCCAACGCAGCATCAACCTGCTGGTGAGCGACGAAGAGATGGCCCGTCGCCGCGCCGAGCAAGACGCCAAGGGCTGGAAGCCGGTGTTGCCGCGCCCCCGCAAAGTGACAGCCGCCCTCAAGGCCTACGCCATGCTGGCCACCTCGGCCGACAAGGGCGCGGTGCGCGATTTGTCGCTGCTGGGCGATTGAGCAGCGGCGCCGAGCTGGGCGCTTGAATGAACAAAGGCCCGCTACAGCGATGTGGCGGGCCTTTGTCTGTCTGGGGTGATGGTGCGTCGGCCTCGTGCGGACGTTCTGGCGCGAGGAGCGCTGTGCCGCATTCGATTTGCTCCGTGTCCTCCGCCGGCCTGCGGCCGGCTCCCCCTGCGCAAAGCGAATGCGGCACAGCGCTCCCTGAACCAGTGGTGGCACGCCACGTCGACGCATGCCGCAGTGGGTGCAGGGGCGGTGATGGGCCGGGCCGATGTGCGGAGGTAAAGGGGGAATGGGCCGACCGAAGGGAGGGCCAGGAGGACACGGAGCACATCGGCCCGGCCCATCGCCGCCCTCACGCCGGTCGTCGAGCAGACAGGGGCCTCGGGGGCGCTAGCACCGAGGACGGGCCGTGCCGCTCGCCCCAGTGCTCAGACCTGTGAACGGAATGTCTGATCAGACACAGGCGGCTCCACCGTTTTCCAGTCACCCTCCAGCAGCAACTGGTGCGGGTTGAAGCGCGCTTTGTAGGCCATTTTGCGGCTCTCGGCGATCCAGTAGCCGAGGTAGAGGTGCTGCAGGCCGAGCTGGCGGGTTTGCTCGATCTGCCACAGCACGTTGTAGGTGCCGTAGCTCATGGCCGGTGCCGGGTCATAGAAGGTGTAGACGGCCGAGAGCCCATCGCTCAACACATCCAGGATCGACACCATGCGCAGCGCGCCCGGCGTGCCGTCGTCGCTGGGGTCGCGAAACTCCACCAAGCGCGAATTGACCCGACTTTGCAGCAGGAATTGGGTGTACTGGTCGATGCTGTCTTGGTCCATGCCGCCGCCGCTGTGGCGCGCGGCCTGGTAGCGCAAGTACAGCTGGTAGTGCTCGCCCACAAAGCCCAGCCGCAGCACGCGCGCTTGCAGGCCGTGGTGTTGCGCCCAGGCGCGGCGCTGGCTGCGGGTGGGCGCAAAGGCGTCAACGGGGATGCGCATCGGCACGCACGATGTGCAGCCGTCGCAATATGGGCGGTAGGTGAACAGGCCGCTGCGCCGAAAGCCGCTGGCCACCAGCGTGGCATACGCGTCGGCATGGATCAGGTGGCTGGGTGTGGCCACTTGCGAGCGCGCCATGCGGCCCTCGATGTAGCTGCAGGCGTAAGGCGCTGTGGCGTAAAACTGCAGCGATGACAGAGGGAGTTCGGTCGGGAGCGTCACGGGGCAGCGTCCAAAGGGGTGGCGCCCTCGTTGTTCAAGTGCGCCCACAGCGCTGAATGATAGGACCACAGCGGCGTGCCTGCCGTGTCGGCCACCAGCGGGGTGATGGCGCGGATGAATTGTTCGCGCGGCCATTGGCGCGCGCCCAGCGAGGCCAAGTGGCCGGTGTGCTGCTGGCAGTCGATCAGCGGCAGGCCGTGGGCGCGGCAAAAGCAAACCAGCGCGGCCAGCGCAATTTTGGAGGCATCGCTGCGGTGCGAAAACATCGACTCGCCAAACACCATGCGGCCGATGTTGACGGCGTAGAGCCCACCCACCAGGGTGCCGTCGATCCAGGTTTCCACACTGTGCACGCGGCCCAGCGAATGCCAGCGCCGGTAGGCGGCCACCATCTCGGGCACGATCCAGGTGCCGTCCTGGCCCTCGCGCGGTGTGTTGGCGCAGGCCTGGATGACGCCGGCAAAGTGGCTGTCCATGCGCAGTTCACAGCCTGGCGTGCGGGCGAATTTCTGGATGGTTTTGCGCAGCGAGCGGGTGAGGCGGAACGCGCTCACCGGCAGCACCATGCGCGGGTCGGGCGCCCACCACAACACCGGTTGGCCCACGCTGTACCAGGGAAACGCACCGTGGCTGTAGGCCTCGTTGAGGCGCTGTGGGCTGAGGTCGCCTCCGGCGGCGAGCAGGCCCGGTGCGTCGCTGCCCGCCCGCAGCGCTTGGGTGACGGGCGGTAGTGGCGTGTGCGCGTCGTGCAGCCAGGGGATCATGGGTGGCGCGCGGTGTCGACCTCGCCGGGGTGGATGCCGTGCAGCTGGCCGCCCGCGGCTTGCACCGCCTGCACCAACTCGGCCGTGCCGCCGGGGCCGCAGGCGAGTTGGCCGTCCCACAGGCAGAGCAGGTGCAACTGCGTGGCGGGCACGAGGCTGAGTGCGCGGGCCAGCAGCGCATCGTTGCAGGCACGGAAGGGGCTGAAATCCACGTTGGTGCCATTCGCCGTTGTGGGCGTGGTGATGATCACCTCGGGCAGCGCCACGCAGCGCTCGCGCAGCAGCAGGTAGCGCCGCGCCCAGGCTGAGCCATCCGCACTGGGCAACACCGACTGAGCGAGGAACTCAGGCTCGGGCAGCGGCAGCAGCAACTGCAGCGCCACGCCACGCGCCAAGGCGGCCTCGGCCCACAAGATGTCGGCGCCCGAGGCGCCTTGGGTCAGCGCCAGATCGCCCGGGCCAGCGTCGATGTCCGCCAGCACTTGCGCCACGGCTCGCGTGGCGGCTGGCACTTGGGCGGAGGTGAAACGCGGCGGCGTGCGGCCGGGGTCGTCCACCCGGTGGCCGCTCAGCAACAACACGCGCTGCGGCAGGTGCCGCGGCGTGGGCTGCGGGGCCAGGGCGGCGGGCATGGGTGTCGTCAGCGCGTCGGCGGGTCAGCAGGTCAGCAATGCGTCGGTGGGCGCTCAGCGCCGGCGCGAACTGCCGCCCAGCAAGCTGCCCAGCACGCCGCGGATGATCTCGCGGCCCACCGTGCTGCCCATGGTGCGCATGGCTGACGTGGCCAGCGTTTCAGCCAGCCCAGCATGGCGGCCGCCGCGCGGGCCGGTGGTGCCAAACAGCACACCCTTCAAGCCGTCCATCAGGTCGCTGCCGCCCTCGGCCGCCGGCACACCCGCACCACCTTGTCCTCCCGCGGTGGTGGCCGGGGCCGTGCCCGCACGGCCCTTCAGCAGCTCGTAGGCCGATTCGCGGTCAGCGGTTTGCTCGTACACGCCAGCCACCAGCGAGGTCTTGATCAGCGCCTGGCGCTGCTCGGTGCTGATCGGGCCGATCTGGCTGCCCGGGGGCAGCACGAACACCCGCTCGGTCATGCAGGGGCGGCCCTTGTCGTCCAAAAAGCTCACCAGCGCCTCGCCCACGGCCAGCTCGGTGATGGCGGTTTCGATGTCGAGGCCCGGGTTGGCGCGCATGGTGCTGGCCGCGGCCTTGACCGCCTTTTGGTCGCGCGGGGTGAAGGCGCGCAGCGCGTGCTGCACGCGGTTGCCCAACTGGGCCAGCACGGTGTCGGGGATGTCGAGCGGGTTTTGCGTCACGAAGTACACACCCACGCCCTTGGAGCGCACCAGGCGCACCACCAGCTCGATGCGCTCCACCAGGGCGGCGGGTGCGTCTTTGAACAGCAGGTGGGCCTCGTCAAAGAAAAACACCAGCTTGGGCTTGTCCAGATCGCCCACCTCGGGCAACTGCTCAAACAACTCCGACAGCATCCACAGCAAAAAGGTGGCGTAGAGCCGCGGGCTGTTCATCAGCTTGTCGGCCGACAAGATGTTGACCACGCCCTGGCCGCCCTCGGTCTGCATGAAGTCGCTGATATTGAGCATCGGCTCGCCGAAGAAATGCTCGCCGCCTTGCTCGCCAATTTGCAGCAGCCCGCGCTGGATGGCGCCGATGCTGGCGGCGCTGACGTTGCCGTATTCGGTGGTGAACTGCGCCGCGTTGTCGCCCACGTGCTGCAGCATGGCGCGCAGGTCTTTCAGGTCGAGCAACAACAGGCCGTTGTCGTCGGCGATCTTGAACACCAGTTGCAACACGCCCTGCTGCGTTTCATTGAGCGCCAGCATGCGGCCGAGCAGCAGCGGGCCCATGTCGCTGATGGTGGCGCGCACGGGGTGGCCTTGCTCGCCAAACACATCCCACAGCGTGCTGGGGCAGGCGCCGGCGGTGGGTGTGCCCAGACCGCGCTCCTTCAAGATGCCGGCCAGCTTGGGCGACACGCTGCCCACTTGGCTGATGCCGGTGAGGTCGCCCTTCACGTCGGCCATGAACACCGGCACGCCAATGCGGCTGAAATTCTCGGCCAAATTTTGCAGCGTGATGGTCTTGCCCGTGCCTGTGGCACCGGTGATCAGGCCGTGGCGGTTGGCCAGTGCGGGCAGCAATTCGCAGGTCACGGCACCATGTTGGGCCACAAGCAGGGGTTCAGACATGGGGTCTCCGGGTTCAGGCGGTGCGTCGCACCGGTAAAATCGCAGTCTATCGAACAAAACCACCGCCCCGCGACCCCGCGGGCGCGGGACACGAGGAGCCTCATGGCTGGTCATTCCAAATGGGCCAACATCCAGCACCGCAAAGGCCGCCAGGACGAAAAGCGCGGCAAGGTGTGGACCCGAATCATTCGCGAAATCATGGTCGCTGCCCGCCAGGGTGGCGGTGACGTGCGCGAGAACCCGCGCCTGCGCCTGGCCGTCGAGAAGGCCAAAGCGGCCAACTTGCCGGCCGAGACGGTTAAAAAGAACATCGACAAAGCCACCGGCGCGCTCGAAGGCGTCACCTACGAGGAGATCCGCTACGAGGGCTACGGCATCGGCGGCGCGGCCATCATCGTGGACTGCATGACCGACAACCGGGTGCGCACGGTCGCCGAAGTGCGGCATGCCTTCAGCAAGTACGGTGGCAACCTCGGCACCGAGGGCTCGGTGGCCTTCCAGTTCAAGCACTGTGGGCAGTTCGTGTTTGCCCCCGGCACCAACGAAGACAAGGTGATGGAAGTGGCCCTGGAGGCCGGCGCCGATGACGTGCTCACCGACGACGACGGCGCCATCGAGGTGCTCAGCGCCCCGGCCGAGTTTGAAGCGGTGAAGGCCGCGCTGGAAGGCGCGGGCTTGGCCCCCGACATGGCCGAAGTGACCATGCGGGCCGAAAACACGATCGCCCTGGCGGGCGACGACGCCCAGCGAATGCAAAAGCTGCTGGATGTGATTGAAGACCTGGACGACGTGCAAGACGTGTTCCACAACGCAGAGATGGAGCAAGCATGAAAGTTCTGGTGATCGGCTCAGGGGGCCGCGAGCACGCCTTGGCGTGGAAGCTGCTGCAATCGCCCAAGGTGCACGCGGTGTTTGTGGCGCCGGGCAATGGCGGCACGGCCGCCGATGTGCGCTTGACCAATCTGCCGCTGACCGACCCCCACGAGTTGGCCGATTTCGCCGAGCGGGAAAAGGTGGGCGTCACGCTGGTGGGTCCGGAGGGCCCGCTGGCGGCTGGGGTGGTCGATGTGTTCCGCGCCCGCGGCCTGCGCATTTTTGGCCCCACGCAAGCGGCGGCGCAATTGGAGTCGTCGAAGGCCTTTGCCAAGGCCTTCATGAAGCGCCACAACATCCCCACCGCGGCGTACGAGACCTTCACCGACGCGGCCGCGGCCCACGCTTATGTGGATGGCCGCGGCGCGCCCATCGTCATCAAGGCCGATGGGCTGGCCGCGGGCAAGGGCGTGGTGGTCGCCACCTCGCTGGAGCAAGCGCACGAAGCCATCGACTGGATGCTGGCGGCCGACGAGGCCCACAACAAGCTCGGCGTGAAGCACAACGAGGGCGGTGCCCGCGTGGTGATCGAGGACTTCTTGGAAGGCGAAGAAGCCAGCTTCATCGTGCTGTGCGATGGCAAGAACGTGGTCTCGCTGGCCACCAGCCAAGACCACAAGCGCCTGCAAGACGGCGACGAAGGCCCCAACACCGGCGGCATGGGCGCCTACTCGCCCGCCCCGGTGGTGACGCCCAATGTGCATGCCAAGACCATGCACGAAATCATCTTGCCCACCATCCAGGGCATGGCCAAAGACGGCATCCCCTTCACCGGTTTTCTGTACGCCGGTTTGATGATCGATGGCCAAGGCCAGCCGCGCACGGTGGAGTTCAACTGCCGCATGGGCGACCCGGAAACGCAGCCCATCATGATGCGTTTGAAGAGCGATTTGTTTGACCTGTTGATGCACGCCACCGACGGCACGCTCGACAAGGTGGAGCTCGAATGGGACCGCCGCGTGGCGCTGGGTGTGGTGATGGCTGCGGCCGGCTACCCGCTCGATCCGCGCAAGGGCGACCTGATCAGCGGCCTGCCCGCTGCGGCCGACGACGCCATGGTGTTTCATGCCGGCACGGCGCAGGTGGACGGCAAGCTCGTCACCAGTGGCGGCCGTGTGCTGTGTGTGACGGCTTTGGGCGACTCGGTGAAGCTGGCCCAGCAAAAGGCCTACGGCGCGCTGCAAGGCATTCACTTTGCGGGCGCGCAAGCGCGGCGCGACATCGGTTACCGCGCCGTCAAACGCTGAGCGTCTCGCAGCTGATGTGATCGCTGCACCGCGGGCTCCGGCCCGCGTTTTCTTTGGATCTGACGCATGAACTTCACCCCGGTCCGCGACTACCTGCTCGGCCTGCAAGACCGCATCATCACGACGATGCAAGCTGAGGACGGCAAGACCTTTGTGAGCGACGGCTGGACCCGCCCCGTGGGCGGCCGGCTCGAAGGCGATGGTCTGTCGCGCCTGGTGGAGGAGGGCGGTTTGCTCGAGCGCGGGGGCTGCAACTTCAGCCACGTGAAGGGCAAAGAGCTGCCACCTTCGGCCACCGCTCACCGGCCCGAGTTGGCGGGCGCGCCGTTTGAGGCCATGGGCGTGTCGCTGGTGTTTCACCCGCGCAACCCGCACGTGCCCACGGTGCACATGAACGTGCGCATGTTCGCGGCGCTGCCCGCCGGGCGCGAGCCGGTGGTGTGGTTTGGCGGCGGGATGGACCTGACGCCCTACTACGGTGAGGCCGACGACGCCATCCACTTCCACCGCGTCAACCAAGCCGCGCTCGCGCCCTTTGGCGACGACAAGTACCCGCGCTTCAAAACCTGGTGCGACGAGTATTTTTTCTTGAAGCACCGCAACGAGCCGCGCGGCATTGGCGGCGTGTTTTTTGACGACTTCGCCGAGCTGGGTTTTGAGCAGAGTTTTGCGATGACCCGCGCCGTGGGCGATGCGTTTTTGGACGCTTACCTGCCCATCGTGCAGCGCCGCCGCGACACGCCCTATGGCGAGCGCGAGCGCGACTTCCAGGCCTACCGCCGCGGGCGCTATGTCGAGTTCAACCTGGTGTTCGACCGCGGTACGCTGTTTGGCCTGCAGTCGGGCGGGCGCACCGAGAGCATCCTGATGTCGATGCCGCCGATCGTGAAGTGGCGCTACGACTGGCAGCCCGAAGCGGGCACGCCCGAGGCCGCGCTGTACAGCGACTTCCTGCGCCCGCGCGATTGGGCGGCGGGCGGCTGATGACCCGCGCCCTGCGCGTTGGCCTGTTTGGCGGCAGCTTCGACCCGGTGCACCACGCGCACCTGGCGTTGGCGCAGCTGGCGCTCGACACGCTGGAGCTCGACACGCTGATCTGGGTGCCCGCCGGCGACCCGTGGCAAAAGCGCGGTCGCATCGAAGCCAGCGCCGAGCATCGCGCGGCCATGGTGGCGCTGGCGATTGCCGATGAGCCGCGGTTCGAACTCTCGCGCAGCGAAATCGAGCGCCAGGGGCCGAGCTACACGCTCGATACCGTGAAGGCGCTGCAGGCCGAGCCGCGCTGGGCCGGGGTCCAGTGGTTCCTCCTCTTGGGCCAAGACCAGGTCGAGCGCCTGCCCACTTGGCACCGCTGGACGGAGCTCTTGCCCCAGGTGACGCTGGCCGTGACGGCCCGCCAAGGGGTGCCCATCACCTGGCCCGAGGCGCTTGTTGCGCACCCCCACAAGGCGGTGGAACTGCGCCTTCCCCCTTTTGCGCTGTCATCGACGACAATCCGTGACCGGCTGCACCACGGCCTGGGCGTCACCGACATGGTGCCGGCCCCCGTGGCGCGCTATATTGATCAATACCGCCTCTACCGAGGCAACGCTGAGAGCTGAATGGACATCCGCAAACTGCAACGCGCCATCGTCGATGGTCTGGAAGACGTCAAGGGCCAGAACATCGTGGTGTTCGACACTGAAAAGTTGTCGTCCCTGTTCGAGCGCGTGATCATCGCCTCCGGCACCAGCAACCGCCAAACCAAGGCCCTCGCCGCCAGCGTGCGCGACGCGGTGAAGGCCCTGGGTGCGCCCCCGCCGCGCATCGAAGGCGAAGACAACGGTGAATGGATCATCGTGGACTGCGGCGCGGCCGTGGTGCACCTGATGCAGCCCACCATCCGCGAGTACTACCACCTCGAAGAGATCTGGGGCGCCAAGCCCATCAAGGTCAAGCTCGACACCGCGCCCAAGGGCCTGGTGAAGGCCTCGCCAGTGGTGGAAGAAGAAGCGGCACCGGCCAAGAAGTCGGCACGCAAGGTTGCTGGAAAGACGGCTGCCAAGACGGCAACGAAGGCAGAAGTCAAGCCGCTGTCCAAGACGGCCGCCAAAACCGCTGCCAAGGCAGCGGCCAAGGCCGAAGCCGAGCAGCCCGCACCGGCTGCGGCCAAGAAGGCACCGGCCCGCAAGAAGGCCGCTGCGGTGGTGGAAGCCGAAGCTCCGGTGGCCAAGAAGGCGCCTGCGCGCAAGAAGGCTGCTGTTGCCGAGGCCGTGGCTGCCCCGGCACCCGCCGCCAAAAAGGCCCCGGCCCGCAAAGGCGCCGTCACCCGCACCGCCGGTGTGAAGGTGGGCGGCAAAGCGCCGGCTGCCAAATCACCCGCCAAGAAGGCCGCGGTCAAAACCGCCGCCCCGGTGAAGACGATGGTGGTGAAGCCCCCGGTGGCGGTGGCCAAACAAGCGGCTGACAAGAAGGCCGTGGCCCTGCGCAAGGAAGCCGCCGCCAAGCGCGCAGCTGCCCCCAAGGTGGCCAAGGCCGACAAAACCGGCAAGACCAGCAAGACCAGCAAGGGTTGATGGCTGCTCGGGGCGCTCATGCCCTGAGCCCCTCACGCCAAGCTGAACCCCACGCGGCGCGTGGCGGGTGATGATTCATCACCTCGCCCCGGCCGCGTTCTCACGCGTGGCGCGCGTGTCTGCCCCACGACCGGCGCTGAGCGCCCCGCCAAGATTCCGCCGAGCATCACACCGTGAAACTGAACCTGATTGCCGTCGGCCAGCGCCAGCCCGCATGGGCCGATGCCGCTTATGAAGACTACGCCAAGCGCTTTCCGCCCGACATGCGGCTGGAGCTCAAGGCGGTGAAGGCCGAAACCCGGGGCAGCAAAACCGCCGCGCAGCTGATGGCCGCCGAAGCCCAGCGCCTCGAGGCCGCCACGCCGCGCGGCGTGCGCCGCATCGTGCTCGATGAACACGGCGACCGGCTCACCACCCTGCAGCTCGCCGCGCGCCTCACGGCGTGGCAAAACGACGGCCGCGACGTGGCCATCTACA
>JBEAOO010000143.1:0-4240 GCA_041164825.1 Pseudomonadota bacterium | reverse complement strand
CGCCCCCGCTCCGTCTCGCCTCATGCGGCTCAAGCAGCTGTTCACTCGGGGCCGCACCGCCGTCATCGGCGTGCCCTACCTGTGGCTGCTGGTGTTCTTTTTGCTGCCCTTCCTGATCTTGCTGCGCATCAGCTTCTCGGAGATGGACGGCATCAAGATCAGCGACCTGTTCACCTACAACAACGGTGAGCTGTTCATGAAGCTCAAGCTGCAGAACTTCGCGACCATCTTTCAAGACGATTTGTACCTGTCCACCTACGGCCAATCCTTGGTCTACGCGGGCATCACCACTTTGTTCTGTTTGTTCATCGGCTATCCGTTTGCCTATTTCATGGCGCGGGCCGAACCCAGTTTGCAGTCCGGCTTGTTGATGGGCGTGATGCTGCCGTTTTGGACCAGCTTTTTGCTGCGCGTCTACGCCTGGAAAGGCCTGCTCGACGCCGACACCGGCTGGGTGGGATTGGCGCTCAAGGCCGTGCATGCCGACCAGTTGCTGTTCTCGCTCGGATGGATTCCGTCCGAAGGGCAGTTCATGTACAGCCCGTTCTCGCTGGTGCTGGGCATGGTCTACACCTACCTGCCCTTCATGATCTTGCCGCTGTATGGCACGCTGTCCAAGCTCGACATCCGCCTGCTCGAAGCGGCGCAAGACCTGGGCGCCACCCCGTGGCAAGCGTTCTGGCGCGTCACCGTGCCCTTGTCCAAGGGCGGCATCATTGCCGGTGCCATGCTGGTGTTCATCCCCTGCGTGGGCGAGTATGTGATCCCGGAGCTGCTGGGTGGCCCCGAGACGCTGATGATCGGCCGCGTGTTGTGGGATGAGTATTTCGCCAACAACGACTGGCCGATGGCGTCGAGCATCGCTGTCGTGATGGTGCTGCTCATCATTGTGCCGCTGGCCATTTTCAACCGCAACCAAACGCGGAGTGACGCCAAGTGATCATCACCCCTGCCGGCCGCTGGACCAGCCGCATCTGGCTCGCCTTGGGCTTTGCCTTTCTCTACCTGCCCATCATCGCCCTGGTGGTCTACAGCTTCACCGACTCCCCGGTGCCCAATGTCTGGGCGGGTTTTTCACTGCGTTGGTACGAGAAACTGGTCGGCGATGAGGTGATTCGCAGTGCCTTGTTCTTGTCGCTGCAGGTGGCCGCAGCGTCGGCCACCGGCGCGGTGATCCTCGGCACATTGGCCGCCTACACGCTGGAGCGCTACCCGCGGTTCTTTGGCCGGGCGTTTTTCGCAGGCATGGTCAACGCGCCGCTGGTCATGCCCGAGGTGATCGTGGGTCTGTCGCTGCTGCTGATGATCGTCACCGTGCAAGACGCGCTCAACCTGGATCGCGGCTTGGTCACGATCTGGCTCGGCCACATGCTGGTGGGGCTGGCCTATGCCACCGTGGTGATTGCCGCCCGCTTGCGCGACCTCAATCCGCAGTTTGAGGAGGCCGCACAAGACCTTGGCGCCAAGCCCTTCCAGGTGTTCTTCCTGGTCACCTTGCCGATGATTTCGCAATCACTCGTGGCCGCCTGGCTGCTGACCTTCACGCTCTCGCTGGACGATGTGGTGATGTCGGCGTTCTTGTCGGGCCCGGGTTCCACCACGCTCCCGCTGGTGATCTTGTCGCGTGCGCGCCTGGGGCTGGACCCCACCGTGAACGCCCTGGCCACCGTGGTGATCGCTGTGGTGGCGGTGTTCGTGTTGCTGTCGAGCTACCTGATCGCCCAGCGTGAGCGCCGGCTCTGGAAAGAGCAGCAAGCCGCGACCAAAGGCTGATGGCGCCCTTGCCCACCCTACCGCGCCGCAGTGGCCTTGGCCCTGCGGCGTTTTTCATGGCTCCGCCCCATCTGCATGACGATGTCGCCCGTTCACCCTTCTCGTGCCCTCGCCTACCTGTGTTTGGCCAGCAGCATGGCCTTGGTCGGCAGCTATGTCAGCCTGTCCAAACTGCTGTTGATCGTGTTCCCAGTGTTCTTGCTGGCCTGGTTGCGCTTTGGCATCGCGGCCATCGCCATGCTGGGCTGGGTACGGCGCACGCCAGACGAAGTGCCGCTGAGCGAGCGCGACCGAAAACTGCTGTTTTTCGAATCGTTCTTCGGCAACTTCCTGTTCTCCATCTGCATGCTTTACGGCGTCAAGCTCACCTCGGCCTTGGCCGCAGGCGTGATCTTGGCGGCCATCCCGGCGGCTGTGGCCCTGCTCTCGCGCTGGCTGCTCAAAGAGCGCATCCAGCCGCCCGTGATGGTGGCGATCGGCTTGGCCGTGGGCGGCATCGCGCTGGTCAGCGCCAGCAAAGCCAGTGGCGCCGGGCAGAGCTCGCTGCTCGGCAATGCGCTGCTGTTGGCCGCGGTGTTTTGCGAAGCGAGTTATGTGGTGATTGGCAAGCAGCTCACCGGGCAGGTCTCGCCCAAGCGCATCAGCGCGCTGGTGAACCTGTGGGGTTTGGCGCTCGTCACGCCGATGGGCTTGTGGCAGGCGGCGCAGTTTGATTTTCATGCCGTGCCGCCGGCCACCTGGGGCTTGCTGCTGTTTTATGCGCTGGCCGCCAGCATGGTGACGGTGTGGCTGTGGATGACCGGGCTGCGGCAAGTGCCCGCCTCGTCAGCGGGTGTGTTCACGGTGATGCTGCCGCTGAGCGCGGCGGCGGTGGGTGTGGTGTTTCTGGGCGAGCAGATCAGGCCGATGCAATTGGCGGCTTATGCACTGGCCCTGCTCGGCCTGGTGCTCGCCACGCGCAGCACGCCGGCCGCGCATTGACGCTGCGCCGAGACCCTCCGCACTCCGCCGAGGGGCGTGAGATGCGCGTCAGGCGCCGCGCGCCAGCGCGCTGACGGCCGCGGCCGGCTCGCCCTTGAGCTTGTGGTCGGACCACACCCGGCGCCAGTGGCGCGCCCCGGCCAAGCCCGTGCGCAGGCCCAGCATGTGCCGCGCCACGCGCGACCAGGGCTCGCCCTCGCTCGCCTGCACGCGCGCCATGTAGGCCACCATGGCGGCTTCCAGCTGCTCGCGATCTTGGCAGGGGTTGCCGGCCGCGCCGAAGAACTGCGTGTCCCAATCGGCCATCAGCCAGGGGTTGTGATAGGCCTCGCGGCCCAGCATCACGCCGTCCAGCAGCGCCAAGTGCTCGTGGATTTGCGCGTTGCTGGTGATGCCGCCATTGAGCACGATGGTGAGCTGCGGGAAATCACGCTTGAGCGCATGCACGTGTTCGTAGCGCAGCGGCGGAACCTCGCGGTTTTCCTTCGGGCTCAGGCCCTTGAGCCAGGCGTTGCGCGCGTGCACGATGAACACCTCACAGCCCGCGTCAGCCAGCGTGCCAACAAAGTCGCGCACAAAACCGTAGCTCTCTTCGCTGTCGATGCCAATGCGGTGCTTCACCGTCACCGGGATGTCCACCACATCGCGCATCGCCTTCACGCAGTCGGCCACCAGCGCCGGCTCGTTCATCAGGCAGGCACCAAACGCACCGCGCTGCACCCGCTCGCTGGGGCAGCCGCAGTTGAGGTTCACCTCGTCGTAACCCCATTCCACCGCAAGCTTGGCGCAGAGCGCCAAGTCAGCCGGCTCGCTGCCGCCCAGCTGGAGCGCCAGCGGGTGTTCTTCGCTGTTGTAGCGCAGGTGCCGCGGCACATCGCCGTGCACCAGCGCGCCGGTCACGACCATCTCGGTGTAGAGCCGCGTGTGGCGGCTGAGCTGGCGATGGGCGTAGCGGCAGTGGCGGTCACTCCAATCCATCATCGGGGCCACGCTCAAGCGCCAAGGCGAATGGGCGGCAGCTGGGGGTGGGCTGGGTTGGAGTTCCATCAGGCAGGTCGGGGCGCAAAAGGGGCGTATTTTGACCCGCAATCCCGTCGTGCGTCACTTCACGGCTCAAGCGCCTGGCCCGGTTGATGAGGCGCCGCTGAACAGGCCGGCACGGCGCCGGCCCCCGCATGGATGAGTCAGCCTCCCGGCGCGTAGGTGTTGAGCCCGCCCCAACATGCTGTGCTGCGGTCGGCGCGCAGGATGCAGGCGGCGTAATCGCGCGTGCTCACGCCAATGGCCACACCCGGCTGCTCGCTGGCCAGCACAGGCGTGCTGCGGCCCGTGACGCTGCCGCTGCCCAACGGCCCCGGGGCCATTGGTGCCCCAACCCTAGGTGGCACCGGCGCTGCTCAAAGCGCAGCTGAAGCGGTCGCTGCTGCTCACCGAGACGAAGCCACTGGTGAGCCCCACCACGTTCACCGGCACCTCGCTGGCGCTG
>JBEAOO010000142.1:0-9813 GCA_041164825.1 Pseudomonadota bacterium | reverse complement strand
GCCTCACGATGATCGCTGCCCAAGGCCCCATCCAAATGCAAGCCCAGGCCGGGCCGATGCAAGTGGCCGCCAAGGGCCTGATCAACGTGCAAACCGCCAACGCCCACATCGACTTCGCAGCCGCCAAGAAGATCACCCTGCAAACCGCAGGCGGCGCCAGCATCGTGCTCGCGGCCGGCGGCATCACCGTCAGCTGCCCGGGCACGCTCACGGTGCATGCGGCGAGCAAGAGCATGGTGGGGCCGGGGAGCGTGAGTTACAAGCTACCGCTCATGCCTCAAGGTATTTGCGTTGAGTGTCTGAAGCGCCGGCTGGCGGAAAGAACGGCCTTCATTAAAAAGGGTGCCTGACCCATGCCAAGCGTCCCGATGTCGATCGACAGCCCATGGGCGTTGATCGAAGCTGCGAATCAAGCGTGGCGTGAGTCCCATCCGCAAAGCCCGCTCCACCTCTACGTTTTGGCAGAGGCCGGCCAAGACAGGCTCACCTGGCAGCGCTTGCTTCGATATGCCAGCCAACACCTGTCCTTGCTGGGTGAACAAGACAACGGGGCCAGTGCCGTCAGTCCCCACCTGTTGGACCTCGGACTTGTCATGCAAGCTTCAGCCGAGTTGCAAGGTGCGTTGGCGATCCCACATCCAAGCCCGGCCTTTACGTTGCTCACAAGCCCGTTGTCACTCGGTGAACTGCACGCTCACCTGTCGCAATTCACGGAAGTCAGGCTGGCAGGCGGGATCGAAATGATTCTGGCGTTTTGGGACCCAGCCATCCTCGGGACGCTCGTTGGGCAAGAGAGCGATGATTCGCTTCATGTGGCGGGCCCCGTCTTTGACCCAGACCAGCGACAGACGCTGCTCGCCCCATTGGCTGGCTGGTGGTATTGCGATAGAGAAGCCCGCTGGCACGGCATTCGCCAGACTGAGAATGCAAGCGCGCTCGCAATGGTGCATCCCATCACCTTGACCCAGACACAAGAGGACCTGCTGGTTGAGGCCAGCGTGCCCGACCAAGTGCTGTATCACTTGGCGTTGAATCGACCCAATCTGCTCGATGAAACCAAAAGCCACGCCATGCACCACGGCTTTGTGAAAGCCGTGCTGGGTCCGGCCCGCGCCTTGGGGCTCACTGGCATGCGCGACTTGGTCAACTTCACCGCGCTGTGCCTGATTTACCGCCGTCGCATGCAGACTGACCCGCACATCCTGAGCTTGCTCGATCAAGTCCAGCAAAAGACGCTCACCTTGGATCAAGCCATGCCACTCATGCCGGAATAACGCGATGCCCACACACACCACCCCGATGCGGAAGCGCACGCGACTGCTGTTCCGTATCCACGGTATCAGCTTGCTCATGGCCACGGTTGCGAGCCTTGTCGCTTGCCAGCCCAGCACCTCGACACCGATTGCAGACAAAACCATGAACTCCAACAAGCGCCAAATTGTCTACTTTGATGTAAGTGCCATCAGCTACCAACAGCGCCCGATTTTTGAGATCAGGCTCAACGGCAAGGAAGTGGGGGCGGGCGGTGGATCGCTCATGGCTGGCGTCGCATTGGAACTCGGTCCGCAGACTGTGACATGGCGCAACGCTGAAACCGGCGCGACAACTCGGGCCGCGAACCAGCCTTTACTAGACCGTCCGGATGCCAAGCTGACCTACTTGGGATTGCATATCTACCCAGACAACACGGTCGAGTTGGTGCCATCGCCCTTCTGGCCCGAGAAAACCGAAAAAGGCGAGGCCCTGTTGCAAGAGCAGGAGAAGCAAAGTGGCCAATGAGAACGTTTGCTCTGCCAGTTCAGCGAATCGGGATGTGGGCGCTGGGGCGCCTTCCCCGTTTCAGGATTGCTCAGACGTCATTCATATTTCTGTGTTCTTCGACGGCACGGGCAATAACAAGGACGCGGACGAAGCATCGCGCAAGTGGAGCAACCCTGCACGTATGTGGCTGGCCTCCGATCTTTTCAGGCGAAGCACTCCCAACGTTTACCCCATCTACATCTCGGGCGTTGGCACCCAGTTCAATGGCAAACCGTTGTCGGCGATCGACGGCATGAAGGTTCAAGTCGAAGACAGCGACTTGGTCGGCATGGGCGCGGGGGGTGGTGGCACGCGCCGCTTGAAGTTTGGGCAGCAGCAGATCAACGATGCACTGCGAAACGCGCTCTTGTCCCGCGCCAACGCACTGGGCGGCGAGGTCAAAAAGCATGCGAAGGACGGCAAGACCCAGGGCTTCGCCGATGTGAACAAGGCGCTCGGGAAGCACCGTTTGATCAAGCAGATCAATGTGTCGATTTTCGGGTTCTCGCGTGGCGCTGCGCTGGCGCGGGCGTTTTGCAACCAATGGTTGTGGGACTGCAAGGACGACCGTGGCGAGTTGTCCTACGAAGGGCATCCGATTCGCTTTGTGTTCCTGGGGCTGTTCGACACGGTGGCATCGTTTGGCCTGCCAGCCGCAAACATGTCAAACAGCCTGCTCTACGGCGGGTTTCAGGGGCGCGACCTCGTGGTGGACGACCGCGTGGAGCGCTGCGTCCACTACGTCGCTGGCCATGAGCTGCGCTTTTCGTTTCCGGTGGACTTGATTCGCCGCAATGGGCAAGTGCCCGGGCAGTGGCTCGAAAAGGTCTACCCCGGCGTCCATTCCGATGTTGGCGGTGGCTATGAGCCCACAGACCAGGGGATCGACAACAACTACGCACGTATTCCCATGCGCGACATGATGCGAGAGGCAGACATGTATGGGACACGACTACTGAGTTACGGACAACTTGAAAGCAACTCGGCCTACAAAGCGCTTTTCAACGAGCGCTTTGAATGCAAAGCGTCCACCGAGGCTGCCTACAAAGCCTATGCGGCCATCTGCAGCCCGAGCGGGAGTGTCGAGCATTGCATGCAAAAGCACATGGAGCAGCTCTACAGCGCCTACGGTTCATTGCACCGCAAGGGTGTAGAAAACGTCACCCAGCGTCAGCACCGCGAAGGCAAACCCTGGTCCATGGGGCCCACAGACATGGCCGGCGAACTGGCGAGCTACCAAGCCACAGTGGCTGAATTGAAGAACCCTGTGAGTGTGGTGGCTCATAACCAAATTGATCCGAGCTACGCCCTGCGAAAGGGTCTCTACGCCATGTGGATATCCCCGCAATCCTGGCAGCTCAATGCGTGGAAACGGGCTGCTGACGAAGGCATGACGCAATTCGTTCATGGTTTCATTCATGACTCCAAGGTCGGTTTTCTGCAGAATGCCGAGCCGTTCAGCTATTTCAGCCAGCGTGGCATCCACGAATCGACGCGCAGCGTGTCTGGCTGGATGGAGGCCAATGTCACCCGCCCTGTAGACAAAGCGGTTGAATCCACGGTGGACTACGCAGCTGAAAAGGCGGAACAAGCCAAAAAGGCCGCACACGAAGCAGCTTTGGCCGCGGAGAAAACAGCCGCTCAGGCGATGCACTACGCCTCGGAGAAGGCTTCCCAAGCCAAAGCCGCTGCGAGCTCGGCAGGGCAATCCATCGCCAATGGCGCCCAGCAGGCGATGGACGCATTGAGCACGGCATGGGGCAAGTACGGGTGGTAGTGGATTGAGGCAGTGCTGCGCGTCAAGAACAAGGCCCCCTTGCTGCAAAGCTTTGACGCCGAAGCCCCCTGGGCCAACACCGGCAGCGCTCAGCAGCGCCGAGCTGCCACACCGCACCACCCTGCGCCAAGAAGCGCTCGAAGCGCGCCGCAAAACCTGGCTGGCCCGCAGCACCGTGCGCACCCTGCGCCCGGGCAGCTGGTTTGCCCTCACGCAAAGCACGCTCGACCTGCTGAGCGCCCTGGGCCTGAGCGGCGCGTCGGGCTCGGCTGAGACTGAGCGCGAGTTCGCGGTCCACACCGTGCACAGCCTGGGCATCAACAACCTGCCCAAAGACCTGAGCCAGCACATCGCCTGCCGCCTGGGCGGTTTGGTGGCGAGGTTTTGCTCAGAAGTGTTGAACCGGCGCGACGACATTTTTGGGATCGTGCACGGCGTGATGCCTGCCATCGGTGCGGCGGCTGTGTACCGTCGCTTCAAGTCTGGCACGGAAGACCCAACGGGTTGGTACAACATGGTCGGAGCGGTCACATCGTCCGCCTTGGGCAACGACGCGGCGTAAATGACGGCGGTGCTCAGTAGCGCCCCGGGCCCGCTGCAATTGCTCCCCACGCCCGAGTACGGTAATGGCTGGCTCAAGATCAAAGACTGCGCCACGGAAAGACACCACCTTGCTGGAGCGTGCCAACTCGTCGGCCGTCAAAAAGCTGCTCGCTGAATCGAACGGCAAGATCCTGCGAGCCACCACCCGACAGCAGCACGGCATGGAGTTTGAGGAATGGATTCGGCAGAACGAGTACATGCCGGTTCAAGACTACACGCGCAAGCTGCGGGTGACGCCTTACTCCTGTGCACTTGAACTCAACACGTTGCACGGCAATGCCGAGAAACCCTTCATGGCCTTGGACTTCACCAGTGGGTTCTGGAAGCCACGGCCCGAACTCAGTCTTGAAGAGTCAGCGGTGGACAAGCCCATCACCAAATCCAGCTTGAGTGCGGCCGAGTCCGTGGCACTTTGGGACAAGGTGACAGCCACGCTTCGGCCTCGGCCTGGTGCGTTCTGAGCGCATGCTGTTCAAGGCCGTTGAGCGGTGGAGCGCTCACAACCCTTCGGTCGGTCCATTCCCCCTCCGCACATCGCCCCGAGCGCCAGCCTCAGAATGAGGTTTGTCCTCAGCCTCTCCGTGTCGAGCGCAGAACCTCCAGGCCTTCAAGAACGTGCATTGCTGAAGGACTGACCGAATCAGTGCCCCGTCGCCACCGGCAGCACCATCACGAATTCCGCTCCCCCGTCGGCGGCGTTGTGGGCGCTGAGTGAGCCACCGTGCTGCTCGACGATGCCGTAGCTGATCGACAAGCCCAGCCCCGTGCCTTGGCCCACTGGCTTGGTGGTGAAGAAGGGGTCGAAGAGGTGCGAGAGGTGCTCGGGCGGGATGCCGGGGCCGTTGTCGCGCAGGCGCAGCGCCACGTGTTGCGGCGTGGCGTCCACGGTCAGGGTCAGCACCGGCGCGTGGCCGGGTCGCGTGGCCGCGTCGCAGGCGTTTTGCAGCAGGTTCATCAGCACCTGCTGCAGCTGGCCGCCGCTGCCTGTCACGGTGACCCCAGGGCCCGGCGTCCAGTGCATCTGAAAGCCCGGCCCCGTGCCTTTTTGCACCCAATGGATCGCGCGCTCGATCACCTCGTTGAGGTTGACCGGCGTGCGCGCCTCTGGGTCCATGGCCGAGAAGCGCTTGAGCCCGCCCACGATGTCGGCCGTGCGCTGTGCGCCTTCGAGCGTGCCCTCGATCAGTGACGGCAAGTCGTTCAGCACATGGTCGATGCGCAGCTTGACGCGCATCGGGGCCAGCGCCTCGGGGCTTTGGCCGGCGTGCACCTCGCCCAGGTATTGGCGCAGCCGCTCGCTGTAGCGCGCCAGAGCGTGCACGTTGCCGAGCACGAAGCTGATCGGGTTGTTGAGCTCGTGCGCCACGCCCGCCACCAGGCGGCCGAGCGAGGCCATTTTTTCGGAGTGCAGCAACTGCTGCTGCGCGCGTTTGAGCGACTCGTGCGCCGCGCGCAGCTCGTGGTACGCGCGCTTCAGCTCGGCCGTGGGCCGGCCCACAAACACCGTGCCCACGCGCCGCCCGGTGGGTGCAAAGCGCGGCGTGCAGCTGGCGTCCACCGACACGCTGTGGCCTTGGGCGCCAATGAAGTTGAGCTCCACCGCCTCGCCGCTGCGCGAAGGCCGGCTGCGCTGCAAGACGCTGCGCGCCAACTCGCGGCTGGGCGCATCGGCCAGCAGGTCGTCAAACGAGGTGCCGCGCAGCGCGCTCTCGCTGCGGCCCACCAGCTCGCAGAGCGCAGCGTTGGTCTCTTCAATGTGGCCGTGTTCGTCGCACACCAGCAGCACGTCGGACATGGCCGACAGCACGCTGAAGATGAACTGCTGCGACTGCTCCAGCTCGGTGTTTTTCTGCTCCAGCTGGATTTCGTCGTGCACCAGCTGGGAATACACCTCGTCCATCTTCTGGATCACGTCCAGCCAGGTCGATTCGTCCACGCCCTCCATCGGGCCATGGGGCAGCAGGTCGCCGGGGCGGTGATCGGGCCGCTTGTCGGGCATGGCTAGCACCCGCTCAGTGGACCGTGCAGACCATGCACGGGTCGAACGAGCGCACGATGTGCTGCACGGCCACGGGCGTGGTCTCGCCCGGCAGCACCGGCGCGCCCACCAGCGCCTGCTCCAGCGCGCCCGGGGTGCCGGCGGCGTCGCGCGGTGAGAAGTTCCAGCTGGTGGGGGCGATGATTTGGTAGTTGCTGATGCGCCCGCGCTGCACCTGCACCCAGTGGCCGAGCGCACCGCGTGCGGCCTCGCTCAGGCCCACACCCGCGCCTTCGTCGGGCAGCGGGCAGGGCAGGCACCAGGGCTCGTTCATCACCAGCGATTTCAACCACTGCTCCATCAGCGGCACCACGCGCGCCAGCTCCAGCACCCGCGCCAGCACGCGGGTGTAAACGGTGAAGCCGTGCGCCGCCACCGCGGCTTGCACCAGCGCTTGGCTCGATGCCAGCTGGCGCGCGATGGCACCGGTCTCCACCACCTGGCCGGCCAGGCGCGGCGCCTTGTTCCAGGTGTAGGCCTCGGGCTTGTCAGCGTCGGGGCGGGTCTGGCCCACGCTCGGGTGCAGCGGTACGTCGCCGTGCGCCAGCCAGGCGCGGGTCGCGTCCTCGGTGATGCTGGCGGCATCCACCGAGTGCAGCGCGCCGGCCTGCCACAGGCCCGCGCCGAGTGCGGTGGGGCCCTCGGGCTGCGGGTAGGCACCAAAGCTCAGCGCGCGCCCCGGGCCAGGGCCCAAGCGGGCCAGGCCGGTGTCTTGGGCAATGCTCAAGAACAGCCGGAAGTCACCGCGCCACGGGTCTTGCGCGTGCCAGGCTTGCAGTGCGGCCTCGCTGTCCAACCCGGCCACATGTTCGAGCGGCGCGGCAAACAACTGCTGTTCCAAGAACGCGCGGAACTCGCGCACCTTGGCCAAGAGCCGCGTGCGCTCGGCCGCCTCAATCGGTCGCGCCGAGCCACCGGGCTCGATGCTTTGGGTGTGCGGCCACTTGCCGCCCAGCGTGCCCAGCAGCGTGAACCAGCGCTGGCGCGCGGCGATGGCCGCACGCGTTTGCTCGCCGCCCTGCGCCGCAAAGCGCCGGCAGGCCTCGGCGTACCAAGGCCGGTCGGCGTACACGGGCCGCGTGAAGTCGGGCAAAAAGAAGAGGTAGAAGTGGCTCAGGTGGTCGGCCAGGTTCTCAGTCGCCAGCACCACATTGGTCACGTGCTGACCGTTGGGCGGGGGCACCACATCGGCCAAGTCGGCCAGCGCGCGCGCCGCCGCCACCGACTGCGACACCGAGCAGATGCCGCAAATGCGCGGCACGATCACCAGCGCATCGTGCGGCGCCTTGCCCTGCAGCATGGGCTCGAAGCCGCGGTACATGGGCGCGTTCACAAACGCCGCCGTCACGCGGCCCTCGGCCACCTCCAGCTGCACCTCCAGGTCGCCCTCCACCCGGTTGAACGGGCCCACCAGCAAGCGGCTCATCCCTTCAACCTCGTCTTGCGCGCCACCGGGGTGACCACGCGGTGGTCGGCCGTGGCGTTGACCTTCACGCGCCGCGGCGTGGCCGATTTGGACAGCGAGGCCAGCGCCACGAACCAGGCCTTGGGCATGTCGGTGGGCAGGCCGATGGGGATGCCCGCCACCTTGGGCGTGTGGTGGAAGGGGTGGCCGGGTTCCTGGAAACCGGGCTCGGTGCAGCTGATGCAGGCATAACCGCCGCGTGTGCAACTGCCTTCGCCATTCCACAGACGGGTGTTGCAGTCGGCGTGCGCCTGCGTGCCCTTGCAGCCCATGTGTTCCATCATGCAGCCTTGGTCGCTGGGCTTCTCGGCACTGGCCTTGAACTCGTAAAACTCATTGCGCGTGCAGCCGTGGTGCACCAGCTGGTCGGCATAAAAGCGCGGGCGCGCGAACGCGTCGAGGTCGGCCGCGTGCAGCTCATCGGCGGCCAGTGCCATCAGCGTGTCGGTCACCCAGCCAGGGTGCGTGGGGCAGCCGGCCACATTGATCACGGGCAGGCCGCTGCCGGCGCGAAACGCCGCGCCCAGCAGGCCACCCGGGCGGTCGTCGTCATATTGCAGGCCGCAGGCTTCGGTGGCGTTGTCGCCGCTGGCGCTGATGCCGCCCCAGGCCGCACAACTGCCCACCGCCACCACCTGCCGCGCCACGCCCGCCAAGCGCCGCAGCCACTGCATCATCGGCACGCCGGTGCCGGCCATCACATGGAAGCGGCCGGTGCCGTTCGGGCCCTGCAGCACCGCGCCTTCCACACACAACACATCCAGCTGCAACCGGCCTTGCAAGATGTCGTCGAACAAGGCCATCACCTCCGCGCCGCTGGCCAGCGAGAGCGAGGGGTGCCAGAGCAGGTTGATGCCCGCGCTGCGCAGTTGGCCGTGAAAGTCGGTCGTGTCGGCACACAGCAGCGACATGCTGCATCCGCCGCAGCCGCCACTTTGCAACCACAGCACATTCAGCATGTCGGGCTCTTGGGTGTGGGCCTGGGGCAGGGTGCCAAACGCTTGTCCCGGCTTTGCAGCGACAGTCATCAACTCGGCTCCAAGCCAAAGCGCTTGAGCTTGGCGCGCAAGCCCACGCGTGACAAACCCAGCTCGGCAGCGACGCGGGTTTTGTTCCAGCGCTGGCGCACCAGCGCCTCGCGCAGCACCATGGCTTCGAGCGCATCGAGCCGCTCTTGCAGCGTGCCGCTGGCGGGCAAGGCCGTGGCCTCGCGCGCGGCGGCTTGGGCGGTGCTGATGCCGGTCTGGCCGTGCAGCACGGTGGTGGAGAACGCATGGGCGCCCAGCTCGTCGCCATCGCTCAGCGCAATCGCCCGGGCGATCTCGTTGCGCAGCTCGCGGATGTTGCCGGGCCAGGGGTAATTGATGAGGCTCGCCATCGCCTCGGCGCCAAAGCGCAGTGCCCCGCCGCGGCCCAGCTCGGTGCCCACATCGTGCAGCAGGCGCTGCGCAATCGGGGCGATGTCGCCGGCGCGCTCGCGCAGCGCCGGCATCTCCAGCGTGGCGCCGGCCAGGCGGTAAAACAGGTCTTCGCGAAAGCGCCCGGCGCGCACCTCGTCAGCCAGCTTGCGGTGCGTGGCGGCCACCACGCGCACGTCGACGGGAATGGCGCGCGTGGAGCCCACCGGCCGCAGCTCGCCTTCTTGCAGCACGCGCAGCAGCTTCACCTGGAAGGCCGGCGAGGTCTCGCCGATCTCGTCGAGAAACACCGTGCCGCCGTGCGCGCGCTGGAACATACCGATGTGGTCTTCATACGCACCGGTGAAGGCGCCGCGCTTGTGGCCGAAGAGCTCGGATTCGAGCAGGTTGTCGGGGATGGCGGCGCAGTTCTCCAGCACAAACGCGCCCGCATGGCGCGGCGAGGCGTAGTGGATGGCGCGCGCCAGCAGCTCCTTGCCGGTGCCTGACTCGCCGAGGATCATCACCGGCAGGTCGTAGCGTGCCAGCCGAGCGGCCATCTCGCACACCGCGTCCAGCGGGCTGCCGGGCGCGCGCACGATGCGCTCAAAGTCAAACGCCGCGCGCGCCTCGCCGAGCTTGCTCAGGCTGCGTGCGCGCAGGCCCGGCGTGCCGGTGCGCAGCTCCATCTCCAGCCGCGACAAGCCGTGTTGCAGCGTGCGCGCCTCCACCG
>JBEAOO010000141.1:0-9179 GCA_041164825.1 Pseudomonadota bacterium | reverse complement strand
GGTGCCCCAACCCTAGGTGGCACCGGCGCTGCTCAAAGCGCAGCTGAAGCGGTCGCTGCTGCTCACCGAGACGAAGCCACTGGTGAGCCCCACCACGTTCACCGGCACCTCGCTGGCGCTGCCATCACCCAGCTCACCCGATCCGTTGTTGCTGCCCTAGCGCTGCACGCCCCCCCGAGGCGGTGACCGCCCAGCCGTGCTGGAAGCCCAGGCTGAGCGACAGGACGCTGTCGGCCACCGCGCCGCGCGGCGGCAGACGCCGCCTCAACTGGTGGCCAACACCGCCGCCAAGATCGAAGAGGCAGTCGGCAATCTCCATGCGCAGATCGACCGCCTGCTGGAGCCCTCGCACCTCGAATCCGGGGCCATGCCCATGCGCCCGGAACGACTGGACCTCGATGACGTGTTCCGCGCAACGCTCGCCGTGTTGGCCCCGCAGGCGCAAGCACGTGGCGTGCAGCTGGGTTGGGCGCTGGGGGGCAACGCCGGGTCTGGGCTGACCCGCACATGCTGGATTCGATCCTCAGCAACCTCCTCAGCAACGCGATCAAGCGTGCGGAATGTGGCCGTGTTTACGTGGGCACCCGCTGGCGGCGCACGGGCGGCGCCGACGGCCTGCCGCGTTTTTGCATCGAGGTGCGCGACAGCGGCACCGGCATCTCGCCCGAGCAACTGCCGCTGCTGTTTGATGCCTACCGCAGCTTCGACGACCGCCAGGCCAGCGCCAGCCACGGCTTGGGCCTGGCCATTGCGAAGGCACAGGCCAGCTACCTGGGCTGCGACATTCACGTCCGGTCGCGCAACCCGATTGCGGCAGCACGTTCACCCTGTGCGGGCTGGATTGGCGCCGCCCCGATGAGGCAGCGGAACTGCCGCAGCAGTCAGCCTGACTGATGGACTGATGGACTGATGGACTGATGGACTGATGGACGACCGCTTGGAGACGCTGGCTGATTCACCGGCCGCGATGCGCGGCCTGAAACCCGAAGTGGCACGCGGATCCTCGCGACCCATGAAAAAAGCCACCCCTGGGGGTGGCTTGATTCTTTGGCGGAGCCGGAGGGATTCGAACCCTCGATGCAGGTTTTGCCCACATACTCCCTTAGCAGGGGAGCACCTTCGGCCACTCGGTCACAGCTCCGTGTCAAGCTGGAATTCTAACCCGAAAAAAACGGGCCCTCAGCCAACTCCTGAGATTTCAAGCAGAACTTCAGGCCGGCTCTTGGTCCAGATCGAACGCCTTGTGCAGCGCGCGCACGGCCAGCTCCATGTACTTCTCGTCAATCACGACGCTGGTCTTGATTTCGCTGGTGGTGATCATCTGGATGTTGATGCCCTCGTCGCTCAGCGACTGGAACATCGTGCTGGCCACGCCCACGTGCGAGCGCATGCCGATGCCCACGATGCTGACCTTGCAGATCTTGGCGTCGCCCACCAGATCAGCGGCACCGGTGGACGGCAGCACTTCGGCCTTCAGCAGCTCCATGGTGCGTGCGTAATCGCTGCGCGGCACGGTGAACGAGAAATCGGTCTTGCCATCGTGCGAGACGTTTTGAATGATCACATCGACATCGATGTTGGCCTTGGCCACGGGGCCCAGGATGCGGAAGGCAATGCCCGGGGTGTCCGGCACGCCCAACAGGCTGATCTTGGCCTCGTCGCGCGTGAACGCGATGCCCGACACAACGGCTTTTTCCATTTTCTCGTCTTCCTCAAAAGTGATCAGGGTGCCCGACTTGGCTTCCTCTTCGATGGCGATGTCCCACGGCGTGAAGCTCGACAGCACGCGCATCGGCACGCGGTACTTGCCCGCAAACTCCACCGAGCGAATCTGCAGCACCTTCGAACCCAGGCTGGCCATCTCCAGCATTTCTTCAAAACTCACCGTGTGCAGGCGGCGCGCCTCGGGCACCACGCGCGGGTCGGTGGTGTAGACGCCATCGACGTCGGTGTAGATCAGGCATTCAGCGGCCTTGAGCGCTGCTGCCACGGCCACGGCCGAGGTGTCGGAGCCGCCACGGCCGAGGGTGCTGATGTTGCCGTCCGGGTCCACACCTTGAAAGCCCGTGATGATGACCACCTTGCCAGCGGCCAGGTCAGCGCGCACGCGCTCGTCATCGATGCTCTCGATGCGGGCCTTGGTGAAGGCGCTGTTGGTTTTGATGGGCACTTGCCAACCGGCGTAGCTCACCGCCGGCATGCCCTCGGCTTGCAGTGCGATGGCCAGCAGCCCCACCGACACCTGCTCGCCGGTACTGGCGATCATGTCGAGCTCGCGCTGCAACTCGGGCGTGACGGTGGCGGGCGACAGCTCTCTGGCCAGGCCCAGCAGGCGATTGGTTTCGCCGCTCATGGCGGAGGGCACCACCACCATCTGGTGGCCGGCGCGCGCCCACTTGGCGACGCGCTTGGCGACATTGCGGATGCGGTCCGGCGAGCCCATGGAGGTGCCGCCGTACTTGTGAACGATGAGTGCCATGTGAATCTTGGGGAATCTGGGAGGGGTCGTGTGTCAGGGTCACGCACAGGCCTGCTGGGCAGGCCAAGCCCATGATTTTAACCTTGCTCGCCGGGCGTGGTCACGCCGCCGCCGTCGGGCAACCACTTCAGCGCCATTTGGGGCTGGCCGGGCCAGGCCACAGCCCGCGCGTCGATGCCCAGGCCGGGCACAAAAATCAGCTGCCCGCCACTGGACAGCAAGGGACCCTGCCGCACCCACTCAGGCAGCGCCGCCGCTTGAAATTGCTTCTTCAAACTGCGTGGCGGGCGGCCGAAACCGGCTTGAAACTGTTCGCCGCCAGCGCGCTCGTGGACCGAGAGGTGGCCCAGCCACGCCAGACTGACGCCGCCTTCCGCCACCCGCTCGGCCAACAGCAGCCCACCCCAGCCCGCCAGCCGGTAGCGACCCGCCCGGCGGATGCTCAGCGTGCTGGCCTTGGACGCGTTCGGCATGCCGATCGCAGCGCCCACGGCTTGCGCCCAACTGAGCCGGCCACGGTACAGGCGAAGCACGCCGCCATGGCAGGGCCACGTCGCCGCACCCGCGGCGCGCAACTCCACCATCAGCCGCTCGCACAAACTCGCTGCGGCCGGCTGACTCGTCTGCGCCAGCAACCACGCGCGCAAGGCATTGCTGCGGCGGACCGCAGAAAGCCGAGCCCAGGCGGGCACATGCAGCACCGCGCCACCACGGCTGGTGCAAGCAGCCAGGTCCAGTTGCGCCAACTCGGCCAAGGCTTGCGCGGCCTCTTGTGCCCAGGCGCTGGCGCGGGCCAAGCTGGGCTCGGCCTGCGCAAACGCGTCGACCAGCGCGGGCCACACGGCGTGGCGCAGACGGTTGCGGTCGAACTTGGGGTCGAGGTTGCTGTCGTCCTCGATGTGCGTCAGGGCATGCGCCTGCACATAAGCGGCCACGGCGGCACCGGATTGATGCAGCCACGGCCTCAGCCAATGCATGCCATCCCGATCGATGGCCACAGGCATGGCCGACAGCCCCGCCAAACCGGCACCACGCAGGGCTTGCAGCACAAAGGTTTCGGCCTGATCGCGTTGGTGGTGGGCCAGCAGCACGGTGTCTGCGCCATGGGCCAAGGCCACCTCGCGCAAGGCGGCGTAGCGGGCCTCGCGGGCCCAGGCTTCGATGCTCTGGCCGCGCTCAGGCCGGGTGTGGAGGCGGGTCGCGTGGAAGCTGACGGGCAGACCCCGAGCGGCCCAAGCTCGCACCTGCTGCTCGCCATGCGCCAGCCAGTCGTCAGCGTGTGGGCTGAGGCCGTGGTGCACGTGCAGGGCCAGCACCTCGATGCCCTGCCCCTGCGCAGCCACCGCCGTGGCGTGGAGCAAGGCGGTGGAGTCCCGACCGCCGCTGTAGGCCACGGCCACGCAGGCGGTGGCACGTGACGGCACCTCAGTCACAGCCGCTCAATGCGCGATTCAGCGCTCAGTGGTGTCGGTGTAGCGGCCGTAGGCCTGCAGGCGGTCGTAGCGGCGCTGCAGCAATTCCTTGGGCTTCAGATCACTCACTTGGCGCAGCGCATCACCCAGCGCGCGCTTGAGGTACGCGGCCATCTGCTTCGGGTCGCGGTGGGCGCCGCCCACGGGCTCGCTGACGATCTTGTCGACCAGGCCGAGGGCCTTGAGGCGGTGGGCCGTGATGCCCAAGGCTTCGGCCGCGTCTGACGAACGCTCAGCGGTTTTCCACAGAATCGACGCGCAACCTTCGGGCGAGATCACCGAGTAGACCGAGTACTGCAGCATCAGCGTTTGGTCGCCCACGGCAATGGCCAGTGCGCCGCCGGAACCGCCCTCACCAATGATGGTGGCGATGATGGGCACCTCGAGCTGCGCCATCTCGAAGATGTTACGGCCGATGGCTTCGGATTGACCGCGCTCTTCGGCACCGATGCCGGGGTAGGCACCGGGCGTGTCAACGAAGGTGAAGACCGGCAGGCCGAACTTCTCGGCCAGCTTCATCAGGCGCAGTGCCTTGCGGTAACCCTCGGGGCGCGACATGCCGAAGTTGCGCAGGCCGCGCTCTTTGGTATCGCGGCCCTTTTGGTGGCCCAGCACCATGCAGGCCTGGCCGTTGAAGCGGGCGAGGCCGCCGACGATGGAGAGATCGTCCGCGTAGTGGCGGTCGCCGTGCAGTTCCTGGAAGTCGGTGAACACGTCGGCCACGTAGTCCAGCGTGTAGGGTCGCTGGGGGTGGCGGGCGATTTGCGTGACTTGCCACGGCGTGAGGTTGCCGTAGATGTCTTTGGTGAGCTGGTGGCTTTTTTTGCTCAGGCGGTCGATCTCTTCCGAGATGTCCACTGCCGATTCACTCTGCACGTAGCGCAGTTCTTCAATCTTGGTCTCGAGGTCGGCAACCGGTTGCTCGAATTCAAGAAAGTGTTTTTTGCTCATGGGGGATGAATTCCTGAAGCGACAACGTGTGTGGAAGGGGCTCCATCAGGAGCGCAAACCAACGGGGGTCAGGGGACGACCGGCAACGGGTCCAGGCTGCGCCAAATGTACCATGTGGCCACCGAGCGAAAGGGCGCCCAGGCGTCGCCCACTTCGCGCGCTTCGGCCCGCGACACAGGCTCGCCACTGAAGTAATTGGCACTGATGCCGTTGATGAGACCCACGTCATCCAAGGGCAGCACATTGGGCCGCAACAGGTAAAAAATGAGAAACATCTCGGCCGTCCAGCGGCCGATGCCGCGGATGTCGACCAGCTCCTCGATGATGGCCTCGTCGTCCATCTGCTGCCACTGGCGCACATGCACCGAGCCCGCCTCAAAGTGCTCGGCCAGATCGCGCAGGTACTCGGCCTTGCGCGCTGACAAACCCGCCGTGCGCAGCGTGGGCACGTCCAGTTCCAGCAACCTCGCTGGTTGCATTTGGCGCGCGTCGCCCGCCATCAGCGCAGCAAAACGCAGCCACACCGATTGCGCGGCCTTGACCGAAATTTGTTGACCCACGATCGAACGCGCCAACGTGGTGAACGCATCGCCACGGCTCTGCAGGCGGCCTTCGCCAAACTGCGGAATCAGCTTGCGCAACACCCGGTCGCGCTTCATCAGGTGGCGGCAGGCCTCGTCCCAGTAGTCGGGGGTGACTTCATCACCCGGCGTGCGGGTGGTGTGGATGGAAGTGGGCACGCGTCAGGCCTTCATCCAGGTGGTGCCCTGGGGTGAGTCCTGCAGCACGATGCCCTCGGCCAGCAAGTCTTTGCGGATCTGATCAGCGAGCGCGAAATCGCGCGCTTGCTTGGCGGCCACGCGGGCAGCGATGCGCTCGGCAATGTGCGCCTCGTCCACCTGCCCTTGCGCGCCAGGGCCGCCTTGCAAGTAAGCGCGCGGCGATTGCTGCAGCAGGCCGAGGGTGGCGGCCAAGCCCTTGAACAAGGCGGCCGTGGCCGGGTCGCGGCTGCGGTTGATCTCACCGGCGAGTTCAAACAACACGGCCACCGCACCAGGCGTGTTGAGGTCGTCGTTCATCGCTGCACGGAATGCGGTAGCAGCCGGCAGCGACCAATCCACCGGCACATCGGCCACATCGATGCCATCGAGCGCGGTGTACATGCGGCGCAAACCGCTGCGCGCGTCGTCGAGGTTGGCGTCGCTGAAGTTGAACGGGCTGCGGTAGTGCGTGCGCAGCATGAAAAAGCGCACCGTCTCGCCGTCGTAGCGCTGGAGCACGTCGCGGATGGTGAAGAAGTTGCCCAGCGATTTGGACATCTTCTCGTTGTCAACGTTGAGGAAGCCGTTGTGCATCCAATAGTTGACGAAGCGCTGGCCACTGGCGCCTTCGCTTTGCGCGATTTCGTTCTCGTGGTGCGGGAACTGCAGGTCGAGCCCGCCGCCATGGATGTCGAAATGCTCACCCAGCAAGGCGCAACTCATGGCCGAGCACTCGATGTGCCAACCCGGGCGGCCGACGCCAAACGGGCTGTCCCACTTGGCATCTGCGGGCTCACTCTCTTTGGCGGCCTTCCAGAGCACGAAGTCGAGCGGGTCGTCTTTGCCGTCGGCCACGGCCACGCGCTCGCCAGCACGCAATTGGTCGAGCGACTTGCCCGACAACTTGCCGTAGCCCTCAAACTTGCGCACCGCGTAGTTCACATCGCCGCTGGTGGCGCGGTAGGCCAAGCCCTTGTCTTCGAGCGTGCCGATCATGCTGAGCATTTGCGGCACGTACTCGGTGGCGCGCGGCTCCACCGTAGGCGGCAAGATGCCGAGAGCGGCCACGTCTTCGTGCATGGCCAACGTCATCTCGTCCGTCAGCTGGCGGATCGGGATGTTGCGCTCCAGCGCCCGCTTGATGATCTTGTCATCGATGTCGGTGATGTTGCGCACATAGGTGACGCGGTAGCCCAGCGTCTGCAGCCAGCGGCAAGCCACATCGAACGACATCATGAAGCGCGCATGCCCCACGTGGCAGTAGTCGTAAATCGTCATGCCGCACACATACATGCGCACATGGCCGGGCTCGATGGACTGAAAGGTCTCGACGTTGCGCGTGAGACTGTTGAAGATTCGCAGGGTCATGGGCCGCAGAAAGACTGGGCCCGCAGGTGGGGCCGCTCGGAGGCAAAAGGTGGTTCGTCGCGTGGCACGCGAAGCCGGGCACCCACAGCGCGACAACATTCGCATCGCCGGGTGGCCGCCCCTCGCGTCAGAGGGGGCTGAACTACAATCGAACGAGTATACCGGCGCCATTGCGCAAGGCCTGGCGAGCACTCGCCGCCGCCGCGTGCCACCGGACGGGGCCGCGAGAGCGCCCCGCTTTTTTCACCGCTGTTGATGGAGTGTCCCTGATGAAGATCCGCCTGTTGCCCGCCCTGGCTTTGCTGCTCGCGTCCACCCTCGCTGCCCCCGCGGCCTGGGCGCAAAAGGTGCGGATCAGCACCTCCATGGGCGACATCGTGCTGCTACTCGACGCCGCCAAGGCGCCCAAGACGGTTGAGAACTTTGTGCAGTACGTGAAAGACGGCCACTACAGCGGCACCATCTTTCACCGCGTGATCGGCAACTTCATGATCCAAGGCGGCGGCATGAACGCCGACATGAGTGAGAAGCCCACCCGCGCGCCCATCGCGCTGGAAAGCCGCAACGGCCTGAACAACGACCGCGGCACCGTGGCCATGGCCCGCACGATGAACCCCAACTCCGCCACTGCGCAGTTCTTCATCAACCTGCAAAACAACGACTTCCTGAACGCAGCCCAATCGCAAGATGGCAACGGCTACGCCGTGTTTGGCAAGGTGGTGGAAGGCCTGGACGTGGTCGACAAGATCAAGGCCGTTCGCACCGGCAACAAGGGCCCCTACCAAAACGTGCCTGAACAGCCCGTGGTAATCAAGAGCGCCACGCTGCTGCCCTGATCCGCTCGCTGTGCCCGCTTCGCCGCCACCGAGGTGGCGTGCAACTAAACTGCGACGTTTGAGGTCGAACCGCCGCGTGCCGGCGATCGACCGGCTTGCGCTTGTGGGCCGCATCCATTGACCGCTTGAACCGTGCTCGCTTTGAACCCTTCTCTCCCCATGGTCCGTCGCCGCCCTGTCCTGCCCATCTGGGCCACACCTCTGCTCTGCATCGGCTTGCTGGGCGCCTGCGGCGTGGTTCGCGCCGATGGCCTGGCGGACGTGCAGGAGTTGCACCGCAACGGCAAAACCGGCGAAGCGCTGAAGCGACTGGACAGCCTGCTGTCGGCCAAGCCCGAAGACGCCAAGCTGCGCTTTGAGCGCGGCGTGTTGCTGAGCGATCTCAAGCGCAATGGCGACGCGATCGCGGTGTTTGTGAAGCTCACGCAAGACCACCCCGACCTGCCCGAGCCGCACAACAACTTGGCCGTGCTCTACGCCGAGGCTGGCCAGATGGACAAGGCCAAAGCCTCGTTAGAAGCGGCCATCCGCAGCAAGCCCAATTACGGCACCGCCTTTCAAAACTTAGGGGACGTTTACGCCCGCATGGCCAGCCGGGCCTACGCCAAGGCCTTGCAAATCAACGAAAAAGACGCCGCCAGCGCACCGCGCTTGGCCATGATGCGCAGCCTGTATGACCCCGCCGAGCCCGGTTCGGGCACGCTGGTGGCAGCCGTCAACCCAGCGGCCACCCGCCCTGCGCCCCCGGCCGTGCCACCGGTGCCGACCGCCAACAAACCGACCTCGGCCGCGCCTGTGGAGCTGCCTCCCGCCGCAAAACCAGCCACACCGGCCCCGACGACATCCAACACGGCCCAGTTGGCGGACGAAGCACGGGCCCAATCCGCTGCGGCCGACGCAGAACGCAAAAAGGCAGCCACCGCCGACGCAGAACGCAAGAAGGCCCAGGCCGACGCCGAGCGCAAGAAGACCGAGCTGGCGGAGGCCAAAGAGGCCAAAGCCGCGAAGGAAGCCAAGGAAGCACGCGAGGCCGAGAAGGCCCAAGAAGCCAAGGGCGCCAAGGACGAGCGCGAGGTGCTGGCCGCAGTGCGCGGCTGGGCCACGGCCTGGACCCGTCAGGACATGGACGGCTATTTCAGCCGCTATGAAGCCGGCTTCTCGGGCGGCGAAGGCAGCGCCAAAGCTTGGCAGGCGGCGCGTCGGGCCCGCATCATGGGCAAGTCGGGCATCAACATCTCGCTGTCCAACGTGAAGATCGATGTGCGCGGCAAAGAGGCCGTGGTGTCGTTCCGCCAAACCTACGAAGCCGGCG
>JBEAOO010000140.1:0-8925 GCA_041164825.1 Pseudomonadota bacterium | reverse complement strand
CAGCTCAGGCTTCACGAACTTCATCGATTCCTTGTTCGGGTTGGCGTAGAAGACCGCGTTGGTCAGCGACGCATGCACCTCGGGCTTCATGATGTAGTTCATCCACTTCATGGCGTTCTCGGGGTGCTTGGCATCCTTGGGGATGGCCATCACGTCAAAGAACAACAGGCCACCGGTCTTGGGCAGCAGGGCTTCGAGTTGCTGCGGCTTTTTGGCCTTGGTCGACTTGTCCTTGGCGATCATGATGTCGCCCGACCAGCCCACCACCGCGCACAGCTGGCCCTTGGCCATCTGGTCGATGTAGTCCGAGCCCGAGCCGGCAAAACGCGTCACCGAGGGGCGAATCGCCTTGAGCATGTCGCCCGCAGCCTTGTAGTCGTCGGGGTTCTTCGACATCGGATCCTTGCCGATGTACTTCAGCGCGATCGGCATGATTTCCGATGCCGTGTCGAGGAAGGACACGCCGCAGCCCTTGAGCTTGGAGATGTACTCGGGCTTGAAGACCAGGTCCCAGGCGTTGTCGGGCAGCGGCATGCCGCCCAGGGCCTTGGCGACCTTCTCCTTGTTGATGCCGACGGTGGTGTAACCCCACATCCAGTCGACCACGTGTTCGTTGTTGGGGTCCATCTTGGCCAATTGGGCCTGGATGGCGGGGTCGAGATTTTTCAGGTTCGGCAGCTTGCTCTTGTCGAGCTTGAGCAGCAGGCCCGCTTCGATCTGTTGCTTGGCAAAGTGCGAACCCGGCACCACGATGTCGTAGCCCGTCTTGCCCGCCACCAGCTTGGCGTGCAGCGCTTCGTTGCTGTCGAAAATGTCGTAACGGACCTTGATGCCCGTTTCCTTCTCGAAATTTGCGATCGTGTCTGCGCCGATGTAGTCGGCCCAGTTGTAAATGTTCAGGACCTTCTCTTCTTCGGCGCGGGCGACCGCGGGGAAGAGCGCTGCGGCGGCAGCAGCCACACAAGCCAAGGCCGCGAGCGGCCGGTACGACGTCAATTTCATGAGGACTCCTGTCAACAACATTGAAACGAAAAGACCCAACAGCTCAAAAGGATAGCGCAGCAATCAGCGCCCCGACACCGTGCAGGTTTGGTGCAGCGCGCCGGATTATCAGCCGGAGACTGACGACCACGGTGCAGCTCGCACGCAAACGGTGCGACTTCGCGCCGCCCTGTGCGCCCTGGTGGTGCGCATCAGTGGTCGATGCGCAGCCACGTGGTTTTCAGCTCGGTGTATTTGTCCAGCGCATGCAGCGACTTGTCGCGACCGTTGCCACTTTGTTTGTAGCCACCAAAGGGCACGGTGATGTCGTCTTCGTCGTGCTGGTTCACGTGCACCGTGCCAGCACGCAAGGAGCGCGCCACCCGGTGCGCCTGGTTGATGTCGTGGCTCCACACGCTGGCTTGCAGGCCGTAGTCGCTGCCATTGGCGAGCGCGATGGCCTCGGCTTCGGTCTTGAAGCGCAGGACGCTGAGCACGGGGCCGAAGATTTCTTCTCGGGCGATGCGCATGCTGTTGTCGACGCCGTCAAACACCGTGGGCGTCACGTAGTAGCCGCCCGTGGCCTCGCGCACGCGGGTGCCGCCGGCCACGCAGCGCGCGCCCTCGGCCACGCCCGATTCGATGTAGCACAGCACCGTGCGCATCTGGCCTTCGTCAACCAGCGCGCCCATCTCGGTGCGCGCGTCCAGCGGATCACCTGGCTGGTGCTTGGGCGTTTGCGCCACCACCTCGGCCACAAAGGCGTCGGCGAGGTCCTCGTGCACCAGCACGCGTGACGGTGCATTGCACGACTCGCCCTGGTTGAAAAACATGCTGCCTGCCACCGTGCGTGCGGCGCGCTCGGGCGTCTGGCAGGCCGGAAACACCAAGTAGGCCGACTTGCCACCGAGCTCGTTGTAAACCCGCTTCAGGTTGCTGCGGCCCGAATATTCCAGCATCTTGCGGCCCACGCGGGTGGAGCCCGTGAAGCCAATCGCATCGACATCCATGTGCAGGCCGAGTGCCTCGCCGGCCTCGTGGCCGTGGCCCGGCACCACGTTGAACACGCCGGCGGGAAGGCCGGCTTGCAGCGCGAGCTCGGCCAGGCGAAGGGCGGTCAGCGGCGATTTTTCGCTCGGCTTCATCACCACCGAGTTGCCGGTGGCCAGGGCCGGCCCGAGCTTCCAGGCGGCCATGATCATCGGGTAGTTCCAGGGCACGATCACGCCCACCACGCCCATGGGCTCACGGGTGATCAGCGCCAAAGCGTTTCGGCCCGTGGGCGCCACCTCGTCGTAGACCTTGTCGATGGCTTCGGCATACCAGGCGATGCAGCGCGCCGCAGCCGGCACGTCCACCGAGGCCGCGTAGCGGATGGGCTTGCCCATGTCCAGGGTTTCGAGCAGCGCCAGCTCGTCCTTGGCGGCCAGGATGGCCTCGGCAAAACGCTGCAGCACTTTTTTTCGCGCGGCCGGTGGCTGGTGGTGCCAGCGGCCGTCGTCAAAGGCGCTCCGGGCGGAGCGCACGGCGGCGTCGATGTCTCCGGCTTGGCCCCGCACCACGGGGCCGAGCAGGCGGCCATCGATCGGCGAATGCTTGTCAAACGTGGCCCCACTGAGCCCGTCGCGGCGCTCACCGTGGATGAAGGCTCGGCCGTCAATGCGCAGCGATTGCGCGCGGTCGTGCCAGAGTGTGGAAGCGGTGTCGGCCATGGCGGTCTGCCTTTGTCAAAGAGGGGCGGGGCAGGGTGCGGCAGGCCGCCACCCCGCATCCAGCGATGGGCTCAGCGCCAGCCGCGCGAGGTCACGTCGGCCAGCGTGAGGTCGAGGCAGCGGCGGATCAGCGTCACCATCTCATCGATCTGTGCGCGCGTCATCACCAGCGGCGGCGCAATGATCATGCGGTCGCCCACGGCGCGCATGATCACGCCGTTGCCAAAGCAGTGGCCGCGGCACAGCATGCCCACTTCCAGCGCCGCATCAAACACCAGCCGGCTGGCTTTGTCTTTCACCAGTTGCAGCGCGCCCATCAGCCCGCAGGTTTGTGCCTCGCCCACCAGCGGGTGCTCGCCCAGCTCGGCAAAGCGCTCGGCCAGATACGGGCCCACGTCGTTGCGCACGCGCTCCACCAGGCCTTCGCTCTGAATCAGCCGGATGTTGGCCAGCGCCACCGCACACGCCACCGGGTGGCCGGAGTAGGTGTAGCCGTGGTTGAACTCGCCACCTTGCTCGATCAGCACCTTGGCCATGCGGTCGCCCACCATCACGCCGCCCAGGGGCACATAGCCGCTGGTGACGCCCTTGGCAAAGGTCATCAGGTCGGGCTTGAAGCCCATGGTCTCGCAACCAAACCACTGGCCGGTGCGGCCAAAACCGGTGATGACCTCATCGCTCACCAGCAAGATGCCGTACTTGTCGCAGATGCGCTGGATCTCGGGCCAGTAGGTGGCTGGCGGCACGATCACGCCGCCAGCGCCCTGCACCGGCTCGCCGATGAACGCTGCCACGCGGTGGGCGCCCAGGGCCAAGATCTTGTCTTCCAGCCAGCGCGCAGCGGTGATGCCAAACTCATCGCGCGTTTGGCCCGCACCGAGCTCAAACCAGAAGGGCTGCTCGATGTGCGTGATGTCGGGAATCGGCAGCCCACCCTGGGCGTGCATGCCGCTCATGCCGCCGAGCGATGCGCCCGCCATGGTGGAGCCGTGGTACGCGTTGTGGCGGCTGATGATGACCTTGCGCTCGGGCTGGCCCAGCAGGTCCCAGTAGCGGCGCACCATGCGCACCACGGTGTCGTTGCCCTCCGAGCCCGAGCCCGAGAAGAACACGTGCTGGAACTGCGGGGGTGTCACCTCGGCCAGCAGCTCGGCCAGCTCAATGGCGGGCGGTGTGGTGGTCTGGAAAAAGCTGTTGTAGAAGGCCAGCTTCTGCATCTGCTTCGTGGCCGCATCCACCAGTTCTGGCTGGCCGTAGCCCACGTTCACACACCACAGCCCCGACATCGCATCGAGGATCTTGTGACCCTCGGTGTCCCACAAATAGATGTTGTCCGCCCGCTCAATCACCCGGCTGCCCTTGGCGGCCAGGGATTTGAAATCGGTGAACGGGTGCAGAAAATGCGCCGCGTCCGCGGCCTGCCATTCAGAAGTCGTGCGGGTCATGAAGAACTCTCCAAATGATGCGGCTTGAGCGACGCCGCGCTCAAACCACCAATCTCGGACAAGCAAAGAAGGGCCGCGCAACAGCGCACCGCCCTCCGCGGATCAAGCAGAACGCCAAGGGTCCGGCTCCGCCGGCCCAAGGGCGTTGTCCCCTTGAGGGGAAGGCGCCGCAGGCGACTCAGGGGTGGGCCCAACTGAGCGCCGCCAGGCGACTCGGGGGGGTCAAACGTGCAGCAGCAAGTGCTCCCGCTCCCAAGGCGAAATCACCTTCATGAACTCGGCGTACTCGGTCTCTTTCACCTCGGTGTAGACGGTGACGAAGGACTGGCCCAGCACCTCGGCCAGGTCTTTTTCGTTGCGCAGCAACTCCAGTGCCTCGCCCAAACTGCGCGGCAACTGGTAGTCGCCCAAGTAGGCATCGCCCTTGCACTCGGGCGCGGGTTCGATCTGGTTCTTGATGCCCAAGTAGCCGCAAGCCAGAGTTGCGGCCAGCGCCACATAGGGGTTGGCATCGGCGCCGATCACGCGGTTCTCAATGCGGCGTGCGGCCGGCGTGGCCACGGGCGAGCGGATGCCCACGGTGCGGTTGTCGGTGCCCCACTGGATGTTGATGGGCGCGGCGGTGAAGCGCGCCAAGCGGCGGTAGCTGTTCACATACGGGGCAAACAAGGCCATCGCTGCCGGGATGTATTTCTGCAGCCCGCCGATGTACCAATAAAACTCCTTGCTCGCCGTGCCGTCCGGGTTGCTGAAGATGTTTTTGCCCGTGGCCTTGCTCACCAAGCTTTGGTGGATGTGCATGGCGCTGCCCGGCTCGCCGGCAATCGGCTTGGCCATGAAGGTGGCGTACATGTCGTGGCGCAGCGCCGCCTCGCGCACCGTGCGCTTGAAGAAAAACACCTCGTCGGCCAGGCCCAGCGGGTGGGCGTGGAAGAAGTTGATTTCCATCTGCCCGGCGCCGATTTCGTGGATCAGCGTGTCCACGTTCAGCTCCATCTTTTCGCAGTAGGCGTAGACGTCCTCGAACAGCGGGTCGAACTCGTTCACCGCGTCGATCGAGTACGCCTGGCGCGAGGTTTCGCTGCGGCCGCTGCGGCCAATCGGCGGCTTCAGCGGCATGTCCGGGTCGGTGTTGCGCGCCACCAAATAAAACTCCAACTCGGGTGCGACCACCGGGTCCCAGCCCTCGGCGGCAAACAAGTCGCACACCCGGCGCAGCACCGAGCGCGGCGCGAACGGGATCAGCTTGCCGTCCTTGTCAAAACAGTCGTGCACCACCTGCGCCGTCGGGTCGGTGGCCCAGGGCACGATGCGCACCGTGGCCGGGTCGGGGCGCAGGTGCATGTCGCGGTCGGTGGGGGTGATGACGTCGAAGTACGGGCCTTCTTCGGGGAACACGCCCGTCACGCCCATGGCCACCACGGCCTCGGGCAGGCGCATGCCGCGGTCTTCGGTGAACTTGGCGCGCGGCAAAATTTTTCCGCGGGCCACGCCGGTCAGGTCGGGCACGAGGCACTCGATCTCGGTGACGCGGTTTTCATTGAGCCACTGTTCGAGCTCGGCGAAGGTGAATTTGGATTTGTCTTGCATGGTGCACCTGGGGTTCGGGGCCTGCAGTGGGTGCAGGCGGGTCGGGTGGGTGTCTGGGCGTGTGGTTGACACAGCATCTGACACCCGCCGTCGGGCAACGCGCATCAGGCGCGGCCCTAGTGGTCCGGCTCGGGTGCCGTCTCAGGTGTCAGACGCCGACCTGCATGCAACTCGCAGGCCCGGCCAAACGCACGGAACAGGGCCAGCGACACGGGGTTGCCCGCAGCCTGCCATTCCGGGTGCCATTGCACGCACAGGTTGAAGGCGGGGGCGCTGGGTTGGGTGAAGGCCTCGACCAAGCCGTCAGCGGCAAAGGCTTCGGCGCGCAGGCTGGGCGCCAGGCGGTTCACGCCTTGGCCGTGCACAGAATTGACGACCACATCGTCCGGGCCCAACAGCTCGGCGAGCAGACCACCCGCCAGCAGTTGCACGGGGTGGGCCGGCGCGTACAACTCTTCGGCACTCGCGCCCTCGCGGCCTTCGGCGCCACGGTGGTCAAAGTGGCCGGGCACGGTTTGCACGGCTTGGTGCAGGCTGCCGCCCAGCGCCACATTGACTTCTTGAAAACCGCGGCAGATGCCGAACAGTGGCACGCCCTGGGCCAAGGCTTTGGGGATCAGCGCCAGCGTCCAATCGTCGCGCACCGGGTCGAGCGGCAGCGCGGGGTTGAGCACCGGTTCACCGAAGCGGCTGGGGTGCACATTGGAGGCCGAGCCGGTGAGCAGCACGCCATCGGCCAAGCTCAGCAGGTGAGCCACCTCATCGATGTGGGCAGCGGGCACCACCAGCGGCAAGCAGCCGGCCAGACGCACGGCATCCACATACTTTTGCCCAGCCATGTGGAAGGGATGTTCGCCCGACATGCGGTTGCAAGCGGGCACCAGCACCACGGGCTGGCGGCGGGGGAGGCGATCTGCGGAGACGCTCATAGGCAGGCGGTGCGTGGTGAGAAGCTCAGGCGGCGCGGGTGATGGCGCCGCGCAGGGTGTCGACGATCTGGGCGATGTGCTGGTCTTCGATGATCAGCGGCGGCGACAGCGCAATCGTGTCGCCCGTGGTGCGGATCAGCAAGCCCTTCTCGAAGCAGTCGAGGAAAACGCTGAAGGCGCGCTTGCCCGGCTCACCCGGAATCGGCGCCAACTCGATGCCGCCGATCAGGCCCAGGTTGCGCACATCGATCACGTTGGGGGCATCGCGCAGCGAGTGGATGGCGGCCTCAAACGTGGGCGCCACTTGGGCCGCGCGGGTCAGCAGCCCTTCTTCGGCATAGGTGTCGAGTGTGCCGAGTGCGGCGGCGCAGGCCAGCGGGTGGGCCGAGTAGGTGTAGCCGTGGAAGAACTCGATCTGGTGCTCCGGCCCCGTCATGAAGGCATCGTGGATGCGCTGGCTGGCGATCACTGCGCCCATGGGCACGCAGCCGTTGGTGAGGCCTTTGGCCACGGTCATCAGGTCGGGCGTGACGCCGAAGGTCTGTGCGGCAAAGGCTGAGCCGGTGCGGCCGAAGCCGGTGATGACCTCGTCAAAAATCAGCAGAATGCCGTGCTTGTCGCAGATGTCGCGCAGGCGCTTGAGGTAGTTTTGCGGCGGCACCAGCACGCCGGTGGAGCCGGCCACGGGCTCAACGATCACGGCGGCGATGGTGGATGCATCGTGCAGTGTGACCAGGCGCTCCAGGTCGTCGGCCAGCTCGGCGCCAAACTCCGGCAGGCCTTTGGAAAACGCATTGCGCGCCAGGTCGTGCGTGTGGCGGATGTGATCGACGCCGCCCAGCATGGGGCCAAACATCTTGCGGTTGGTGACGATGCCGCCCACCGAGATGCCGCCGAAGTTGACGCCGTGGTAACCGCGCTCGCGGCCGATCAGCCGGGTGCGCGTGCCATCGCCGCGCACGCGGTGGTAGGCCAGCGCCATCTTCAATGCGGTGTCGACCGACTCGGAGCCTGAGTTGGTGTAAAAAACCTTGTTGAGCCCCGGCGGCGTCAGCGCCACCAAGCGCTCGGCCAGCTCAAAGGCCTGCGGGTGGCCCATCTGGAACGAGGGCGCGAAGTCGAGCTCGGCGGCTTGGCGCTGGATGGCCTCGACGATGCGCGGGCGGGTGTGGCCGGCGTTAACGCACCACAGGCCAGCGGCGGCGTCCAGGATCTGCCGGCCTTCTGGCGTCCAGTAGTGCATGCCCTCGGCGCGCGCCAGCATGCGGGGCGCTTGTTTGAACTGGCGGTTGGCCGTGAACGGCATCCAGTAGGCGTCAAGGGCAGGGGCGTTCATCGATCCGGGGCTCCGCAGGGGGTCTGTGATTGGGTGTCACCGCCATGGCAGCGGTGGCTCGTGGCCAGTCTATGCCGAAGGGCGCGCAATGTGCTTGCTCACGGGGGGAGGGCGAACCCACGTCGCTGCAATATCATGCGAAGAACCCACCGCCGTACCGCAGAAAATGTCTCCGAAGCCAAAAAAAGTTGAACTTGATGCGATTGACCGGCTGATTTTGAACGAGCTGCAGCAGGATGGCCGGCTCTCGAACGTGGAGCTGGCGCAGCGCGTGCACCTCTCGCCCTCGGCCTGCTTGCGCCGGGTGAAGGAGTTGGAGGACGCGGGCGTGATCGCCCAGTACGTGGCGCTGCTCAACCCGCGCGCGGTGGGCAAACACGGCGTGAGCTTCACCATCATCAACCTGGAGACCATGAACACGCCGCAGCTCGAAGCTTTCGAGCAAGCCGTGCGCGACCAGCCCGACATCCTCGACTGCTATTACGTGGCGGGCTCCAACGACTACATGATCCGCTTCGCCTACCAAGACGCCGAGGACCTGGAGCGCTTCCACACCGAGGTGCTGATGCGCCTGCCCGGCGTGGCGCGCTCCAACTCGCTGCTGGTGCTGCGCACCGTCAAGCGCACCACGGCCTTGGCGGTGTAGGTCCGCGGGCCGGCGTCAGGCGGCGGCGAGGCGGCGGGCACGGCCTTGTTGGTGTCGCGCTGCGTGGGCCTTGGCCTCGGGGTAGACCAGCGATTCTTCCAGCGCCATGTGCGAGGTCATCAGCGCGATGTAGATCTCGGCCGCATGCAAGAACTCGGCAGGCTCGAAGTCGTGGTGACCAGCGGCCAGCGCGCGCAATTGCGGCGCCAAGATCAACCAGTCTTCCTCGATCCAGCCGTGGTCGGTTTGCAGCGTGCGCACGGCGGCGGCCAAGGCGGCGTCGGGG